>CALYOS010000006.1 GCA_945267035.1 uncultured Neisseriaceae bacterium | reverse complement strand
TGGGAAAGCTAAAAGCCGATCTCAACCATGGATTAATGTAAACAGCATCATACTGGCCCATTAAATGCTGTTTACATTGATCATTATGTTTTGAATAATCACAATCCCATAGTCATACATAAATATTCCATTCAATTCAGATATTCTTATTTACGTAAAAAATATCTTCCCCTACTCTAAACTAAATAATTTAACAGCTGAAAAAATACCATTTAACAGATCTTTTTTTCAAATGATAAGAAATTGCAGCAAATTAGATATTGTCTTTATTCTGCAGCATTTTTCCTTAATCAAATTTTAAACCTTCACGCTCTTTCAGGAAGTATTCGCCAAACTCAACCCTTATTCCCTCGTTGACCGATTAATTCATGTATTATCAATAGGTGTATAGCATGCGCATTTAAATTTATTAAATTCTTAATAGCAATGCTAAAATTCAAATGACATAATTCCCTTGCCTAAAATGAACCTTAATCTAAATCCATTTCTAAGCAACAAATTATCTTATAATGCTTCTCCTCTGCCGCTCCTAACTTCACGACAATGACATCCGCTATGAAACCTATTCAAGTGTCACCTAATTCTTTTGCAACCATTGCCAATTTGGCTCAAGAAGCCCTATACAAAGAAATCTATCTCACGCCAAAACCCGGTTTGGTTGATCAGGATAATAACGGTGCACACCAAGATATGGATCTCAATACCTTTTTGAAGAGTATTGAAGCCATCACCCCCTTCTTAGCTGAAACTCTTCATTTCGGATTCCAACATGCGTGTATGCCGCTGGAACCTTTCTTTTCACAACTACGCCTGATTGGTCAGCAAGCGGAAAAAAAGATGTTTCAGGCTACCAACAACATCAATACCCATAAAGGTGCTATTTTTGCTTTTGTTTTACTACTGTCCTCTATTGGACGACTACAAGGCAATCAGTTACCAGTCACCGTGACCAGCATCACCACATTAGTATCAGAAATGTGTCGTGGTCTGGTCGCTAAAGATCTGCATCAAAATAATGCTCAGACAGCTGGAGAGCGTTTATTTAACCAGTTTCAGCTTACTGGTGCACGAGGTGAAGCAGAAAGCGGCTATCAACTGATTAGAGACAAGGCTTTACCATGCTATCGTCAGTGTTTAGATCTTGGATACAACGAAACCTTCAGTCTGTTACAAACCTTGCTGACACTCATGGCCAACAATCCAGATACCAACATTGTGCACCGCGGCGGTTTAGCCGGATTGGATTGGGTACAATCTCAAGCAAAGCAATTATTAAATAATGGTGGTGCGTTAAACCAAGCAGGAATAGAAAAGTTAATCGCTTTTGATGAACAAATGAATCAACGCCGTCTTAGTCCCGGTGGTAGCGCAGACTTAATCGCTGTCACATGGTTTCTAGCCCATTTTCCTGATTAATCATTGCCTAAATTAAAATTTCAAAGTAAATTTAATTGAAAGAAAAGCAATTATCGGCTAAGTTACTAACTAGTCAGAGAAATAGAGATATTATCAGAGCATTAAATACTATTACATATATGCATTATTATTTTCATACTTTGCATTAAATAATTTATGCAAAAATCATAATAGTTTGAAAACCGAGACATAAAAACATTAATACCGTACTACTACATTGGGATATTGAATTTTTTTTGCTTAATCACTTATTTAAGTGACTAATTTGAACAAATAGTGACGTATTGGAATGTTAAAATCCGCCGCTATTAATTGAGAACATTCATAGCTTTAACTATACAAGTGTTTTTCTTGCTGCTTGAAAACTCAGTATTGTTCGCATGGCCAGCTTACCGTACTTGGTTAATCGTGTAGCCAACTTTTTCAATTTTGTTTAATTGTTATTAAACGGGAGAAAAGTAATATGGATTCATCCAAAAAAACTTCAGACAA
This sequence comes from uncultured Neisseriaceae bacterium, assembly GCA_945267035.1. GTDB lineage: Bacteria > Pseudomonadota > Gammaproteobacteria > Burkholderiales > Neisseriaceae > Snodgrassella. Next base: position 69,757 of record CALYOS010000006.1, on the reverse strand, counting down.
TGCTGTCCTTGAACAAAATACCAGATTCTGGCCCACAGGCTGGTGGCGAATACTGGATAACTACAAAGTCGGTATCATTCCCCTGCCATTCTTTATATTTGCCGGTCTGCTGATATTTACTGAAGTTTTCCTAGGCGACAAACTTCCATCAGACATCGTAGTGATGGTAGTAACCTGTGCCTTTTTCGGTTTTCTGTGCGGTGAATTTGGCAAGCGCTTACCAATCGTCGGTAAAATGGGTGCAGCGGCAATCTGTGCTACATTCATTCCTTCTGCACTGGTATTTTACAAAATACTGCCGGAGCCAATCGTCACGGCAACCACTTCCTTCTATAAAAGCACCCACATTCTCTATTTATATATCTGCTGCATCATTGTCGGCAGTATTATGAGCATGGATAGAAACACATTGATTAAAGGCTTTTTGAAAATATTTGGCCCAATGTTATGTGGTGAAATTGTGGGGATGCTTACCGGCGTCTTAATCGGTACGCTTCTTGGCTTGAGTCCATCCTATACATTTTTCTTCCTAGTTCTGCCCATTATGGCCGGTGGTGTTGGTGAGGGCGCAATCCCATTATCAATGGGCTATGCCTCCATACTGGGTATGCAGCAAGGTGATGCACTTGGTCAGGTGCTACCTATCGTTATGCTTGGTGGTTTGACGGGTATTTTATGTGCAGGTGTTTTAAATCGCATCGGCAAAAAATATCCTCACCTGACTGGTAACGGCAAAATTCTTCCTGCTGGTGATGCGGATAATGTTTCATTACACGCTAAAATTGAAGTGACTAATGACGTCACCACCTTTGCCAGTGGCGTTTTATTAGCGACCATGCTGTATATGGTCGGCATGATATTACATAAACTGATTGGCTTACCGGCACCGATTGGTATGCTTTTCGCCGCCATTTTGGTTAAATTAACTTCTGCCGTTTCACCCAAAGTATTGAGTGGTTCTCAAGTCGTTTATAAATTTTTCCAAACTTCCGTCACTTATCCAATTCTTTTTGCTGTCGGCGTTGCAATTACACCATGGCAAAGAATCGTTGATGCTTTCACCGTAACTAACATCATTGTTATCCTGTCTACCGTCATTTCATTGGTTACAACAGGATTTTTTGTCAGCAAAAAAATGGGCATGTATCCAATTGATACTGCAGTGATTTCATGCTGCCAAAGCGGACAAGGTGGTACTGGTGATGTGGCCATTCTGACAGCAGCTGAACGCATGGAATTAATGCCCTTTGCTCAGATAGCCACCCGTATTGGTGGAGCAATCAATGTTTCACTTTCACTACTTATATTAGGTAATTTTTTGTCTTACATCAATCCGCTCTCTTAAAGACTGATTAAAAAATTCAGCAAAGAGTAAAATAACCTATTCCTTAACTGAGTAAGGAATAGGTTAAATGGATGATATAAATCATACATCTAGGAGCACATATGAAATTAGCCAGTTACCTTATCTCTGGTAAACCTGGTTACGGCGTGATGCACGAAAAAGGTATTACTGATCTTTCCGTGCATTTTGGTAATAAATATCCAGATTTAAAATCTTTGATTAGCGATCCGGATGCCCTTGCATTAGCAAAAGAATATCCATTAGATTCCGTAATTCCCACTAACTCAGTGACCTTTTTACCAGTCATTCCCAATCCAAACAAAATTTTGTGCGTTGGGATGAATTATAAAGAGAAACGGAAAGAATTTTCTGCCACAGAAAGCGCGATGACACTGTTCACCCGTTTCAGTGATACTCAGGTAGGTCATCTTCAACCAGTGATCAAACCTCCGTTTACTGAAGAATTCGATTATGAAGGCGAATTGGCTGTCATCATTGGTAAACCATGCCATCGGATTAAAGCAGCTGATGCACAACAGTACATAGCAGGTTATAGTTGTTACATGGACGGTTCTGTTCGAGATTGGCAATATGAATGGTTTACAGCTGGCAAAAACTGGCTCAATACTGGCGCATTCGGTCCTTGTCTAACCACAATTGATGAAGTGCCAGACTTAGAAAACCTTTCAATTCAAACTATTTTGAATGGTGAACGCGTTCAGCATGATTTTTTAGGCAATATGGTGTATAAAGTACCCGTTATCATTGAATACATCAGCACTTTTACCCGCCTTTCACCGGGTGATGTCATTATTACCGGTTCCCCAGGTGGTGTAGGAAAAAAACGTCACCCACCATTGTTTTTAAAAGCCGGTGATAAAATTGAAGTGATTATTGATAAAATCGGTCATTTAACCAATACTATTGCTAACGAGTAATCTAAATGTTCGCAGCCACAGATATCGTTTTTGAATTTATTGATCCGGCAAAAAAACCAGCAGTCATTGCTGAGGCAAGCAAACTGCTTGCTCAGGTTGATCTGGAATATGATAGCCAAATTCAAACACTGCTGGTTGGATGGCACAACGACCAGCTTATCGCCTGCGCAGGTTTAGATCACAACGTTATTAAATGTGTAGCCATGCTGCCATCCTATCAAGGTTGCCAGCTCTCACTCAAATTATGCGAATATATTCAAAAATTTGCTGCAAAACAAGGTTACAATAAGCTCTTTCTTTACACCAAACCACATAACGAAGTCCTTTTTCGTCAATGTGGTTTTTATCCACTGGTAACTGTTCCAGATACTTTAGTTATTATGGAAAATACTCCTGTGGGCATCAAACGGTATTGTCAGCAGTTATCTGCTTTAAAACAAGACTGTCAAGCCGGTGCTATAGTGATGAATGCCAATCCGTTCACGCGTGGACATCTGTATTTGGTTGAACAGGCATTAAAACAGGTACCTTGGCTATATATATTTGTTGTGAGTGAAGATGCTTCCTTGTTTCCTACCAAAGTTCGTTATGATTTAGTTTGTCAGGGTGTACAACATTTATCACGTGTTAGCGTGATCTTAGGATCGGAATATCTCATTTCCCGCGCAACCTTCCCAACCTACTTTTTAAAAACTGCGCAGCAAATTGAACAAGCCTATTTGGCGGTCGATTTACTCATGTTCCGTAATTATATTGCTCCTACTTTAAACATCACCCAACGTTTCGTCGGTACAGAGCCTTATAGCGTGGTCACCTCTGCCTACAATCAAGCGATGCATAAATGGTTGGACAGCCCCACTGCCTCAACCGCCCCACCGATTGCCGTACATGAACTGGAACGCTTAGAGATTGATGGTGATGCTGTTTCAGCATCCAGAGTACGCAAATTATTAGCGGAAAAAAACTATGCGGCCATTGAGAATTTAGTACCACCAAGCACATGGTCGTATCTAAAAAATAATGATTTCAGCATTTCTTAACAAGCCTTCAATATGAGGTAAACAAATGAAAATTGAAAAACCTGCCCTTTCGGGAACACTTGAGTCCAGCGATCTGCTGGTTAAAGTGGAACCCAATCAAGGGTTAGAAATTGTTATTAACAGCGATGTTCATAAACAGTTTGGTCACCAAATCAAACATGTTGTAGATCAGACCTTACAGGATCTAGGTGTTTCAGATGGTCTGTTCATCATCGAAGATCGCGGTGCGCTTGACTGTGTCATCAAAGCCCGCGTGCAAAGTGCAGTACAACGATCATTAGAAAATCCGACCCTGAACTGGAGTCAAGTATTATGAGTAAAGTTCGTCGCAGTATGCTATTTTTACCGGGCGCTAATGCAGCTATGTTATCCACTGCATTCGTTTATCGTCCGGATTCTGTAATGTTTGATCTGGAAGATGCCGTGGCCGTTTCTGAAAAGGACAGCGCGCGTCTGTTAGTTGCTCAGACATTAAAAATGGGGGTTTACCAACGTTACGGTATTGAAACAGTGGTTCGTGTCAATGCTCTTGATACTCCATACTTCAAAGACGACGTTGAAGCAGTAGTTCGCGCAGGTGTTGACGTGGTTCGTTTACCTATGACACATACACCTGAAGACGTAAAAGAACTGGAAAAACTGATTGAATCAATCGAACAAACTGGTGTTCGTCCAGTGGGTTCTACCAAAATCATTGCAGCCATTGAATCTGCACAGGGCGTGGTTAACGCATTGGCTATTGCTCAGTCAAGCCCACGTATGGTGGGTATTGCATTGGCTGCCTTTGACTATCTGGTTGATATGCGTAGTGCCCGTGGTGATGGTACCGAACTATTCTATGCTCGCTGTACCGTTCTGCATGCTGCCCGCGTAGCCAAAATTCAGGCTTATGATGTCGTATTTGGGGATGTTAACAATGATGAAGGCTTCATCCAAGAAGCAACCAAATCCAAACAGCTTGGCTTTGACGGTAAATCACTCATCAATCCTCGTCAAATCGAATTGTTAAATAAAGTTTATGCTCCTACAGCCAAAGAAATTGCCAATGCCAAAGCAGTCATTCAGGCAGCGGAAGAAGCTGAACAGCAAGGACTGGGTGTTGTTTCCTTAAATGGCAAAATGATTGATGCTCCTATTATCACTCATGCCAGAATGGTTTTGGAAATGGCAAGCCAATATAATCTTTTACATTAATATCAGAGCAGCTATGACTAAAATAATCGATTCCATTGCAGAACAATATCCGCAAATTACCGGTCTGACCGCATTCAGCGGTGCTAACACCACTACGCCCTATCTTGCTGATACAGAGCAAAAATACCAGCGTAAAATGTGTGAGAGTATTGAAGACGCAATTAAAAAAGTTGGGTTGAAAGATGGTATGACCGTTGGTTTTCACCATGCTTTCCGCGAAGGCGACAAAATCATCAATCTGGTAGTGGGCATCTTGGCCAAAATGGGTTTCAAAAACATGACCCTGGCTTCAAGCTCATTATTATCTTGTAATGATTACCTGATTGAACATATCAAATCAGGTGTCATCACCCAGATTTATACTTCAGGTATGCGTGGTAAATTGGCCGATGCCATTTCTCACGGTTTGATGGAAAATCCCGTACACATCCATTCACACGGTGGTCGGGTTAAACTGATTCAAGATGGCGTCATTAATCTGGACGTTAGTTTCCTAGCCGTATCTACCGCGGATGAATTTGGTAACGCCAACAGCGTAACCGGCAAATCTCGTTGTGGTTCGCTTGGTTACGCCATGGTTGATGCGCAATATGCCAAAAAAGTGGTTTTATTGGCGGAAGAAATTGTTGCTTATCCAAACCACCCTGCTAGTATCCGTCAGGATCAGGTTGACTACATTGTTAAAGTTGATCAGGTTGGTGACCCAACCAAAATCAGCGTGGGTGCCGTACGTATCACCAGCAACCCTCGTGAACTGATGATCGCCCGCTATGCAGCTGAAGTCATTGAACATTCTGGTTACTTCGAAGATGGATTCTCTATCCAGACTGGTTCCGGTGCAGCTGCTACTGCTTGTACACGCTTTTTAGAAGATAAAATGCGTGCTAAAAACATCACAGCTGGTTTCGCTTTAGGTGGCATCACCCAAAGTATTGTGGATCTACACCAAAAAGGTTTAATCAAAGTTTTACTGGATACCCAGAGCTTCGATAATGCCGCAGGTATTTCTTTAGGTGAAAATCCAAACCATTTCGAAATCTCCACCAACTATTATGCCAATCCAGCCGCTAAGGCAGCAGCCTGCGATCATCTGGATATCGTCATATTAAGTGCCTTGGAAATTGACCTGAACTTCAACGTTAACGTACTAACCGGTTCAGATGGCGTGATGCGTGGTGCATCAGGTGGTCACTGTGATACTGCTGCAGGCGCTAATCTTTCAATTATCGTCGCTCCATTAATCCGCAGCCGTATTCCAACCGTTATCTCTAAAGTCACTACCATCGTGACACCAGGCGAAAGCATCGACGTATTGGTTACCGATCATGGTATCGCCGTAAATCCAAATCGTCCAGAAGTTGCTCAACGCTTGAAAGATGCTGGTCTTCCAGTATTGACCATTGAAGAGCTGTATCAACGCGCCATTGATTTAACTACCGAACCAGAACCGATCAAATTTAAAGATAAGATCGTTGGTATCGTACATTACCGTGATGGCTCTATCATTGACGTGGTTCGTGAAGTTCAAGACTGATCTTAACCGACCATAGTTCAGGCTGCATACCTTGCTCCGCTAGTCAGTACAGGTATGCAGCCTATTTATTACCTCATCACAACCCTAAATAAAGACCGCAGATGAATTCAGGCACAATAACACCAACACCAATTACCCTTGCACAACTCCTACTAGCTCGAGAACAGCGTCAAACACGGCAAGCTCAATTATTACAGCAATACCAATCAACATTAATTTGTCTTACCATCAACATGCCAGGTGAAGTAAAACTGAATGAAGACAGTATACTGCTATTTACCCAAGCAGTTTCTGCTATTGAATCTGTGGCAAAAAAAAATAAATTGCATATATTGCATCAGCAGCAACTTCCATTAATCACCGGCGCAGAAGCCTATTGGGTTATCGCAGACAAAGAAGCCAAAGAAATAAAAAAATTACTGATTGAACTTGAACAGCAGCACCCATTAGGGCGAATGTGGGACATTGACGTATTCAATCCTGATACCGGCACAGCCCTTAGTCGCAGCATGATGTCTATCGAACCAAGAGCCTGTTTAGTTTGCCAACAACCAGCCAAAGCTTGCGCTCGATCGCAACAACATCCATTACAAGAACTACTCTCTGTAATTCATGACAAAATTACTAATTATCGTGTGCAAACAGCAGATAAACCTTGACCCATAAGTCTCAGGCTTCTTAATCGTTGAACTTTCTTTCTCAGCGTAAATACTGCCGCAGCTTAATTAAACCCTAAACCATATGTCACATACATCTTCAATGTCTCACTTGATGATGACTTTATTTGGTTAATGGTAATCATGATTCAACTGCAATAAAGGCAAATTCAATATGAAATAATTCAATTTATAACTATTTAAGATATTGTATATATCTACTGAAATTAACATTCAACAATAGACTGAAAGTTGCATCAATATTTAGAAATTTTTGCATGAACCAGCAGAATGATTAGATACTGGAAAACAGATACAACTAAGCCATATCAGAAATATTGCCGATTGTTTCCAATAGCTCAAATACTGTCTAATAAATTGAAAATAAAAAATTCAACAAGCAGCAAACAGGTAAGTTTGGCAATATCATCTACCTACAGACAGAAACTTTTAATCCATCAATAAACTGGAGTTTGTAACTTAAAAAACACGTGTGGACGTAATATTTGAATAACTGCACATAGCAATTTCAAAACCCTTCACTACATCGCGATCTGTATTATTATGCTTTCGTAATTAAACGATCACCTAGATAATTAATTGCGGAACGATAGCTTCCAGTCATCAGAATCCATTAAATCCAACTTGATAGGATGCTATATCGTCATAATATATTTATTCTTAAGCCTCCCTACTTTGACCTGTCACATAAGTTTGACCAGAATTTCCCCAACTCATCTTGCATAGACGTTTGCCAGTCATTCAGATCAGAAAATCCTCAATACCGTGTTGGATTTACTCGTAAAGTAGCAAAATCGCAAAAACATGGGCTTTAGAAAATATCTGTATTTATTACAACAAAGCCAAATATGAGTCAGACTACTAAAAAAATCTAGCTAATTATGCGCAAACTTCGTAGACATTTAATCTCGTATTCACCCTGATCAAAAAGAATGTATTCTCTAGCGCACATTCATTTAATACCTAGTCTGTAACTAAAAAAAACCGCATCACAAAGATGCGGTTTTTTAATAAATCATTAGACTTATTTAATAGAGCAAGCAGCTTCATGTACTGCTTCAGATAAAGTTGGATGACCGTGAATAATTCGGCGGATATCTTCACTTGAAGCTTTAAACTCCATGGCCATAACAGCTTCGGAAATCAATTCAGAAGCCACAGGTCCGATGATGTGCACACCAAGAACTCGGTCAGTTTCAGCATCTGCTAAAATTTTCACGAAACCTTTACCTTGTCCCATACCCAAAGCACGTCCATTAGCAGCAAAGCTAGATTGACCTTTTTTGTATTTCACTCCAGCTGCTTTTAATTGCTCCTCAGTCTGACCAACCCAGGCAATTTCAGGGTGAGTATACATTGCAGCAGGAATAGTGCTCATATTAACAAACGGTTTTTGACCAGCAATTCGTTCTGCCACAGCCACACCTTCAGCAGAAGCTTTGTGTGCCAGCATAGGTCCACGAACAACGTCACCGATTGCCCATACATTTGGCAGATTAGTGCGACATTCTTCATCAACCACAATAAAGCCACGTTCATCTTTTTGTAAACCAACACCTTCAGCATTCAAACCGTTGGTATTTGGAATACGACCAATAGCAATAATCAGTTTATCGAAAGAATCTGATTTTTCCTCACCATTCAAAGTATATTTAACATTCACATGGTTTTTGGTTTTTTCTATTGCATTAATAGTCACACCCAAATGAATATTTAAATTTTGTTCTTTAGTGAAAATCTTAAACGCTTCTTTAGCAACCTGTTGATCTACAGCCGCCAGGAATGTTGGCATAGCTTCAAGAATAGTCACTTCAGCGCCCAGACGGTTCCATACAGAACCCATTTCCAGACCGATTACGCCAGAACCGATCATACCCAATTTACCTGGAACCTCTTCCAGATTCAGAGCACCTTCATTATCCAAGACCTTATCGTTATCAATTTCAATCAATGGTAATGGACGTGGAGATGAGCCAGTTGCTACGATGACGTGCTTTGCAGAAACAGTTTGTTTAGCACCATTAGCTTCTACTTCGATCTGCCATAAACCATCTTTTTGTCCCTGCAAAGAACCGCGACCGAAAATACTTTCTACTTTGTCTTTTTTGAATAAAAAGCCGATACCGTTAGTTAATTTGCTAACGATTGCATCTTTGCGCTCGATCATCTTTTTAGCATCGAATTTTTTCACTTTAACTTCGATGCCATGTTCAGCAAACTCAGTTTCTGCAGCGTGATAATTTTCACTGGTCTGCAACAATGCTTTAGAAGGAATACAGCCTACATTCAAGCAGGTACCACCCAAAGCAGGTGCATCACCTTTTTTATTCAAACCAGCATCAATACAAGCCGTTTTAAAACCCAGCTCAGCTGCACGAATCGCTGCTACATAGCCTCCAGGGCCGGCACCAATGACCACAACGTCAAATTGAGACATCGAAATTCCTTTCAATTATTATATTTCACTAATATGATTAAACAGCCATGACGAAATAGACATGCTTTTATTGCTTCATGTTTTCATCATCATAGCTGTTCTAATCAGCAAACTGCCAGACAAAACTTCATCTGGCAGCGAGTTGACTTTAAGTATTACACATTCAACAATAAACGAGCAGGATCTTCCAGAGCATCTTTAATTGCTACCAGTGTCAACACAGCTTCACGGCCGTCAATCAAACGATGGTCATAAGATAAAGCCAAGTACATCATTGGACGCACAACAACCTGACCATTTTCAACCACAGCACGTTCTTTAGTTGCGTGCATGCCCAAAATAGCAGATTGAGGTGGGTTGATAATCGGAGTAGACATCATTGAACCAAAAGTACCGCCATTAGTAATACTGAATGTACCACCAGTCAGGTCTTCCAGAGCCAATTTACCATCTTTAGCTTTTACAGCATAATCGCTGATCGCTTGCTCAATATCAGCAATACTCATCTGATCAGCATCACGCAGAACTGGTACGACCAGACCACGAGGACTACCTACTGCAATACCGATATCGAAATAGCCATGGTAAACCACATCAGTACCATCGATAGAAGCATTCACAACTGGATATTTTTTCAGTGCAGCTACGGCAGCTTTAACAAAGAAAGACATAAAGCCCAGTTTAACACCATGTTCTTTTTGGAACTGCTCTTTATAACGGTTACGCAGATCCATCACTGGTTTCATGTTCACTTCATTGAACGTGGTCAGAATGGCATTTTCATGCTGAGATTGCAACAGACGTTCAGCTACACGAGAACGCAGACGTGACATCGGTACACGCTCTTCAATACGGTTACCCGCTGTAGAAGGTGCAGTATTTTTAGATGCAGTCATCACTGGCGCTTTAGCAATGGCGGCAGCAACATCTTCTTTCAACACACGACCATCACGACCAGAACCTTGAATGCTAGAAGTATCCACACCTTTTTCAGCAGCCAGTTTAGCGGCAGCAGGCATAGCTACGCCAGCTTGAGCATTACTGCTTGCTGCAGCAGGAGCTGCAGGAGCTGCCGCAGGCGCAGCGGCAGCAGCAGGAGCACTGGCTTCTGCAGTAGCAGCTGTATCAATCTTGGCCAACAACTGACCAGAAGTAACGGTGCTACCATCAGCTTCGATGATTTCAACAATTTTACCAGCTTGTTGAGCAGGCAATTCTAAAACAACTTTATCTGTTTCCAGATCGATCAGATTTTCATCACGTTGAACAAAATCACCTACTTTTTTGTTCCAAGTCATCAGAGTGGCTTCAGTCACACTTTCAGGAAGCATGGGAACGACAACATCAATAATCATGGATTACTCCTAAAAAAACAGATGGTCACCACCGATTGGTGACCGTTATTTAAACTAAATGAAATTATTTCAGTTCAAGAGCATCATCAACCAGCTGCTTCAATTGCGCAGTGTGTTTGCTCATGTATCCAACTGCAGGCGAAGCGCTGGCAGGACGACCGGCAAAGATAACTTTTTGATTATCTTTAGCAACAGATTGAATACGATGTACAATCTGATACCAAGCACCCTGATTTTTCGGCTCTTCCTGTGCCCACATAATTTCGGTGGCGTTAGGATAACGGCTCAATTCAGCAGCAACTTCGTCATATGGGAACGGATACAATTGTTCAACGCGGACAATAGCAATATCTTTGCCCAGATCGCGTTCCAAACGTGCTTTATTGATATCGTAATAAACCTGTCCAGCACAAAGAATAACGCGTTTTACGCTGTTTTCATTACCCTGAACTTCATCACCAATTACTGGGCGGAAAGATTTACCTTCGGTGAAATTACTCAATGGGCTCATGGAGTCATTGAAACGCAACAGGCGTTTAGACATGAAGATCACTAAAGGTTTACGATATGGACGCAATACCTGACGACGCAATAAATGGAACATTTGTGAAGCTTCAGAAGGCATAACTACTTGAATATTTTCTTCAGCACACAATTGTAACCAGCGTTCTGGACGACCGGAAGAGTGTTCAGGTCCTTGACCGTCATAACCATGTGGCAGAATAACGGTCAAACCACACAAGCGACCCCATTTGGTTTCACCAGAAGTAATAAACTGGTCAATAGCAACTTGAGCACCATTGGCAAAATCGCCAAATTGGCCTTCCCAGATAGTCAATTGATCAGGGGCACTAGAAGCGTAACCATATTCATAAGCCAATACAGCTTCTTCATTAAGAATAGAGTCGATAGCCATGAATGAAGCTTGATCATCGCTCATATTGCTTAACGGAACATAAGCACCGTCTTCACATTTTTCGCGTTTTTGATCATGCAATACTGCATGACGATGTGAGAAAGTACCACGACCTGAATCTTCACCTGAAATACGCACGCCATAACCATTGGTTACCAAACTTGCATAAGCCAGTGTTTCGGCCATACCCCAATCCACAGCTGCAGTTCCATCTGCCATCGCTACGCGATTTGCCAGCATTCTTTTCACTGTGTTATGAGGAGTGAATCCCTCTGGTAAGGTGGTAAATTTAGTCGCCAGACGTTTAATTTCAGTTTCAGGTATACCAGTTGCAACGGAATCTTTCCAGCTGGTACCGATATAAGCAGACCAATCGGCTGCGTATTTGTTTTTGTGATTAGGTAGCGTGAATTCTTCTACATGCTTACCTTGGTCCAATGCATCACGATAAGCTTGAATCAAAGCATCAGCCTGCTCATTGGTCACTACTTTTTCAGTCGCAAGACGATCAGCATAAACCGCACGAGTACCTGGATGCTGATGAACTTTGCTATACATCATTGGCTGAGTCAGCATTGGATCATCACCTTCGTTGTGACCCAATTTACGGAAGCAAACAATGTCTACTACTACATCTTTTTCAAATTTACTGCGATATTCCATAGCCAGTGCAGTAACAAAACTTACTGCTTCTGGATCATCGCCATTTACATGGAAAACTGGCGCATTGACCATTTTAGCCAGATCTGTACAGTACACTGTTGAACGAATATCGCGCATATCAGAGGTTGTGAAACCAATCTGATTGTTTACAACAATATGCAAAGTACCGCCGGTAGAATAGCCACGGGTTTTAGATAAATTGAAGTTAGCCTGATTAACACCCAGACCTAAGAAAGCTGAATCACCATGAATCAAAACTGGCAATACGGATTTGTGACCGTCTTTTTCACGACGTTTCTGACGTGCACGTACAGCACCTTCTACGACTGGATTAACAATTTCCAAATGTGAAGGGTTGAAAGCCAGAGATACATGCAAAGGACCGTTTTTAGTAGCCAAATCTGAAGTGAAGCCCATGTGATATTTTACGTCACCACTGGCACCAGATAAATTATTGGCATATTTACCCTCAAATTCATCAAACAAAATTTGCGGTGATTTGCCCATAATATTGACTAACACGTTCAAGCGACCACGGTGAGCCATACCGATAGCAACTTCTTCGATGCCGACACTACCGCAATTCTGCATCAGGTAATCCAGCGCTACGATGGTGCTTTCTCCACCTTCTAAAGAAAAGCGCTTCTGACCAACATAACGAGTATGCAGATAGCGCTCTAAAGTTTCGGCTGCAGTTAATTGAGTCAGCATACGTCGTTTTTGATCAGGCGTATATTGACCGGAAGACATATTGTTCTCAACACGTTCCTGAACCCATTTACGTTCTTCCGGATTGATGATGTGCATATATTCCACACCAACACTGCCGCAATAAGTCTGATCCAATTTTTTGATGATTTCAGACAAAGCTAACTTAGGACTATGTGCAAAATCACTACCCACGTAAAACTGGGTATTCATGTCCGCTTGAGTCAAACCATAATATGCTGGATCCAACTCAGGTATATATTCTTTTTGGCGTCGTTTTAACGGATCTAAGTCTGCATTATATGTACCTAATGTGCGGTATGCGTTGATTAGATTTAAAACGGCAACTTGTTTTTGCAGAATGTGTACATCACCACTACCCTGTGCGCTGCCATGCGGCTGTGTAGATATATTGGTAAATGAAGCCTGAATCGGTAATTGCGGTATGTCCTTAGCTACATAACCTGGCAAGGCAGCTACTTTATCAAAGTAATCTTTCCAGTATTCATCAACTGAATTGCGATCTCGCAGATAATTTTCATACAACTCCTCAATATAAGGAGCATTAGCACCATATAAGTATGAAAGATTGGTTTGTTCATCCATCATGGTAAAAACCCTTTTACCTTAAACTATTAAAACAGGAATATTGTTATTCCCTACCAATATAAAACTAAAGAACCGAATGCCGATTCAAACTCACCGCATATCAACATACCGATCCCAGATCTCTACGCACAAACATAGGGATGAAGCATCAGTTTGTAAATATACTTAAATTTGCTTTAAGAAAGCACGCTGTTATTCAACATAATTGTTTAAACCAGTACTCGATGAATATAACCGAGATAGGTAAAATTTTATCTGATACAGATCAGCATTAGTTGCATGCTAAAGCTATATTTAAGAATTTAACTATCTCGTGAAACCCAAGTAGAAACTCGCGTCACGATATTCACAAGACCAAATAATACAATATTCAGTTAAAAATAAACATTCGAATTAAGAGCATAAACAACCAAGTATAGGTTTTAAAAAGCAATTTTTTCGCAGAATTTTTCCCCCTTAAATTCAATTTTTTCAACATTCTTTAACTTTTGCATATTTTAAAGATTAAAACGGCTCTTAAGGATTTCAAAAAAGCGGTGTTTTTTCTGGTCAATGAAGGCCTATATTGATCAGCCAATCTTATGATTTTTGTGCTTCAATTAAACCCCTAAGACAGGATTATCCAACTCAAAATATTCTGCACTAAAACATCTGTAACGCTTGAAAATACCTTGCCCATTATACCATCATGTTAAACAACCATATTGGGTTAATCTGAGAGAACACTTCAAATTAGATCGGGAATAAAATAAAAAAATTAAGCTATCAAATTAAATAGATGATTTGTGGCTTAGCCACATCTTTTTTTTCATTTTTTATTCCGCTTTTGAGCTGAAAGAGATAAGAAATTGTTTGGTGCTGTACCAACCAATTCATAATAAATTTCAATATTAACTAATCCAATTCCAATATTCGAGCGAAAGCTCGTTATCAATATTTTCTCCGACTAATTGTGTTTTATCACTACTGTTTTGCATAGATAAGTCGAAAGAATAATCGCCTACGCCACGTTCAATAGTGCTTAGCAATTTAAACAGTGAAAGCTCTATACAATATTTCATCCCTTTATGTAATTGATGAAACTGTTCAACATCTAATGTTTTTATTAATTCCATGAGTGCTTTTTGTTCTTCATCTGGACTGTTAGGAATTTCAATATTATTTTTGTAGTTCGATACTATATCTAAACCAGTATCGCGACTAGTTTTTACTAATTTGCCAAATACTTCAATTAGATTGTTTTCCATTATCAATACTCTTTTAATGATAGGTTATTCCATATTACTGTTTATTCATATTTTTGGGCTTTTCTAAGAGTGTTCAGGTGCGTTTGTATGTTAGGGTAACAGATCTATTTCATCATGTAACAACTGTATTGCTGTCATTTGAGAACATGCTACATTCTTGGGAGATTGTAGTTTTGTTACATTAGATCATATTTTAGATTAGATAACATTGATCAGAAAAATTAAAGAACCCTCAAAAGTATCGAAAAATGAGCATTTTATTATATTTTGTGTTCAAAACTATACGCTTAAAATAGCAACTAAAAGTTTCGTTCGACTCACACGATTAGCGCAAAATTCAATGGAAAAAGTGATGAATGCTCAATAATCGAGTGGGTAGACAATTTAGGCAAATGGTTAATATCCAACTCATCTATATAATGACATTTTAGTTCTGACAATGCGTTCTGTTGTGATGCATATGCATAAATCACTTGAATTGAATATGCGCTAAAATCAGCATTAGCCCATGGCAGTCAACATTGCCTCTACAATATTGATTCCTAGATCTCTGGTGAAGAAACATTTCTAAATATTTAACTAAATCGTTGCTAAGCAGGCTGAAAAACTCAAGCATGAGTTACTTATTTAAATTAAAAAACTTCTTTAGTTGCAGTGTAAAGCAAAATTAATCACGACAAAATGTTTATTGGTAGTTTATCCAGACTGAATTAATCGTGCGTACTTAGATACACTCACCATGTATTTATGAGCTGTTATCCTTGTTTTTACGATATTTGTTCTTCAACATCTGCTGAATTGAACAGTACATATCTAGTTAAAAAACGACTGTAGATAAACTTTCTCGTTTTTTGCATTACAAAATGTCACTTATTCAGGCATCATTTTCGTGCTAGGTTACCAGCTTATCATCGGTTCGCTCTAACTGTTCAATAACATAATGAGGTAGATTGATGTCTATCTGATTCACAGTCACCGCAAGGTTTGATTTTTTATAATGCTATTGGTTTAATCTTTCCCCTCAAACTTATAGCTCGAAGAAAATCCATCGGCAGAAATCAGGGAGCAGAAACCGCCAATATTATTAACTAACATTAATCTCAATAATTTTTATTTAGCAACATATATCCAGCTGATCGTAACAACACAAAATATTATTATTCACTTCATCTCATTTAGCTTTTTTCAAGACCTATTAAATCAGGGGTAATGGCACGGCTTTAGGGCATAAAATATATTTACAATTATTTTATTAAGGTAAATTGTTGTTAATTTATTAGCTATATTGCTTCTGAAATAACAAATTAAGTTACTTTTTTTAATTTGTTTTGATATAGATTAAAATAAAATATCCAAATTAGCTCAATTAAGTATTCGCTTAAATTCAATTTTCAAGGTTTTTTTGATATCATCGCAGGCACAATTTTGGGTGTTGCTGTTCATTATCTTCTTTAGCAAGAATAAAAAAACATCAATAGTCGTCTATGGCCAAATAAAGGGACTTAAATATGAAAAAACCTGTACGTGTTGCCGTTACTGGCGCTTGTGGACAGATTGGATATGCATTACTGTTTCGTATTGCAAGCGGCGAAATGTTAGGAAAAGACACGCCTGTCATTTTACAACTTCTGGATTTACCACAAGCTCAAAAGGCAATCGACGGTATTATCATGGAATTACAGGATTGTGCATTTCCTTTGCTGGTTGATGTATTTGGTAGTTCCGAAGCCGAAGAGGCATTCAAAGATGCAGATATTGCTATTTTAGTTGGTTCAAGACCACGTAGCAAAGGTATGGAACGCAGTGATTTGCTACAGGCCAATGCCGAAATTTTCACTAAACAAGGTGCGGCGCTGAATAAAGTAGCTAGCCGTGATGTCAAAGTACTGGTGGTAGGCAATCCAGCCAACACTAATGCCTATATCGCGATGAAATCTGCTCCTGATTTACCAGCTAAAAATTTCACCGCTCTAATGCGTCTGGATCACAATCGTGCGTTACACCAATTGGCGGCAAAAACTGGTAAAGCTGTAAGCAGCATTAAGCATATGTTTGTGTGGGGTAATCACAGTCCTACCATGTATGCAGATTACCGCTTTGCCACAATTGAAGGCGACAGCGTTGAGAAAATGATCAATGATCATAACTGGTATGAAAATGAATTCTTACCAGGCGTTGGTAAACGTGGTGCAGCGGTTATTGAGGCACGTGGATCATCCTCAGCTGCCAGTGCAGCAAATGCCATCATTGATCAAATTCATGACTGGATCATCGGCAGCAATGGTGAATGGGTAACTATGGGTATCCCTTCTGACGGATCGTATGGTATTCCAGAAGGCATCATCTTTGGTTTCCCATTAATTTGCAATAATGGGGAATACACAATTGTGCAAGATTTGCCAATTGATGAATTCAGTCAATCTTGCATCAATAAAACACTGCAGGAGCTGGAAGAAGAAAGAGCTGAAATCAACCACCTTCTGTAATTTCTGAACTGATTAATACTGTCATTCAGATTAAATTTAATTTTACCCTGCTGTGAATTTATAGCAGGGTAAATTTTTATCCAATATACCGGATTCATTCAAACTTCAATCCGGTATTGGTTTAGCTTAAATAAACCACGATCGTGATGATCGACACCAATGTTAAAATGGCGGCAAGTTGATTCATTCTTTTATGCAACGCAGATTTTTGCCGTTTATGGCAAAAAAAATGGATCAAACAGCCAATCAGGATAAAACATAACCCCAAGTGCCATAACTTTCCTAACATCGGTATTTCTTCTCTTTCAAGGATTTCTATTGATGCAAAATTCTAGGCTAATTATCATAAGCTTTTTTGGCTATTTGACTCAAATAGGTTTGCAACAATGAATTTCTATTTATTTGGTTATCTCTCATATACAAACGATGATAAAATAAATAAAAATTCTTATTAGTCAATATTATTTATATGAAGTGTTTGGGGAATAATGACGATGACGACAACCGATAATCAAATTAAACAATTAATACCTGGTACAGTTCTAAATAATCAACAATTATGTGATATTTTTAAATGTAGCCCACAAGGTGGAATGCGAAAATCCAATACCACTCATACTTTAGTTTTGATTACAAATCATATCAAGTCGGTTTATACTGATATTTGGAATGATGATGTACTTCATTATACAGGAATGGGGCAAACAGGAGATCAAAGTTTAGATTTTATGCAAAATAAAACTCTCAATGAGATTGAATCTAATGGCGTTAGTGTCCACTACTTTGAAGTGTTTAAGGATAAAGAATATACATATTCAGGACGTTTAATTAAAGCAGATTCTCCCTATCAAACACAGCAATACGATGCCAATAAAATATTACGAAAAGTTTGGGTTTTTCCGCTAAAACTGATTGGAAAAGAAGTTAACAAATAGTGTTCCAGCTAATTATAAGGAAGCGAAAGAAGAATAAGTTTACCTTTATAAAGGGGCTAATTGACTTAATAAAATAATTAAGCAAAAAACCCACCAGATAAACGGAACAATATTACGCCTCAATATAAAAGAACTGATCATTTAGCCGAGTTCATAAAACGTATTGCTAAGGGAAAAGTTAATCTTTATAGGGTATCGAGCACCTTTCTACACAAAGAAGAAATTTTCTTTATTCAAAATGTTATCATATTATGGGGTTATCCAAAGCCGGGGAAGATTTAAGAGAAAAATAGAGTAGCATTTTATCCCAATTGTCATCATAAAATGCATGTAGTAAAAGATAATAACCATATTGCTAAATTGAACATAATTGCCAAATTAAGCAAAAATTTTCATGCTCAATATTATTGATTTGAATAACTTGAAATAATAATAATTATATAATTTTAAAACGAGAATAATGGCTATAACACTTGTACTTACAGTGATAATTTATAATATTTGCTTAATTTGATCAAATATTTCATCATTCATTTTTTTGATTGAAATGCTATTTTATTGATGTTCAATATTTTATAACTATGATTATGAGCTATTATAAAAATGATTATCGCAATGCTAAAATCAATTAAAAAGTAACAGAGCAGCCAGAGTTACTTTGCAGAATCAATCATTTAAGATATTAAATGAGAAAAACCTGCTCGAATAAAATGGGTAACTCAATAAAATCATGCCAAATAAACATTGCTAACAGAGATAATAATGGCAAATAATCTGTTAGGCATATTTAAAATCATGAAATTATCGTAATGCAATTGATGCTATTTTATGCTCTTTCTATAAATTGCCTTGAAAATCAACATTCTTAAAAACAAATTTGGTAGATCAAAAATCATGTTAATGAGGGATCAATTAGCACTTTTTTATGACAATTCCGAATGAGAAAAGTGCAGTATTTATATTTGTTTTATTCTTCAGTCTATCGGTCTTTATGTGATTTTAATTCTTGTAGAGGTTTATTTAAGGGATAAAAAAAATTTTGGTTTTGATGAACCGAAAACTTGATCTATGGACTATACTATTTATTCTTCTTCCATTGCCGAAAATCCATTATGCGTATTGAAAAAGAAAAACCAGATAGATATGCAATAAATAGTGTAGGTATCGTCACTCCGCAAAAATACACTTTTGATACCCCGTTAAAGCTTCAGAATGGTCAAACTTTACCTCAATTCGAATTGATGGTGGAAACCTATGGCACGCTTAACGCCAAAAAAAATAATGCGGTGTTGATCTGCCACGCCCTTTCCGGCAATCATCACGTAGCCGGTTATCACAGCCATACCGATAAGTACCCTGGCTGGTGGGATAACATGGTAGGACCTGGTAAACCTGTGGACACCGATCAGTTTTTTGTGGTTGGCTTAAATAACTTGGGTGGCTGCCATGGCAGCAGTGGACCATTAAGCATCGATCCGCAAACTAAGCAACCGTATGGAGCCAACTTTCCCTTAGTAACGGTTAAAGACTGGGTTAACAGTCAGCTTATGTTGGCTGACCGATTAGGGATTAAACAATGGGCGGCAGTAATGGGCGGTAGCTTAGGTGGCATGCAGGCTTTGCAATGGGCAATCGATCAGCCAGAAAAGTTACGACATGCCTTAATTATTGCCTCTGCGCCTAAATTATCTACTCAGAATATAGCCTTCAATGATGTAGCTCGTCAGGCTATTTTAACAGATCCTGATTTTTGTCAGGGACATTATCAGCGGCAAAATCTTCTGCCTCGACGTGGTTTAAGAATAGCCCGAATGATGGGGCACATCACGTATTTGGCTGAAGATGGTTTAGGAAAAAAATTTGGTCGTCAGATGCAGCAGGATCAATACCAATATGATTACAATAGCGAGTTTGCCGTTGAATCTTATTTACGCTATCAAGGTGAGAAATTTGCCGATGCTTTTGATGCCAACAGTTACTTACTCATGACGAAGGCTTTGGACTACTTCGATCCTGCGCGTGATTATGATGGCGATTTAGTTAAAGCCGTTGAGCAGATTCAAGCCAAAACTTTTATTGCCAGTTTTAGCAGTGACTGGCGTTTTTCTCCTCAAAGATCTCGTGAACTTCTTGATGCCTTGGTGGCAGCCAACAAGCCAGTGCAGTATATTGCTTTGGAATCGGCCAATGGTCATGATGCTTTTTTAATGGAAGATCCACATTATCAAACCGCCATTCGCATTTATTTTAATCGTATTGCACAGGAGCTGGTATGAACACCATTTCAGCACTACCATCGTTACGCAGTGATCTGCAGCTTATCTTTGACTGGATACAGCCTGAAAGCAGTGTGCTTGATTTGGGCTGTGCCGATGGCTCATTGTTAGCCGCATTAATGAAATATAAAAACTGCCAAGGCTATGGACTGGAAATTGATACCGAATACGTTCTGGCTGCCATGCAGCGAGGAATAAATGTTATTCAAGCTGATCTGGAGGCCGGTTTGCTTCATTTTAATGATCACAGTTTTGATATCATTGTTTTGAGCCAAACGATTCAATCGATGCAAAATACTGAACAGATATTGTGTGAAATGAAGCGTGTGGCCAAAGAGGCCATTGTCACCTTTCCTAATTTTGGCTATTGGCGCAACCGTTTACAGATCTGCTTTGGTGGACATATGCCGGTTTCTGAACGTATGCCTTATCAATGGTATAACACTCCTAATATTCATTGGTGCACATTACAGGATTTTGAACAATTATGTGCTGATAATCATCTTGTCATCAATGAACGCGCGGTCATGAGCGGCAATCGCCGCATTGGTTTGTGGCCAAATTTGCTCGGTAGTCTGGCTTTTTATCGGATTGGTTGAGTAAAGTTGCGACTCTGCTATGTTAAAGTATTTATTGCCAAATCCGTAGTAATCCAATTCATGTCATGCAGTAATTTTCAATCGTCGCTTTCCTTAATGCCATAATCTGAATTTCAAGTATTCAGCTTTGTGAAATTGAGGAAAAACTTAACAAATGCTGCAATTTAAGCTTGAAGAATATTTGGAATATTGTCTGTAAATTAAAATATCAAAGCTATTTAAATTTCCTGAAAATTCAATAGGTAAATCAATTAAAATCGGTTTTTCGACTCTATAACTATAAGATGAACTGATATGTTCAATGGAATAATGAGTCAAGAATAGGTGTTTATTCAGTATAAATCAGCTTAGCAGAATGAGGGTTGGCACATTTAGGTTTTATTTTTACAAATATTCAATATCAGGCACTTTATGCGCTATATCATCAGGTAGTGATGGTCGAATTAATGCGGTCTGAGCTGATTTATGCGAAAATTGGCAATTATTTTAATCAGTATACAATAATGAAACTACACCAACTTGTTGCGACCGAAGTTGAAAAAGCATTTGCATCTAATGGGCTGCAAGACTGTCCAATTATTTTGCAAGTAGCTAAAAATCATGATTTTGGTGATTATCAGATTAATGGCGTCATGCCTGCTGCCAAAAAAAGCCAGCAAAATCCGCGTGAATTAGCACAGAAAATTGCTCTCTCATTAGCCAACAATAGCATCATTGCCTCTGCTGAAGTAGCGGGTCCAGGTTTTATTAATCTGCGCTTACATAGTGAAATGCTGGCTCAGCACCTCCAAGCAGCCTTACAGGATGAACATTTGGGGGTAAATCGCACCGCAGAGTCTAAAACCGCGATTATCGATTACTCTTCCCCCAACTTGGCCAAAGAAATGCATGTTGGTCACCTGCGCTCCAGTATTATTGGGGACAGTTTGAATCGTATTTTGTCTTTTCTTGGTCACCAAGTGATAGCTCAGAATCACGTTGGCGATTGGGGTACTCAGTTTGGCATGCTGGTAGCCTATTTATATGAACAAAATCAGAATGGTCGAGCAGACTTGGAACTGACTGATTTGGAACGATTCTACCGCGATGCCAAAAAACGTTTTGATGAAGATGAAAAATTTGCCGATACTGCCCGCGAATATGTAGTCAAATTACAAGGTGGTGATCCAAGTGTATTGCAACTATGGCAACAATTCGTCACTACATCTTTGCAGCATGCACAATCTGTCTATCAGCTTTTGGGTTTGAAATTGTCACCCGCCGATGTGACTGGAGAATCTTTCTATAATGACCAGTTACAACCCACTGTTGACGAATTAATGGCTAAAGGCATTGCTGTGGATAGCGATGGTGCCAAAGTCGTTTTTCTGGATGAATTTAAGAATCAGGATGGCGAACCGGCTGCATTCGTTATTCAGAAAAAAGATGGCGGTTTTCTTTACGCCAGCACTGATTTAGCTTGCCTGCGCTACCGCATCAATACGTTGCACGGCAATCGGCTGATGTATGTGGTTGATGCCAGACAAAGTTTGCATTTTAATGAGCTGTTTACTATAGCCCGTCAAGCTGGATGGCTACCGGATAATGTGGTTGCAGAACACATCGCTTTTGGCACCATGATGGGTAAAGATGGTAAACCCTTCAAAACCCGCAGTGGTGACACCATTAAATTAATGGATCTCTTGAATGAAGCCATTGTTCGCGCAAAATCTTTAGTTGCCAGCAAAAATCCCGATCTTAGTGATGAAGAGATCAGTCACATAGGTCATGTAGTTGGCATTGGTGCCGTGAAATATGCCGATTTGAGTAAAAATCGTACCAGTGACTATATATTTGATTGGGACAGCATGCTGTCGTTTGAAGGTAATACTGCCCCCTATCTGCAATATGCTTATACTCGTGTACAAAGCGTCTTTCGCAAAGCTGGTGCATGGGATCAAGGTGCTGATATTAGTATTACTGCACCGCTTGAGCATCAACTGGCGCTGGAATTACTCAAATTCGAGGATGTGCTGAATAACACCGCCGATACTTCATACCCGCATTATCTGGCTAACTATCTGTATCAGCTAGCCACTCTTTTCAGTCGCTTCTATGAAGCATGCCCTATTCTGAAAGCAGACGAACAGGTACGAGCCAGTCGCTTGCAGTTAACGCGCTTAACCGGTCTTACTTTAAAACATGGTTTGGATCTGTTGGGAATTGATACATTAGATATGATGTAATCTTCGCTTGGAAACTGAACCGGATTAAGTTAAAGAGTAAAAAGCTTAATTTCAATGATATGCTGCCAAGCCTATAAATTTTTCTTGGCAGCCATCTTAAATTACTCTATAATCCATGTTCTTCAATTCAAGCCGAATTGAAATGCGGATATGGCGAAATTGGTAGACGCACCAGATTTAGGTTCTGGCGCCGAAAGGTGTAAGAGTTCGAGTCTCTTTATCCGCACCACGAATATTAAAAGATATCTTAAATGCTTAAGATATCTTTTTTTATTTCTACATCCTCCATCAAGATAATTCACTTTCTTTAATTTTTTCGCGATTTTTAATGTTGCTAGTTGCTTCCTTGTAAACGCTAATATCAAAATTGAAATTATTTTGCTCTCGGAGTAGCTTTCCTGAGAATCATTTCATCCATCATAACCAGCATCAATCAACTTCAACCAAGCAAGACCTTTTTCCTTCAAGTGGAATATTTTTAACATTCAGCAATCGAATAGCAAAATATCAAAAATAATTAGAATTTATTAGCAATCAACTCATGCTATACATAGTCATATAAATAAAATAATTAGGGGCTGTGTCATGCAATTACACAAATTGTTAAATAGTTATGTCATGAATGCTTTTAAAAGTTGTGATTTAGCCGATTTTCCGACGCTGTTATACCCAGCATCAAAAGCGGAATTTGGACATTATCAAATTAATGGCGCCATGGGGGCGGCAAAGGCGTTAAAAACCAATCCAAGAGTATTAGCTGAAAAAATAGTCAGCCATCTTACGCCCTTAAAAAATGCCGGCATGGTTAATGCTATTGAGATCGTCGGCGCTGGCTTCATCAATATTGTTCTGTCGGGGGAATTTCTTAGCCAGCAAGCTTTGGATATTTTACAGGATGATCGATTGGGGATAGCTAAACAATCTCGACAAATCATACCGATTGATTACCCCTCTGCGAATTTAGCCAAGGAGATGCATGTAGGCCATCTACGCGCCAGCATAATCGGTGATGCTTTAAATA
Organism: uncultured Neisseriaceae bacterium; assembly: GCA_945267035.1. Classification (GTDB taxonomy): domain Bacteria; phylum Pseudomonadota; class Gammaproteobacteria; order Burkholderiales; family Neisseriaceae; genus Snodgrassella. The sequence goes on along the minus strand of CALYOS010000006.1, from coordinate 45,552 downwards.
GGGTTTTAAGATTTTTGGGTCACGATGCATTCAGTCAGGATCATGTTGGTGATTGGGGCACTCAGTTTGGCATGTTAATTACTTATATGGTTGAAACGGAAAAGGTCGGACAAAGTCATGTTGCTTTGGCTGATCTGGAGGGATTTTATCGCAATGCCAAAAAACGTTTTGAAGAATCGGAAGAATTTGCTAATACGGCCAGAAGCTATGTTGTGCTATTACAAAAAGGAGATGAAAAGGTATTGGCACTGTGGCGCCGTTTTGTCCAAGTATCACAAAAGCATTGCCTTGAAGTGTACCAAAAACTGGGTTTATTGGTTGATGCGGGTAATTTGCAAGGTGAATCTAGCTATAATGATGATTTACAGACCAGTGTGGATGAACTCATACAACAAGGTATTGCCGTAGATAGTGATGGCGCAAAGGTGGTATTTCTGGATGAAATTCGAGATAAAAACGGTCAGCCAACGCCCTTCATTATTCAAAAAAGCGATGGTGGTTTTCTATATTCTACTACTGATCTGGCTTGTATACGCTATCGTGTCAGACAATTGAAAGCGGATCGAATTTTATACATGGTTGATGTACGTCAGAGCTTACACTTTAAGGAATTATTTACTACTGCACGCCAAGCTGGCTTCGCTCCTGAAGAGGTTAGCTTAGAACATGTTGCTTTTGGTACGATGATGGGCAAAGATGGCAAACCATTCAAAACCCGCGAGGGTAACACGGTAAAATTGATTGATTTGTTAAATGAAGCAATTCAACGTGCCAAAGAATTGGTCTGTGCCAAAAATTCTGATTTGACCGCAGAAGAAATCAAGACTATTTCTCACGCTATCGGCATCTCTTCAATCAAATATGCCGATTTATCCAAAAATCGAACCAGTGATTATGTTTTTAACTGGGAAAGCATGCTGTCTTTTGAAGGCAATACCGCACCGTATTTGCAATACGCCTATACGCGTATTCATAGTCTGTTGCTCAAGGGAGGCCAAACGCTGGAATCCGATCTAGATAGCCGAATTTATGCGCATGAAAAAGAAGAACAAAATCTTTTGTGCTTATTGCTGCAATTTGAAGATATTATTCTATCGGTAGCCAAAGATTGTATGCCACACTATTTGGCTAACTATTTATTTCAACTTGCTACGCAGTTTTCGAAATTTTATGAGAAATTTCCAATATTGAAAGCTCAGGATGACATTAGAAAAAGTCGACTACAAATAGCTAGATTAACGGCCAAAACGTTAAAACTGGGTATGAATATGTTGGGACTGGAAGTTTTAGATAAAATGTAACTGATGAAAAGCCTGAATTTTCAGGCTTTATTTTTATTGGGATTCAAATATCTATTTCTGTTGTCCATTTAACTACTTGCAAAGGTATTTCCGTTCGAATGCTACAAACACCTGGCAATAAAGCTAAGGTATGCACCTGAAAATTTCGGTATTCTTCTAAATCTTCACAGATGACTCGAAGTAAAAAGTCATTTTCTCCAGCCATCACATAACACTCTTGTATTTGTGACAATAATTTCACTTCGTAAATAAATCTTTCAATGGCAGCCGAGCTGTTATTAAATATATCAACTTTTATTCTGACATAAACGATCAATTGTTTGTTGATGGCTTTTTTGTCGAGTAAGGCTACGTATTGTTTAATAAAACCGGATTCTTCGAGTATTTTCACCCGGCGCAAACAAGGGGAAGGTGATAAACCCACTTTTTTGGCCAGTTCATTATTTTGGATATTTCCTTCCCGCTGTAGTGTTCTTAATATTCTCTTATCAATGTTATCCAGTTTCATTGTTAATACCCCATTGTTAATATTGCAGTTACAAAGGAAATGATGTCGCTTGTTTAGGTTATTTATTTGATCGGTATCATTTTTCTTGTACCTTATATGGACAATAGTTCAGATTAATGAAGTTATATTTTATTTTATGCAAATAGCATATTAGCTTTAGTAAACGTTATATATATCCTTTTGTTTTATTTAATCTTAGGATGGATAAAGGCTTTATTTATTGCGATGCAGCTAGAGGTGATCGAATTTAGTACTGCGCCCTAGCATGCATGACCAGTTATAACCAGCTTAAAAAAACTGTTTATCAGATTGCTGATGATTAAACTGAAACTGGAAAGTCACTGTATTGCAAACTGGTTCAAACATGATATTCAGCTAATTTATTTATCAAATTAAAATAATTGTGGTGTAAAAAAACAGAATTATCAACTTATTTTCAGCACAATTTAGCTCGAAATTTAAAATTAATATCCGATTTCAGCAATCAGAAATTCTCTGAAATTAAATTGCAAAATATATACCATCTAGATAGTTTAAAAAATTAAATTTCAACGCTTTACCGACATAATTACCACGCGACGGAGGTTTCATATTAAACAATAATTTAAGGATAATAATAATGTCAGAAAAATTCGGTGTGAACTCAGAATGCGGTAAATTACGAAGTGTGATGGTATGCCGTCCTAATTTAGCTCATAGCAGACTGACTCCTTCAAATTGCCACCAACTTTTGTTTGATGATGTTATTTGGGTTGAAAAGGCTCAACGTGATCATGATAATTTCGTCAAAATAATGACAGATCGTGGTATCCACGTTATCGATGCAAATGATGCACTGAAAGAAGTATTAGAAAATAAAGAACATCGAAATTGGATTCTTGATCGTTTGCTGGTTCCGCAAAATATCGGAACACATATGCTCAACGATGTTTATGCATGGTTAAATGAATTACCCGCCCCGGCATTATCTACTTATCTCTTTGGCGGTATCACCAAGGGAGATTTACCCTTCAAATCGAACATTGATCTGATGTTCAACTATATGTGTGAGGACGATTTTTTAATCCCGCCAATTCCCAATGCGCTTTTCCAACGTGATCCAAGTTGCTGGATTTATGGTGGTGTCAATTTAAATCCGATGTATTGGAACGCTCGCCGTCCGGAAACGCTGATTATGAGAGCCATTTATAAATTCCATCCTTATTTTGCCGGCAAAGCCAAAATCTGGTGGGGAGACACAGACGAAAATACGGGCTCTTTATCGATTGAAGGCGGAGATGTCATGCCTATTGGTAATGGGGTGGTTTTAATCGGTATGGGGGAACGAACAAATCCTCAGGCAGTCTCACAGTTAGCCAAGAGTATTTGCGGAAAAGAGAATGGAGCAACCAGAGTGATCGCTTGCCAGATGCCTAAATCCAGAGCGGCAATGCATTTAGATACCGTATTTTCGATGTTGGACTATGATTTATTCTCGGTTTTCCCGGAAGTGGTGGATCAGATTAAATGCTATAGCTTGTATATAAAAAATGGCGAAGAAGAGATCACTATTGAAGAACATAAAGATCAGCATTTTGTCGATGTGGTTGCTGAAGCGATGGGCAAGATATCAGGATCTCAAGTAACCCGTATTCAAACAGGCGGTGATAGTTTTCAAGCACAGCGAGAACAATGGGATGATGCTAATAACGTCATCATGTTAGATCGTCGCATCTGTATCGCTTATGACCGCGATATTTATACCAATAACATTATGCGAGATCACGGTGTTGAAGTGCTTGAAGTGGATGCTGGTGAATTAGGGCGTGGTCGCGGTGGTGGTCATTGTATGACTTGTCCTATTAGTCGTGATGCAATTAATTAATCAATAACAAAGGATATATATTATGGCTTTCAACATGAAAAATCGTCATCTGCTGAGCTTGGTTCATCATTCTGAACGAGAAATTCACTATCTGATCGATCTGGCACGTGATCTAAAAAGAGCTAAATATGCTGGTACTGAAAAACAATTATTAAAAGGTAAAAATATTGCTTTGATTTTCGAAAAAACCTCTACACGCACCCGTTGTGCTTTTGAAGTAGCTGCGCACGATCAAGGTGCCAATGTCACTTATATTGGTTCAAGCGGATCTCAAATTGGCCATAAAGAAAGCATGAAAGATACTGCTCGTGTTCTTGGGCGTATGTATGATGGCATTGAATACCGCGGTTATCAACAATCTATCGTGCAAGAATTAGCAGACTATGCCGGCGTACCTGTTTGGAATGGTTTAACCGATGAATTTCATCCGACGCAAATGCTTGCAGATGTGTTGACCATGCAAGAATACGCCAACGGTAAACCATTAAACGAAATCAAATATGCCTATGTCGGTGATGCTCGTAACAATATGGGTAACTCATTATTATTGATCGGGGCTAAATTAGGTATGGATGTGCGTATTTCTGGTCCCAAATCGCTGTTACCTGAACCTAATCTGGTCGCAATGTGTGAACAATTTGCTCGACAAAGTGGCGCACGAATCATGGTTACCGATGACGTTAAGCAAGCGGTTAAAGGGGTGGATTTTATTCATACTGATGTATGGGTTTCTATGGGTGAACCAATCGAATCATGGGGTGCACGAATCGATGAGTTGACACCCTATCAAGTAAATCAAGAATTGATTGCCGCCACTGGTAATCCTCACGTTAAGTTCATGCACTGTTTACCTGCTTTTCATAATTCAGAAACCACTGTAGGTAGAGAAATAGCACAGCAATACCCTCAATTTCAGAATGGGATCGAAGTGACTGAAGAGATCTTTGAATCTCCTATCAATATTGCATTCGAACAAGCAGAAAACAGAATGCACACCATTAAGGCAGTCATTGTCTCTAGCCTAATCTAAATCTAACCAACTGGAATAAATATGAGAATCGTCATTGCATTAGGCGGTAATGCATTATTGCGCCGTGGAGAACCATTAACGGCAGAAAATCAACGCCAAAATACCAAAATTGCTTGTCAGCAAATTGCCAAAATTTACCCAGGTAACCAATTAGTTATCGCGCATGGTAATGGTCCACAGGTAGGATTAATTGCCTTACAGTCACTGTCCTATACAGGTGTACCTCCCTATCCGTTAGATGTACTTGGAGCCGAATCAGTCGGCATGATCGGTTATATGATTATGCAAGAACTGGGAAATTTGCTGCCTTTAGAAACGCCGCTAGCTACCTTATTATCACAAGTAGAAGTGGATAAGAATGATCCGGCATTTCAACAGCCAACCAAACCCATTGGACCGGTTTACACTCAAGAAGAAGCAGAAAAGCTCGCCAAAGAACGAAACTGGACCATTGCCCCAGATAATGATCAATACAGACGAGTTGTCCCTAGCCCTACCCCAAAACGGATTTTTGAAATTCGACCGGTTAAATGGTTGTTAGATAAAGGTACGGTGGTGATTTGTGCTGGCGGCGGTGGGATACCGACATTTTATGATGATGATGGTAGTTTGAAAGGAGTAGAAGCTGTTATTGACAAAGATCTGTGTTCAGCTGTCTTAGCCGAACAAATCGATGCAGATCTGTTTATTATTGCGACAGATGTATCAGCTACCTTTGTCAACTGGAATAAGCCCAATCAGCAAGCAATTAAAGAAGCGCATCCAGATACACTCGATAAAATGGGCTTTGCTGCTGGATCGATGGGACCCAAAGTTCAGGCAGCCATCAATTTTGCCCGCCAAAATCCGGGTAAGTCAGCAGTGATCGGATCTCTGGCGGATATCGGGGATATCGTTAAAGGACTTGCCGGTACAAAAATAAATACATCCTGTTCGAGCGAACTCACTTATTACTAAATGAATCACCCAAGGTATCGTATCTAATCAATACGATACCTTTTTTTAAGGATGCGTAAAATGCAAACTGAACATAAAGCGCCATCAGAAAAAAAGAACAAAAAATCATTATCAGCATTCAGTATTTTATTTATTATTTTATTCCTTTTGTGGCTGATATCAATCTTCTTGGCTGGTCATAACTTCACTCCGGTAACCTTACCAGAAAGCAATGAAGTCGTCTCTAGCGTTATCGCGCCATCGCTCAGTACGTTAGTGATGGCTCCGTTTAAATCCTTCCAAAACTCGATAAATATTGCCGTATTTATTTTAATTTTGGGCGGTTTCATCAATGTAGCGATGAAAACCAATTCATTAGAAGCCGGTATTGCCGCTTTAGTTAAAAAACTGAAAGGCAAAGAACTCATGTTAATACCTTTGCTGATGTTTTTGTTTTCAGTTGGCGGAACCGTGTATGGCATGGCAGAAGAAACCATCGCTTTCTATGTTCTTATCACAGCAACGTTGGTCGCAGCTGGCTTTGATACTTTGGTTGCCGTCGGCGTCATATTATTAGGCGCTGGTGCCGGGGTATTGGGATCAACTGTCAATCCTTTTGCGACTGGAGTCGCCACAGATGCCCTGCGTGGCGTCGGTTATCACCCCAATCAAGCAACCATTATTACCGTAGGCTCCATTTTGTGGTTGTCAACGCTGGCTTTTTGTATTTGGTATGTGATGAGATATGCAAAAAAGCTCAAGCAAGATAAAGCATTTACTTTGCTATCATCTTCTGAACAAGCAGACATGAATTTATATTTCAAAGCTGATAATTCTGCGCAGTTAAATTTTGGCCGACGGGAAAAAATCATTTTGCTGTTATTTGCATTTACATTTCTGATCATGATTTTTTCATTAATTCCATGGGGAGAATTTAAAGTTACTCTGTTCGATAGTTGGACGTCATTTCTGACTGATCATCATTTTGGTGAATGGACCTTCGGTGATCTTGCCATGTGGTTTTTGATTATGGCGGTGGTCATTGGCATTATTGCGAAGATGTTAGAAAAAGAAATTATTGATTTTTTTATCGCTGGTGCCTGCGATATTTTATCGGTGGTATTGATAATTGTTGTAGCTCGCTCCATTTCAGTATTAATGGGTGAAACTCATTTAGACTTATTTATTTTAGATAAAGCCCAGAGTTTACTCAAAGGCTTGTCTCCACTCGTTTTCGTGCCGGTAGCCTATTTCATCTATCTTGGATTGTCTTTCTTAATTCCATCCACTTCTGCCTTAGCTTTTGTCTCTATACCTATCTTAGGACCCTTAACAGCCAAATTAGGAATGGATCCCAATATTATGATAATGATTTTTGTTGCAGGCAGTGGTTTGATTAATTTAATCACCCCTACTTCTGGGGTGGTCATGGGCGGATTGCAGCTATCAAAAGTGAATTACAGTACCTGGTTGAAATTCATGTATATTCCGGTGTTAACTATATGCATAATGAATATTATAATTTTAACCGCTTCTATGCTGATACTAACTTAAGAATATAATCTCATTATGATGTTGACAGCCTCGTAGCTTCTTTGAGCATTACGAGGCTGTTTTGATACATGAAACACAGTTAAGAAATCGGGTACGGTGATTTGAAAGCTGATTTCTTTGAGGTTCTATTTAGACTTTATAATTTTAAGCCTATAGCGCTAAGTCATTGAAAATAATACGATAAACTGGTATTTTGGCTTAATTAAAAGAAGAAGAATAAAAGTATGTGGTGGGTGATGACGGAGTCGAACCGCCGACATTCTGCTTGTAAGGCAGACGCTCTACCAACTGAGCTAATCACCCAATTTTGAACTACTAGAAGATGTGGCGCGGCGGACGGGGCTCGAACCCGCGACCCCCGGCGTGACAGGCCGGTACTCTAACCAACTGAGCTACCACCGCGCATATTCTATGCTATGCATAAAACTAAAAACTGGTGGGTGATGACGGAGTCGAACCGCCGACATTCTGCTTGTAAGGCAGACGCTCTACCAACTGAGCTAATCACCCCTCGTTATCGAGGCGCGTATTTAACCACACCGAGATAGTTACAGCAAGTCCTTTTTTGGAAATATTGACAAAATTGCCACAACTAAATGTTTATAAAGGATATTATAAAAATTACAATCGTATAATATCCATAAAGCATATTCATGTTGGTCACCTGGCGCTTTTATATTGCTTCAACTGGGCAAATTAATTATTGCTTAATCAATTGTTGTCTATTATTTAACTATCAAATCAAGCGAAAAATTGAACGAGATAGATATAAGTTCATTATTCAATATGCCAATAAACATAATTAACCTACATAGATTAGCATAAACAAACATAAACTTTATATTTAATGATATTTAATTCTAGAAAATGAGTTTGTTACTTGAAAATAAATTTAAGTCATAATAAATATTTATAGAATATTAAATTAAAAATAATATAAAAATTGAAATATATCTTTAAATATCTATATTACATTAATATAAAATATCAAACTTTTATTTACATTAATTATCAAGTAAGCAAACTTTAATCTCTTCAAAATTTATTAAAATAATTATATCTATTCATCTTTCCAGTAAATAAATATTGCCTAATGATAAACCATCAATTGGAGTAGCAAAATCTTTTTTATTGATTTCTGCCTGTCCCATCTATCGCAGAAATCTAATTATTTATTATAAAACAATGAATTATATTTACAAACCTCAATAATTTTAGATATTTTTGAAAGCCGAATAAAGCTGCCCGCAACATTTTCAATTGCTATCCTCATTTACCTATATCAACACAGGTGCATAATGAATCACTCTCCGCAGATTCGAACCGTATCCGAATACTCTTTTGATCAACTAAGCAAAAGATTACCTTATCTTTTTCTCATGTGCCTAAATCTGATGTTTGTCGACCCTGTGTTGGCAAAAGCTGATCTCTTTGCCGATATCCCCCTGCACTTACAAAGTAAAGCAACCACTTTTTCTGCCTATAGTGTAAAACCTAATATCACTTTATACATCGATGACTCGGGCAGTATGTCCATGAACATTGTGCCCATGACCTATAAATGCCGAGTAAGCCATTGGATACCGAATGCCAGCGGGAGTGGTGGAAAATGGGAACCTTTTGGATCTTACCAGTATGGCTTTGATGTCATTCCCAAAAATACACAAGAGGTTCGTTATAGCTGTACAACCTACCGCCGAATAGACTCGGTCAAAGAAGTGCTGACAGACATCATTACTAACTATCATAATGACATGTACTTTGCATTTCGCCCAATGTGCGGAACAGGTGACCAAAAAAAATACAACCAGTTTTATGATACTTCTAAGCCGGAAAATTACCGCAACATGCTCGAAAGCATAAAAAAACTGGAAACACCTTGTGATACCCCGACCACTCGTCAGTTCCCAGTGATAGCACGTAATTTGGTTATCAACAAACTTAAATATCGCTGTCAGAAATCCTACGTTATCGTCTTAAGTGATGGCGAAGCTGATAATACTTACGCCATATCGGATAAAAACTTTAAAGGCAAAGATGCCCGCTTTGATGCCTATTTTGACCGTGATTACAAAACGGAAACTGATCGATTGGCATTTTTAACTAAAAATCATAATATCAACAAACCTTTGCGCCTTAAATATTACACAGACCGATTGAATAACTTTAATTTTGGTAATTACATTTATAAACAAGATTATTATAGTGCCAGTGGGAAATCGATCAGTTCCAGCCTGACGAAACGCAGTGTTGATGAAGCTGGGCAACCTTGGAATGAAGTTGATCCGGCAACCAAAAAACGCTTTCGCCAAACGGCGCAAACTTTTACTATTGGCGTGGGATTAGGTCAAAGAGCCACCAATGAAGCCAAAATCGCCATTCCTTATTTAGAAAATGCAGCCACACCCAGTGGTGAATATCACCCTACTTCAAATCCTGACGGACGGTTTTTTAATGCTAACTCACGCAGTGAAATCATTAGCGCTTTTGATAAAATTTTTAAAACCATTAAAAGTGAGATTTCGTCTGCCACCATACAATCCACCACTATTGCGCCAACAGTGGCGATTTCCAATACATTGACCAACGATGTCAGCATTACCGCTAAAGTTGAATCCGGTACATGGAGCAGTAAAATCTGTATCAATGATTTAAACGAAAAACGCAATCAGCCTGACAACTGCAATAAGCAGCCTTCCTATCACAATCGCAAGTTATTAATTCATGATGGTCAAACTACTCATCTATATCATGCGGGGATGACAGGCTTTCATAACGATCTGTTTAAAATACCCAACAATAGCCATAACCAAAATGAATGGCGTGATGGTTTGCTGGCCTGGTTTGGTCGCACTCAATCGGATAGTAAAATCAAACGACCAGAATATAGTTTAGATTATCGGCAGCGTAACACCATCAACAATTATGGCACTTCACACGAATTGGGCGATATTATTGATAATCCAGTGATTACCATTGGTCAAGCTGCGCATAACCACCAGAAGTACTTATTAACTTCTGCTAATGATGGCATGGTGTATGTATTCCTATCTAGCAGCAATGCCAAAAAACCCTATGATTTGAAATTTAATTTTATGCCCCTGGGGATTGAGAGACAAAGTAATGATGGCTCGGATTTACTCGCCCATTATCTCAAAGACCTGACGCAAAATAACTATGGCAGAAATGAACATACCCCACACCGTTTTATGCTTAATGGTGGCATGGTAGTGCAACAAACCGATGGAAGCAACGGTAAACCACAACAAATATTCATGGTGTCAACGTTAGGTCAGGCAGGAAGGGGGGCATTTGCCATCAATATTGGTGGTCATGACATCCTAAGTGGTAAGCCGATCGCTGCAGATAATATGCAAAATCCCAATTGGTATCAGGATGTTTTTCTGTTCCAAACACCCACAGGTAGCAACAATCAGTTTGGTTACACCATTGGAACTCCAGCTAGTGCCCGCCTACGCGTGAATAGCAGTGCACAAGCCTCCAAAGATTCAATTACTGATCATATCCGTCAAGCCGCATTTATCAGTAACGGTTACAACTATTCTTCCTCGTTAAGCCAAGATATTGTAGCCAAACCCTCACCGGAATCTGCCTTATATATTTATGATATTCTGGGTCTGGACATCGGTACTGAAGCAAACATAGCTACGGGATATAAAAAAGGAGAACTGATTGCTAAATTGGTTGCACCCTATGGCAGTGGCGGACTCTCCAGTCCAACTGTCATCGATATAGACGGAGATGGTGTAGCCGATATTGTTTATGCTGGAGATTACAGCGGAAATTTATATCGTTTTGATTTACGCGCTCCTAATCCGGCAGATTGGAAAGTTTATCGTTTATTTAAAGCTCATGGTCCCATCACAGCTGCCCCTGCTGTTTATCTGACCAACAAAGACGCTCAGCAAACCACAGCAACGCAAAGCAATATCAAAGCACTGGTCACCTTTGGCACCGGTAGCGACATCTATCAAAACGATCTCAACAATAAAGACCAGCAGACGGTATATGGAATTTACGATGATTTAGACAGTGAAATGGTAGAAACCATAACCCAGGATCAACTTTTGCAACAACAATTTACCTACAATAAAAATTATCGCCAATTAACGCAATATCAGCTACAACCTGCAATTCATAAAGGTTGGTTTTTTAATCTATCTAGCGTAGAAGGCGAACGTGTCGTCAGCAAACCTATCCTCGTCTCTTATGCCGGAATCGTATTAAGCCGAATGTATAGCGTAACTAAAGACGAGCCAATGACCGACCCGTGCAAACCCACTAAATTAAACCAATATAATAGCGTGACCACCGGAAAAATACAGTATAACGTATTGAACGGCGGTGGATTAACAGAAAAAGATCCGCATTTTATCTTTGATCAAAACACACCGATAGGCAGCGGAAATTATACTTATGGTCCCTTTGCCTTAACCATCAGCGGTTATCAAAGCAGTGACATTGGTGGCTCGATGACTCTACCACCCTTGGGTCCGAAGAAAAACTTACCCAGCGATTGCACCCGGGCACGCATTACAGCGGCAACAACCGATGGCAGTAGCCTCATTTTAAATGTACCCAAGTGCCCCATCAGTTTCAAAGTACTTTCACGGCGAGAAATCAAACGAAGTTATCATCGCTAATTAGACCATCCTATCATCAAAGGTCAGATTCATATCTGACCTTTGGATCTGTATCACCAGCGATGGCATCATCTTTTATCTTCATTAATCACATCTGCATACCCCACTAGCTTTAGCTAATTACTGTGCCCACTGCCAATTCTTACTGCGACAATGGTTATAGTATCAAGACCAAAACAGAAAGTATTGACCAGTCTGATGCCATATCTAATTTTGCAAATTATCTAAATTAGAATTGATGGTAACAAATTCAAAACAATTCAAGTTAAAAGTTATTTAGCCCTAATAATTTGTCATGACTTGCTCACTGACTAAAAAGCTTGAAAGCTGCATGCCAATTGCAGACCAAATTTATCAAGTCATTATTCTATAATTAATTATTATCTAAATTAAGATCATTAACATACTACATCGACAATCAACATCGAAATTCAATAAATATGCAAGAAATTTTATATTTTAGGCATATTTTAACTATTTAATATCAATTATAGATAAATAATTAGCATTTAAAACAAATCTCTAATTATTATAACTTAAGATAATATTTGATATTGCATAATAAAATTAATTACAATTAGGATAACTTTAGATAATTTTAAACATATTACCTTATTTAATGTTGGTATTTAGTTAATAGATATGAAAATAACCTGCATCAAATCTGCCATAACTAAACTGGTAGAAATTCAACACCGACACCATCATTCCAGGATCAGACAACACTTGAAGTTTACCCTCGGTTGTGCTCTCAGTTTCTTTGCTCTTGTAGATGCATGCGCTTTTAACCTATTTGCAGAGACTCCGCTTTTTTTGCAAAACAAAGAAACCTCTACTTCTACTTACAGTATTAAGCCTAATATCACCTTTCTCATCGATGACTCAGCCAGTATGAACTATGCTTTGAGCATGGAATGTCAGTATCGTCGTCGCGCCTGCGTTACTTTAAATGCCAATAAACTCTGTTCCCGATGGGGCACATGGAGTGCTTGGAGTGGTAAAGAAAATAAGATTCAGGGCATTCCCGTCTCTGGCACAACTCGTGATACAGAGGATAATGCCAATGATCCTCTAGAAAAACACCTTCAAACAGAATATAAAGATTGTAGTAATGTAGTTGACCAATATGGCAATGTTATAAAAAGGATCGACACGGTTAAAAATGTATTGGCGGGTATTGTCGATGCTTATCGCTACGATTTTTATTTTAATCTACAATTAATGAACCGCTACAATACTGCAGAAGGACGGCCTGCAGTCAAACCTAACTATTCCAAATTTTATGACACTGAGGATGATCTAGATTATCAGTTTATCAAAGACCACATTCTGGGTAATGCCGCATTGAATATTCCCGGCATCACGCCAGGAGGTGGGACCAACACCACTCAGCGGTTTAATGCCGTAGCGAGAAATATTGTCATCAATAAGCTTAAATACCGTTGTCAAAAATCCTATATTATTGTTTTATCGGATGGCTTAGCCTCATCGACTCTGCCTCTGACTGACAGCACTAGTGGCCGCAAGCCAGATTCTTATGCCTATTACGATGGCTATTTTGACGGCGATACGGTTAGAAAAAGCCCTACTTTTGTAAACAGATTACAATATATGTCCGATACGCTATTGACGAAAAGTTTTGGCATATTTAGTTATAATCAAGATATTATCAATGATATCAGTACTGTGGTTGCTAAAGTGAGTCGCGCTGAAGCCAGAACCACTGATGATGCAGGTCAGCCTTGGGACAGTCCTGATCCACTGGCACATTTACCCGGTCATTCTGAAAGATTTACTCAGACAGCACAGACCTTCACCGTAGGTGCAGGTATGGGAAAAATTGGACTGACAAACAATCAAAAGCAAGCTATTGAATATTTGAAAAATGGTGCTTCACCCAAGCCAGACTATGATCCTGTCACCAATCCTGAAAGTCGTTATTTTTTCAATGCCAATTCAAGTCAGGAACTGCTAGATACATTTAAGGGAATTTTTAAAAACATCAAAATAAACACCACCACAGCTCATGCCGATGTGGTAATGACTTCTCCCAACATGGGTCAAACTGGTACAGCATCGAACAATATGCTGATCAAAGCGCAGATTGAAACCGGCAGTTGGAGCAGTCAACTGTGTTTTTATCCGCAACAACAAGCCGGCTCAGATCAAAATAGCTGTGAGTTACAACCGAGTTTTTCACACAGGAAACTGGTTTTAAATGACGGGCAACAATCTTACTTATATTCTAATTCTTTAGACGCTTTCAGCAATGCCACTTTTGCTATACCCAGCAATGAGCAAAAAAATCAGTCTGAGTGGCTAAACGGTTTATTAAGCTGGTATAGCCGTTCTATGCCAGATCAAAGTATCAAACAGAAAGATTTTGTGTTGGATTATCGTTACCGCCCTACCTCCAAAGAAGGATTTGGCAATACCCGCAATATGGGCATCATGTTGGACAATCCAATCCAAGCCATTGGTGAAATAGTCAATGACAAACAAAAATTTCTTATCACTTCCGCCAATGATGGCATGGTCTATGTTTTTGCGGCAAGCGATGATCCTAATCATCCCTATGATCTCAAGTTTAATTACATGCCGATTGCTTTTGAACGTGATAGTGTTGATGGTACCGATTTGATTAGCCATTATTACCAAGACCTAACTAATAACGCCTATGGCAAAGACCTTGAACATCCATTTCGCTATCTGCTCAATGGTGGTTTTACCGTCGTAGCAACCCCAAAAATGACTAATCAATCGCAGCAAATATTCATGCTTTCAAATATGGGTCAGGCAGGTCGAGGTGCATTTGCGCTGAATGTTGGCGGTCAGGACTTAGTCACTGGAAAAAATATTGCCGCGGATAATTTACATAATTTCGACTGGTATCAACAACTATTTTTATTTCAAACACCAACTGGAAGCGACAATAAATTTGGTTACACCATAGGCAAACCAGCCATAGCCATTATTCGAGTTAACCGAGATACCAATGCTCCTCGCAATACTTATGGCGACCACTTACGTGAGGCTGCCATCATCAATAACGGGTTTAATTATCCGGGCATCGAAAATGAATCAGCTTTATATATTTATGATGCTTTGGGCGTAGATGTTGGTATCAATAGTTACCAACGTATTGGAGATAGCAAAGGAACCTTAATAAGAAAATTAGTGGCTGCAAAATCCCAAGGTGGATTATCGAGTCCGGTTGTTTACGACATAGACGATGACGGCGTGGCGGATCTGGTGTATGCCGGTGATTATGGTGGCAATCTGTATCGATTTGATCTACGCAACCCTGATCCTAAAAAATGGCATGTGCAAAAAGTATTTACCGCAGATGGTCCGATTACAACCGCACCAACTTTATTTAAACCGGCCAAAGACAACAGTGACAGTCGCAATCCTTATAAAGTAGTGGTGGTATTTGGCACAGGCAGTGACATCTATCAATCAGATTTGCATAATAAAAGTCAGCAAACGATTTATGGCATCTACGATGATTACGACCTGGGTAACGCTTTTCAAGACGATGAGAATGATGAGGATGGTCAAACTGGTATCGTGATTGATAATCCAGTTTCTGCGGCCGACGGGGAAGTCATTAGCTCAAGTAGCCCTCCTGATGACAATCAAGATGAAAATGAAGAGGCCTATGATTTGCGAAGCATTCAACCGCGAATAGAAACCCGAGTTTCTAAAGCTTTGATTGATAAAAGCCAGCTACTGGAACAAACCATGACCTATGAAGGCGATACTGGTAGTCTGACCAATCTGCCCTTTTCTTCATCCAAATACAACGGCTGGTTTTTCAAACTGAATCAGGATGGCGAGCGGGTTGTTAGTCCGGTGAATGCATTATTGTCTACCGGCTATGTAGTCACACGTAGCTATAGCAGACTGAAAACGTCTTTACCACCGGATCCTTGTACCATGACCGTCAGAAAAGAAGGTAATTCAGTCATATCACGACTTACTCAATTTGATGCCAGATCTGGAGGGGCATTAAAACCAGATAATCCGCTAATCACATTTAAATATCAAAACACTGCATTCGATAACAGCATCAGTGTTGATGGATTATTTAATGTCATGCTTGCTACCAACAGTCATTATAATCATCTGAACGCTGGAAAATCCGGACAACAGAAAGTACCGGGATCAGAGGCGCCAGAGGCAACCTGTCTGAAAGAAGCTCCTAAGGTCTATAGCTCAGATGGATCAGAGTTAATGATTAAAAATCTCCCAGCTTGTGCCATCAGTTTCAAGAGTTTGGGATGGCGGGAAATCAAAACGGGTTATCTGTAGTCAATAATAAAAGGTCAGATTTGCAATCTGACCTTTTATCACCTTGCCAAAAAACCAAAACAAAGTATAAGCCATCAAACTTGCATCAATTTATCGCCATTACTTGATAGACAATTAAAATCAATCCTCATCCATGTATCAACAGTTCATGGTATTGACACAATATTTATCGTTAGTAAAAATCAATTAGCCCATACATGATTATGGCTATCCATCGCTTTAGTCAGAGCGGCTGATCCGCATATTCAATACATACCTAACCAATTCTATCGCGGTCGATTTAATAGCTGTGTTTACCTTAATCAAAAAAGCTAACGCAGTAGATATAATGAGTAATATTAAGTTTTCTCGATTATTCATGCTCAAAAAAGCAAAACACAGAAATTAAATGGATATCTTTTGACGATGTATAGATCTTTAGCTTGCACCACAATAAACCAGCATGAATCAAACCAGCTGGTGATCATAGAAAATACCGTCTAAGCTATATTTTATATTTGTTTTTTTAGCCTCTTCTTTTTTAATAATAGTATTGTTATAGCAAAAAATCGCGCCAGACAACATCATAGGTTTTAATCATCGTTGAGATGTACTGGAAGCATAATCGCATTAGCAGTTTTCAAGCTAAAGTTTAAAAGATTAACAATCCTCAATGGTCAGTCAAGCTAAATCCTGCTCATACCACCAATGATTAGCAGCATAAAAGAAAACCAGCCGGTGTACAGGCAATTTGCTCTAGTCAAAATAAGGGATGAATGCAGCTACCTAATTCATATATCCAGTAAGAACGGGAAAAAATATTCAAATTTTTATCACATTGAACTAAAGCCCAGATAGTAAATTATTGCTCACGAAAATTATCAATCAAATTTATGCTGATTTGTTCCTTTTTTCATTTAGGAGCTTTTTCCATATTCGATTGAGTCACAATGAAGTGATTGTTATATACCGACTAAGTAATAAATCAACAATAAATCCTAATGTAACCCTAGCGTATCTTGATTAAATAATCATGCTAAATAAACAACCACCCAAAGAGGTTATTTATATCAGACAGCCATACAATATTGCCGACTCAGCCAAGATTGAACTTGAAATTATATCTTTTGCAAAAGCGTTTTTTTAATGTACGTTCTAAATTAAAATAAATTATCCAGCATTTTGCTTTCTTGCCGCCCTCTTTCTTCTTCTAATCTTTTCACTTCCTTGGCTTTATCAAGATTTTTATCTATTACCTGCTTGAGATCGGCATTAGACGCAGCTTGTCTATCTGCTGGCTCTAAATCTGCTTTTTTTGGCGACTTATTACTAAAAAGAAACAAATATGCCATCCATATCATGCCTAGGATTAAAGCCCATTTAAGTAATTTACTTTTAGAAGATGAGCCTTCCTGCTGTTGAAAATCTTTTTCAGAATAAGTATATCCTACTATCTCTCCTCTGAGGTCT
Organism: uncultured Neisseriaceae bacterium; assembly: GCA_945267035.1. Classification (GTDB taxonomy): domain Bacteria; phylum Pseudomonadota; class Gammaproteobacteria; order Burkholderiales; family Neisseriaceae; genus Snodgrassella. Next base: position 27,932 of record CALYOS010000006.1, on the reverse strand, counting down.
AGGTACTCAGCTTCAGATACTCGTCCATTTTTATATAACCGCTCAAGTTTTACCAACTGATTTATTTTGCTCGCTTTCATAGTTGAATATTTTTCTCTTTTAGTCTTTTGTATGTCAATTTTAATGGCTATGTTTTAGCTCACCGAAACTCATTATTTATTGCCATCTTATTTAATGAGCATTGCACAGTTATTGCATTGCTGTATAGGATGATTTCTAACCATAGCATCAAGATGCTTGATTACACAGTCATATAAAAATAATAAATCTGTTTATTTCATCAAGCCAGGGATTGCAATTCAATAGTGCCAAAATTTCACCTTTTTCTCATCAGAGGTCATACACATATTGCATTGATCTTTTTACCTTTCAATAACCATTCTATGCAGTCATTAACTTTATCGATCATTAAACATCAGTGTTACCGGAAAAAAATTTCCTAAATTATTCATTCATCTTTATATAAGCTATAAACATTAGAAAATATTTCGCCTTGATCGTTATCAAGACGATCTTCAATTAATTTAATCTGATCCCCCTTTTTATAAGAATCGAATTTAAACGTGGGTTTTAACTTGATTGCTAATGGGTAAGGTTTATCATTAGGTAAACGACAAGCATGATCAGTTTTACCTGCTTGTTCCGCATTGGTGATTAAAACATTAATTTCTAAAAAGCTGAATTCTCGTTCCTGCTCACCCCTGCCAACAGAAAAAATAGCTAGTTCTGGATCGCTTAGTAACGTACCAGTCAGCACACAACGATTTGGCTCAGAAGCGGTAGCCAACTGACTAAGCAATAAGCTGATCATTAAACTGATCAAATAGCATGTATGTTTCATCCTCACCCAAGACTCCATCATTTATATTATCGATATCATAACCGTCTATTTTATTATATTAATATTAACAATTCTTGTGTGGTTGTTCATTCAATATTAAAACCGTGAATTTGATCTTAATAGATCAAAAGCTTTGAGCCTGTTCCGAGCAAATAGCAATTCAAGCTGAACGGTTAATCTGGTAAATTCAAAATTATGTTTTAGGCAACAGAATAAATGAGCTCGAATTAGTGCGAAACTAATTTAACGAGCGATGTAGCACAGATGGATTGAAAATCAAGGTAATACATCAAACTATATCGTAATATAAAAAATGCAGCGTAATCGATAGATTACACTGCATTAGTATTGGTGCCGGTACCAAGAGTCGAACTCGGGACCTTCTGATTACAAGTCAGCTGCTCTACCAACTGAGCTATACCGGCTGAAGAGATGCGCATTATGCGCAATTAAGCGGAAAGATGCAAGCTTTTTTTAGAGAATTTTTTTAATTTTAAATCAAGCTATTGATTTAAAAATAGATGTTTAATCAATTTTTAGCTATTGTCTGACACAAGCTAACTTATTTGTCAGCGCGTTTGTATTATAATCCATCAATTTGTTCAAGAGGAGTCCTATGAATGGGGCATCAATTTAAGTTGGCAATTGCCGGCGCGCAGATTTTGTTCGTTGCATTTGGCGCCATGGTTCTGGTGCCATTGCTAACCGGTCTAAATCCAGCTCTGGCGCTGTTGGGTGCGGGTGTGGGAACATTGCTGTTTCAACTATGTACCAAACGGAAGGTACCTATCTATCTGGGTTCTTCTTTCGCTTTTATCGCTCCAATCATTTATGCCATGCATGAGTGGGGTTTGGCTTCAACCATGTTTGGCTTGTTTGCAGCAGGTTTCATGTATTTTGTGTTTGCTGCACTGATCAAATGGCGTGGTTTAGCTGCTGTGCATCGACTGTTGCCTGCCGTGGTCATCGGTCCGGTCATTATGGTCATTGGTTTATCAGTAGCGGCGGTAGCGTGTAATATGGCTATGGGTAAATCAGGAGATCAACAAGTTTTCGACTACAGCCAGTCTTTGTTGCTATCTGGCTTTACTTTTGCCGTAACCGTTATTGTAACGGTGTTCGGTTCAAAAATGATGCGATTGATCCCAATTCTGATCGGCGTGGCCGCAGGCTATATTCTCGCGCTGGTAACCGGCATGGTCGATACCCATGCTATGGCAGCAGCACCTTGGTTCGCTGTGCCGAAATTTACCTCACCTGCAGTAAACTGGCAGGCCGCTTTGTTTATGCTACCGGTGGCGATAGCGCCGGCGATTGAACATATCGGCGGTATTATGGCGATTGGTAAAGTTACGGGTGAAGATTATATTCAATCACCTGGATTGCATCGTACATTATTCGGTGATGGTCTTGGCGTTTGTGTTGCCGGTCTGATTGGTGGACCTCCGGTCACTACTTATGGTGAAGTGACCGGAGCGGTGATGATTACTAAAAACAGTAATCCGGTCATTATGACTTGGGCGGCTATTTTCGCTATTTTTATGGCGTTCTTTGGTAAATTCAATGCTTTTCTTAGCTCTATTCCGTTGCCAGTAATGGGCGGTATTATGTTGCTATTATTTGGGACTATAGCTTCATTGGGTTTGAAAACGCTGATTGACGCCAAAGTAGACCTTATGTTGCCGAGAAATTTGGTGATTGTGAGTTCTGTCTTAACTGTTGGTGTAGGTGGCATGATTGTTAAAATCGGCTCTATGGCGTTTGCCGGTGTAGGTCTATGTGCCATACTGGCTATAGTGTTGAATCTGATTTTACCTAAACCTAAAATAAGCTCTGAAGTAGATCACTAATTTAATTCATTTTTTTCTTAAAGCTGCCCTTCCAATTCGGATGGCAGCTTTTATTTTTGTTAGGTTAATTTACCTAAATACTCTATTACTATCAAAATAATACACAATGTGTCGTTATATTACTTACGTTCAGTAACTATTACGCACATTAAAATATTGTTAGCAGAAATTAATTAATTGCATTAGAATTGTCAGATAAGATAACAAACGCCTATCCACCTTTAACCAGGATTAATGGACGGCGTTTTTACGTTGATCGCTGAATCTTTGTATATGACTGTTAGTTAATTTATGTCACAAGATAATGTTTACCTGTTAAAACCTCATGAACGTCCGATGATGGCAGGATCTCCTTCATTTCCTGACCATCCGTTGCAACGTCGGTTTTGGTATGCAGTTATTGGGGTGATTGTTGGTTTAACAGCAGGATTCACCAACGGTATGTTGCTGGCAAATATCCCGCAAATTCAAGGCTATCTCGGTCTGAATCCTGTACAAGGGGGCTGGGTCATGGTTTCCTACTATATGTCCAGTGCCATAATCAGCGTTTTGTTATTTAAAATTCGTCAGGCGTTTGGTCTACCTCGATATGTTCGCTATATTGTCTTAGGTTTAATTTTAACCAATTGCATGCAGTTCTTTTTCCATAACTATTATATGGAACTTTTTGCCCGCTGCATTAGCGGATTGGTTGGCGGAAGTTTAAACAGCATGGCGATGTACTACATGATGCAAGCCATGCCAACCGTGCACAGAGCCAAGGGCATTATTCTTGGTCTGGGATTGACCCAGTTAAGTCAGCCTATAGCTCGAGTAATTTCTCCGTTGATTTTGCAACATGAACAGTTTCAATTAATTTTTAGTTTTCAGTTAGGCATGGCTTTGCTGGTATCCGCAGCCGTGTGGTTATTACCGATTCCGTCCGGTTATCTGGAAAAATCATTTGAAAAAATAGATTTAATCAGCTTCCCATTAATGGCAACTGGTATTGCCTTTATTTGTGCTGGTGCCGTACAGGGACGCATTGTATGGTGGGATAAAGATTGGATAGGTTATCTTTTTGTGGCTGGTTTCATTTGTTGCATGATCTCTGCCATTATTGAATACAACCGCAAAAACCCGATGTTAGACATCAAATGGATATTACACGCCAATGGCATGTTACAAGTGCTGGTTTTTGGTTCTTTGATTCGCGTCGCCTTGTCGGAACAAAATATGGGTGCTGCCGGTTTGCTCACTGTATTGGGACTCAGTAGTGATCAGATGGTTCATTTCTATACAGTGATTACTATTGGCGCTACTTGCGGGCTATTATGCAGTGCGTTTGCTTTTAAGGTTACTGATATTAAATTACCCTTAGTTATCTCTTTTGCTGTGATTGCAATCGCCTCCTTTATGGAAGTTGGTCAAAATCAATGGTCACGACCAATCAACTTTTATCTGCCTGAATTCTTAATTGCTTTTGCCTCATTGTTTTTCTTCGGTCCAGTTATGATGGAGGGCATGATCCGCGCTTTAGCTAAAGGTTCAGATTACATCATGAGTTTCAGCGCGGTATTTGGTTTTTCGCAAACCGTTGGTGGATTAATGGGTTCAGCATTACTCAATGCGTTTATTACTATTCGCACGCGCATCCATCTAATCAATAGCGCAGATGGCGTTAACTTATCGGATCCGTTGGTGAATCAACTGATTCAGCAAAATGCAGCTGCTGCACAACGCTATAGTAACGATAGTGTGTGGAATCACGCCTATGGGGTAAGTAAACTGATTCAACAAGACACGGTTTTGGCGCAAATTGCAGCTTATAACGATCTGTTTGTAACCGTTGGTGTCGGTTCATTGATTTGCTTTTTAGTGGTTGGAGGACATCGCTGGTGGCACCAGTTCCGTGGCACCAATCCAATTAGTCGAGAATTAAAATTTTTTGCCGCTGCTGTCCAGCGTGCAAGACAAGAATCGTCAAAATAATACTATTGACAGGATCATTATGAATAACACATCACATCAAGAAGCAGCGGAAAAGGAAAAAAAGGGTTTATCACCATCTGAACCCACCAACCAGTCACATACACAACAACAACATGAATCGAAATCATCCGACTCAACCGCATCATCAAACTCTGGCCCCGCCCCCCAAGATGATGACCAGTCTGTGAAGAGCGATCCAGCAAAAACGCCCACTTCTGCTACATCGGCCAACCAGTATTGGCAACCGCCAAAACGTAAATGGATTGTTACAGCGCTATTGGTGATGATATTACTGCTTGGTGTGTTAATGATCCTCCGTGCCTGGCAATTACCGCCATTTCGTAATTCGATGGTTTCTACAGACAATGCCTACGTGCGCGGTCAAACCACCATCATTAGCCCACAAGTAACCGGCTATGTAACCAAAGTATATGTACAAGATTTTGATGATGTGAAAGCCGGTCAGCCTTTAATTCAGATTGACGACCGCATCTACAAGCAAAAAGTTGCGGCAGCCTCAGCTGGAATTAATTTGCAAGACAGTAATCTGGCTAATTTTGATCAGAATCGTCGTAGTAAAGAAGCCGCACTGGCTGCCCGTGAAGCAGAAATTGCAAACGCACAGGCTCAGTTGCAAAAAGCACAGGCGGACATGACGCGCGTCAATATCTTGGTTGCCGATGGTTCACTGTCCTTACGAGAACGTGATCAGACACGTGCTGCTTTGAAACAGGCACAAACAGCAGTTGCTCAAGCTAAGGCACAATATCGGGTAGCGCAGGAAGATTTAAAAAGTACCCATGTAGGCAAAACTGGCTTGAAAGCAAACGTTGATAATGCACGGGCCCAATTGGGACTGGCTGAAATTGATTTATCTAATACCATTGTTCGTGCCCCAGAAAACGGACGCTTAAGCGAAATCAGCGTTAAAAACGGACAATTGGTCAATGCAGGTAGCCAGCTGATGTTTCTGGTGCCCAAACGTAAATGGGTAGTGGCTAATTTTAAAGAAGCTCAAACCGCTAATATTCGTGTTGGTCAACCAGCATGGTTTACAATCGATGCCTTAAACCACGCTAAAATTAAAGGTTACGTAGAAAAAATATCGCCAGCAGCTGGAAGTGAATTTTCTGCGATCAAACCAGACACCACTACCGGTAATTTTGTCAAAGTTCCGCAACGAATTGCCGTTCGAATTCATATCGATGAAAACAGTGAACTTTTTGATCGCTTACGCCCAGGTATGTCGGTAGAAGTCAGCATTGACACCAGCAAGGTAAAATCATGAGCAAATCATTTTTAAAATTATTACCTTGGATTATCATGGGATTAAATGGCTGTATTCAGAGCATTCCCGACAAACCTAATGCAGCCAAAATCAACCCACCACCGATTTGGCATGAAAAATTTCAGCCAAGTCATCAACAACCTGAGCAACAATGGTGGAAACAACTACATGATCCGGTACTGAATCAACTTATTGAAGAAGCACTCAAACACAATACAGATATTGCCCTCGCCCAGACTCGCATCCAACAGGCATTGGCTCAAGAGCATGCTATCCGCTCGTCTCTATTACCATCATTAAATGCCAGTGGCGGAACCACTCGACAAAAAAATTTAAATGCATTTGGGGTTGCAACCCTTTCACGCGTTGAGCAACCTACCTTTCAAGCAGCTTACGAACTGGATATTTTTGGTAAAAACCGGCAAAACTGGAAATCTGCCCGATTAAACCGTCTGGCGACTGAAATGGCTGCTGAAAGCACGAGAATAAGTGTGATCAGTACCACAGTTAAAGCCTATATCACTTTGCGGGCACTGGATGAAAAATTAAAATTATTACAGCAAACATTAGAAGCTCGGCAAAAAGAACTTCAACTGGCCAACGCTAAAGCCAGAGTTGGTTATACTTCACAATTAGAATTAAATCAGGCACAAGCAGAATATGCGGCCACCTTGCAACAAATCCCGATTATTCAATCTAGTATCGGTCAGCAAGAACATTCGATCAGCATGCTTACAGGTAGCACCAGCCAAACCATACAGCGCGGATTATCCTTATCCGAACTGCATGCGCCGGCCATACCTGATATTCTGCCTTCAGAGCTGATGAAAAACCGACCAGATATCGTGCAATCTTCTTTGCTTTTGGCCGCCAGTGATGCCAGTCTGGCAGCGGCACAGGCTCAGTTTTTTCCAACGGTAAGAATCAGTGCTGCATTTGGTAGAATTTTTTCTACTGCTCCAATCAAAGAGCCGATCAATGTCTGGAGTATTGGTGGCAGCGTATTGGCACCCATATTCGAGGGTGGTCAAATCAAAGCTAATTTTGATCTTAATGTTGCCAAGCGTAACGAAGCAGTATGGAATTATCACAAAGTTGTGCTGACGGCAATGAAAGAAGTAGAAGATCAGCTTTCAGCAGGTTATCGTCTACAAGAGCAACAAAAGGCATTACAGATGGAACGTGATGCAGTAGCCAGTGCTTTACATCATGCGCGTAATCGCTATCAAGCTGGATATTCGTCCTATATTGAAGTCTTAGACAGCCAACGTACCCTATTTAGCGTACAGAGTCAGCTTATCCAAAGCCAAGCAGATTATCTGACTTCACAGGTCTCCCTTTATCAGGCGTTAGGCGGTGGCTGGGTGGTGCCAAATAACAAACTCAATTCCAAAATAAATTGATCTTTTCTCTTCGGCTCAGGTTCAATAGTGCGGCTTGATAGGCGAAAAATATCACAGCTGAGAGCACCTCGGAGTGTATTTAGCACTATGCTAAAATACACTCCTTTTGGTTTTGTTTGGCTGTAAATTACTTCATGAATATTGCTCCAGAACGCATTGCCGCACTTCTGCCCCAGACGCAATGCCAGCAATGTGGGTATTCAGGCTGCACCCCGTACGCGCAGGCTCTAAGTCGAGGTGAGGCTATGATTAATTTGTGCACCCCAGGCGGTCAGACCGTTATCGACGATCTGGCCAAATTACTTCATCTGCCCATACTGCAACCTGCGGATCCGCAGCGCGCAGCACAACCCAAATCTATTGCCTATATTGATGAAACTGAGTGTATTGGATGCACAGCCTGTATCCGCGCCTGTCCGGTTGATGCCATCATCGGAGCAACCAAACAAATGCATAGCGTCATACAATCTGAATGCACCGGATGTGAATTGTGCATCCCCCCTTGTCCAGTTGATTGTATTCATTTACAACCAGTAGAAGATAAATGGTTACCACGTTCGCACATTCTGTCTAACGATTGTACAGATGAACGTTTTGCCGCAGCAAAACAAGCGCAAATGCGTTATCAACATCGTTCCGAACGATTAGAGCGGCTACAGCATCAAAAAAATGCTCATCTGCAAGCTAGTCGAAAAAAGACTGAATCTATTTCTGCGCCCAATTCTGCTCCTACAACTTCTAATCGAAACATTAATCCTGCCGATTTAATCGCAAAAGCCATGCAACGAGCACAAACGCAGCAAGTTCATCGCAGTGTTCCCGATAATCAGCAAAACTTTCATCATCAACAAATAGCCAAAGCGCAGCAACAAGCAGCTTATCGACGAGCTGTGCGACAATTAAAATATGGAACAGAGCAAGAAAAAGCCACCGCTTTAGATTGGCTACAAGAATATAAAAAGCAGCAACAATTAGAATAAAATTTTTACAAACATGACAAAATTAAACATAAATGCTAAAATTTTTGATGCAAGAATACATTTTATTCAAAAAGTGACCCATTAAATGAAAATAGTAACTTTAAGTTTTATGTGTATGCTGACAATCAGCTCTCTTCAGGGATGCGCTTTTGCAGATAAACTGAACACCAAACATCTAAGTGGTAACTGGCAAATACGAACCTTAAATAATGAACCAACGCCCGATACCCATTCGCGTATTCGCTTTGATCATCGTACCCATCAATATTATGCCTATTTTGGCTGTAATCATATTCATGGTAGTTATCGCGACTTTAAGCATAGATTACGATTAAGCCAGCCGTTCGGTATCACCAAGTTATGTCAAAATATTGAAGATGAGCGTACAGGCACGGGCACTTTAACTTTTGTTAGACGTTGGCGCATCATCAATGATAGTGCTGGTGTGCGGTTGCATTTATTGGATAAAGATAATTATGTGCGGCTCGAAGCTCGTTTGCTGAAAGAAGATGATGATCAAGCTGTAGAAAAGGTACCAGAATAATCTTGTTTGTGCGTTCGTGCACTCAGAGTCCTTTTCCAGCAAAAATATGACTGAGCAAACAGCCTTTGCAATTCAACTTTTCATCTTTAAAATGAGTTGAAAACCCTACTACAGTTTCAGTATGGTATTTACTGCAAACAGCTAATTCGAAATATGACTACTCAAGCTTTTTTGGCTGAAAATAGTAAAACCCCCTTCCCATTGCCAAAACAAAAAACCACATTTGATTTACACCAAATGTGGTTTTAAAAGTTAAATCTTATTTATCTTGGGGCGATCATATTTTCAGGCACAACCCATTCATCGAATTGTTCTGCTGTCAAATATCCCAGCTCGATAGCAGCTTGTTTCAAACTTTGATTTTGAGCATAAGCAGTTTTAGCAATTTTTGCCGCTTTTTCATAACCGATATGACGGTTTAGCGCAGTAACCAGCATCAAAGAATGGTGCAGATTTGCATCAATTTTTTCACGAACTGGTTCAATACCCTGCGCACAGCGTAAATTAAAGCTTCTACATGCATCAGCCAATAAGCGGATAGATTGCAGAACATCAAATACGATAACTGGCATATAAACATTCAACTCAAAATTGCCAGAAGCACCTGACATAGCAATAGTCATATCATTACCAATCACCTGCGCAGCAACCATGGTCATTGCTTCACATTGAGTTGGATTGACTTTACCCGGCATAATACTAGAACCAGGTTCATTAGCCGGAATAGTGATTTCACCAATACCACAACGCGGACCACTGGCCAACCAGCGAATGTCATTAGCAATTTTGTTTAGGCTTACCGCCAAAGTGCGTAAGCTGCCAGAAGCAAACACCACAGCATCACGACCAGCCAAAGCCTCAAATTTGTTTGGAGCAGTGACAAATGGTAAACCAGTCAACTCAGCTAGTTTAGCAGCTGATTTCTCCGCAAATTCAGGATGACAGTTCAAGCCAGTACCGACAGCAGTTCCGCCCAGAGGCAGTTCATACAACCATTGCAATGCTTGATCCAGACGAGCCAAACCATGATCAAGCTGGCTAACATAACCACTAAATTCTTGACCAAGTGTTAACGGTGTTGCATCCTGTAAGTGAGTACGACCAATTTTCACGATACCTTTGAATTCTTCAGCTTTTGCAGCCAAAGAATCACGCAATGCTTTAACATTTGGAATCAAATGTTGTTTAATTTGCATCGCGGTAGCGACGTGAATAGCAGACGGAAAACAGTCATTGGTAGATTGACCGTGATTTACATGGTCGTTAGGATGGACAGGTGCATAAGTGCCACGAGGTTTACCAGCTATTTCATTAGCGACATTAGCTAACACCTCGTTCATATTCATATTACTTTGCGTACCTGAACCGGTTTGCCATACTACTAAAGGAAACTGATCAGCCAACTCACCTTTCAAGACGCGCTCTGCGGCCTGAACAATCAGATCAGCACATTCCCCACTAATGCGATCTAATTGTTTATTGGTCAAAGCTGCGGCTTTTTTTACCATCGCTAAAGCCTGTATCATGGCCGGAGGCAAAATTTCACCACCAATATCAAAATTCTGCAAACTGCGCTGAGTTTGTGCTCCCCAGTAAACATTTTCAGATACTGCAATTTCACCCATGCTGTCATGTTCAATACGTGTACTCATAACGTCTCCTTGATTGCGCATTCATCATCACTGGTTAAAAAGTAATAATTTATGCATTGGCCAATTACAAATCACAACAAAATTCAACTGGATTGTATCTAAATTTCAGCTTATTAATAATGGCTGTTGTGCAGCAGTTCAACCTAATCAACATCAGGACAAATAATGCCTCATTTAAACACAGGATTTGATTATTATTTTTAAAACAATAATTCTAAAACCCCTACAGCATTAAAAACTATTTACCTAACTTTCCATAGCAAAACATGAGCAAAACCAAACTACATTAAACATCAGGAAATGATTAGATCAATTAAGGTTATATGCCTTATAACCAGTTTAATTAATCCTATTATCACCTAAAAATTAGTGGAAAAACTTGAGAAGCCTCAATTTTTTATTAATCAATATTAAAAATAATACAAACTTATCAATATAATTTAACCTGATATCACAATTAATTTATTATTTTATTGGCTAAGTTTATGGCTCAATATAGAGATAAAAATTGATTTCATCCCTAAATCTATCCTAATGATGACCATTCAGATTTAGAATCGATTCAAATTCTTTCAAGCGTTTATGAATTGATAGTAACTCGATAATGGTTTTCCAGGAATCAATCAGATACTGCAACGACGAACGGACATTATCAAACACATTCAGAATTTGATTAACCAGTCCTAAAGTCATAATTCCAGCAGCAATAGATGGCACCAACATCAATAAACCAAACAAATTATCTAATTGCAGATACCAAGTACTGATTAAATTAAAATAAGCATAATGGAAATATAGGCGGAAATAATTGTTTTTAACCTGCTTAAATAACTCTTGCAAGGTCATAGGTTCGCCTCGATCATTATGGTCTTCACCATAAACCAATTCCTTACGATAAGCTGCTTCCACTTTCTGATTATTGAATTGCAAACCTGGTAATTTAATTCCGATTAACATTAGAAGCAAAGTACCAAATAATGACCAGCCGATCGCTGCCCAAACCAAAGAATATTTGATTTCCCCAATAAGCGGTAATACCGGAACGTGTTTAGACAGCTCAAATAAGATAGGTAAAAAGGCAATCAGGACCATCACCGCGCGTACTAGTTTCACACAAAGCGTTTCCACCGTATCAGCAAAACGCATGGTGTCTTCCTGAACTCGTTGAGATGCACCTTCAACATTACGCAATTTAGGCCAATTTTCAATATAATAATCATTCATAGCCATACGCCAGCGGAATACATAGTGGCTGACAAAGAAAGAATTCAACATAAAAATCGTCACCGCTACCATCGCAATATACATGAAAGTCAGCATATTTTGATAAATACTATTTATCGAACCACCTTTATCCAGCATATCTTGAATCAGATCCCAAAATGGACCAAACCAAGCATTAATCGTGACATTGACCTGTACATCAAACCAGATGTTAAACAATATCAGAGCTGATCCCCATATAGACCAACGTTGCCATGGATGACGATCAACCACATACCAAAAAGTCGCAAACAATCCAGTTGAAATCATAAACCAAACATAAAACCACAGAAAAGCCGGCGACCAAAAGCGCGATAAGCCGATAGTTAGGGGTTGTGAGGCATAGTCTTTAGGCCAACCAAACCATTCGCCTGCTGATTTACCGCCGGCATACCAGAGCACAATATTTAGCGCAATCCATAGCACCACAGACAAAAAAAACCAACGAGGTTTAGGGAAGAAAGATTGAAACATGAGTAATCCTGTAATAGTCCTGTGACAGACAAAGGGTTTATGATAATAAGAGTGATGAAAAAAGTTGATAATTTGAACTGAGACAGCTATGCGAATGACATAGTCATTTATTATACATAAAAATTTTTTTACTGAATTAAATTTATCTCAGAGTACTTCAATGTTCAAGCAAAATATTATTTTACAGACAATTAGTTTGTACCCATTGCTCGATTATCCGAGTTAATTTTTGCGGCTGCTCCAAAGGGATCATATGTCCACTATTTGCTACCGTCACTAACTGGGCTTGAGGAATATGCTGTTGCAGTTCTTTTTGTTCATCTGGGGATCTCATCTGATCCTCTTCGGCAGCTATAATTAATGTAGGACAAGCAATTTTCTCGGCAACTGGTGTAGATCGATCCAGTAAAGACTGACGCTGTAGCACTTCAAATCCTAGCCGCTGACTTATTTCTCTGATACGTGCAATCAAAACTTCATTGTGATTATTATCAGGACGCAAAGTTTTAATAATCGCTCCACGACCAATACCACGAAAATGCAAATGACGCTGTACTTCTAGCGTTTCTAGCTTTGCCTGACGTTGTGCTGGAGTATCTTCTCGCAATGAAGTAGCAATTAAAACCAGCCCAGCTACCCGATCCGGATATCGAGCGGCTAAAGAGCGGGCAACATAACCACCTAAAGAAAAACCTATTAAAATAGCTTTTTCCGGCATACTCATAGCAATGTGATCCGCCATCGCAGCAATTGTCTCACCCTGTGTTAATGACCGGCACTCTACCGACTGCTGCTCCGGCAAATTAGCGACCACGTCATCCCACAGCGTCTCATCAAGCATAAACCCGGAAAGACACACCCATGGTAAGCACTGAGCTGGCATAAAAAACTCCAATAATCAATCTCTAGGTAAATATTATAACACCTTAGCATATAACAGAGGATATCCGGTGCCTCATCAACTTGTGAACAGCAAGCATAACCCAACTAAATAACATCATCAATTAATCAGGAGGTGAAAGTTTGTCTGCATTAATCATCCATACCGGATTAAAACTTACACATTTAAGCATCATAGAATCGGGCTTCGAGATAATAACTTGATGTAGCAACAACAATATTGACTAAATTAAACCTTTATCACAAAATAACTTGCAATTGCTAACATATTTCCTAAGGAGATGATATGTCACAGAAATTTATTCTAACCAGCCCAGAATTCAAGGAAGGCGATAGAGTTGACAGTTCCTATCAAAGTGATCAGGACAATCAATCACCTGCTTTGATCTGGGAAAATGCACCAACTGAAACCAAAAGTTTTGCGATCGCTTGTCACGACCCCGATGCTCCAACTGGAGGTGCAGGTTGGTGGCACTGGATGGCAATCAATATTCCACCTACTATAACCGAACTAAAACGTGATGCTGGTAAAAGAGATGGTCAAAATATGCCTACAGGTACCAGACAACTACGTAATGACACCGGAACCTTGGGCTATTCAGGCTTTTATCCACCTGTTGGCGATCCACCGCATCGATATATCTTTACTCTATATGCCCTGAATACCGACAAAATCGAGGTACCTGCAGATGCCACCACCAGTTTAACTGGCTTTATGGTTAATGCCCATACCATCGCCAAAACCTCCTTGACTGTTTATTACGGTCGCTGATGACTTAAACAAAAAAAGGTTAGCTAACTGAGCTAACCTTTTTTCTTAATCTTCCACCGGTTTTTCTTTGGACACAGTATCGATCAGATGGGAAATACTCATGCCGCGTTCCAGCGAATCATCATAAACAAACGATAATTCCGGTGTGCGAAAAAGGGTTATCCGACGAGCTAATTCACTGCGCAAATAACCCTTAGCATGATCCAAAGCTTCTTCGGTAACTGCTCTGGTTTTATCATCTAAAACAGTGTAATAAATTACTGCATGACTGTAGTCACGAGTCACTTCCACTTCATTGATAGTAATAAAACCTGCGCGTGGATCTTTTAGACCAACCCGCACCAGTTCAGCCAATTCACGCATGATCTGTTCTTTAACCCGATCCTGACGAGCATAGCCACGTTGTGCCTTACGCATAATCACTCCTTTCTAGGTCGATCAAAAAATTCAGGCAGCCTGAGATTTGATTCAAGCTGCCTGAAATCTTTAGTGATCATTAAAGCCGACGTGCAACTTCAACAACCTCAAAAGCTTCTAGCTGATCACCTTCCATAATATCGTTGAAATTCTTCAGCATTAAACCACATTCAAAACCTTGACGTACTTCTTTAACATCATCTTTAAAGCGTTTCAGAGAAGCCAGTTCACCGGTATGGATCACAACATTATTGCGAATCAAACGTACATGTGAATCACGTTTGATCATGCCATCCGTCACCATACAACCAGCAATATTACCTACTTTAGATACGGTGATTACCTGACGAATTTCAACCGTGCCAATAACATTTTCTTTTTGTTCTGGCGCCAGCATACCACTTAAAGCAGCTTTAACATCATCAATGGCATCATAAATGATATTGTAGTAACGAATTTCAACATCTTCATGTTCAGCCAGTTTACGGGCAGCAGCATCAGCACGAACATTAAAGCCGATAATCACTGCACCAGAAGCAATAGCCAAATTGACATCTGATTCACTAATGCCACCTACGCCACTGTGCAATACATCAACACGTACTTCATCTGTTGATAATTTTCTCAAGCTGCCAGCCAAGGCCTCGTAAGAACCTTGAACATCTGCTTTGATAATAATTGGCAAACTTTGTGCTTGGTTTTCACCCATGTTATTAAACATGTTTTCCAGCTTGGCCGCTTGCTGTTTAGCCAAACGAACATCACGATATTTGCCTTGACGGAATAAAGCAATTTCACGTGCTTTTTTCTCATCAGCCAGTACAATAAAGTCTTCACCAGCATTGGGAACGTCTGATAAACCAAGGATTTCAACCGGAATTGACGGTCCAGCAGATTCAATGGTTTTACCATTCTCATCCACCATTGCGCGTACCCGACCGAAAGCCGTACCAGCCAACAGCACATCGCCTTTATGCAATGTTCCACTTTGTACCAACAAAGTAGCCACTGCACCACGTCCTTTATCCAGACGAGATTCAACCACAATACCTTTAGCTGGAGCATCAACCGGCGCTTTCAACTCCAATACATCAGCTTCAAGCAATACTGCCTCCAACAAGGCATCAATATTGGTTCCTTGCTTAGCAGACACATCAATAAACTGTACATCGCCACCCCATGAATCAGGAACAACTTCATGCGCAGTTAATTCTTGTCGAATGCGTTCTGGATTAGCACCTTCTTTATCAATCTTATTAACCGCAACGACTAAAGGTACCTTCGCAGCTTTAGCATGTGCAATCGCTTCGATAGTTTGAGGCATCACACCATCATCAGCCGCAACAACCAATATCACAATATCGGTAGCCTGAGCACCACGTGCACGCATGGCGGTAAAGGCCTCGTGCCCTGGTGTATCCAGGAAAGTAATGACACCACGAGGTGTTTCAACATGGTAAGCACCAATATGCTGGGTAATACCCCCGGCTTCACCCTGAACCACACGGGCACGACGGATATAATCAAGCAGTGAAGTTTTACCATGGTCTACGTGACCCATAACCGTTACAACAGGTGGGCGAGTTACCGCTTCAGCATCAACCACCACTTCATTTTCATCCAAAAATGCTTCTGGATCATCCGCTGCGGCCGCTTTACCAATGTGTCCCATCTCTTCAACCACAATCAAGGCAGTTTCTTGATCCAATGACTGATTGATGGTAACCATCATACCCATTTTCATCAGCGTTTTGATGACTTCGGCTGCCTTAACAGCCATTTTATGTGCTAATTCAGCCGCAGTAATGGTTTCTGGTACCAATACTTCATGTACCACCGGCTCTGTCGGAGCTTGGAATGCATGCTGATTTGGTTCCAATTTAAGCTGCTTCTTACCACCTTTTTTGCCACCACGTCTGCGGTTTTCATCCACATTCGACACATCAGATGAACGACGGTTTTTTCCACCGCGTGCAGATTTACCTTTTGGCATTTCATCTTCATGCTGACGACGAGAATCATCTTTTTTGCGCCGACTGGTGGAATCAGAGCTACCGTCATTGTTTTTTGCCGGAGCACTGGCAACCGGTTTCTTTTCACTCGGTTTAGCCGAACGAACTTCAGCTGCTTTCTGCTCACTTGGGGCTTTACTCTCTTCTTTCGCCTGCTGTTTAGCAGCTTCACGCCGAGCTTGTCGTTCCTGCTTCTGTTTCAACAGCATTTCACGATGCGCCCGCATAGCTTCCGCACGTCGGGCTTCTTCATCCCGCTGTGCTTGCTCTTCAGGGCTGATAATCGGTTTAGACGCTTCCGCAACCAATGCAGCCAAATCAATTTTTTTCGCATTTTTATGATTACGATTGCGTTTGGATTTATGTTGTTCCTGCTTATCAGCAGCTTTATCGTCTACGGATACATTTTGATTCTTATGTTCCGTTTCCACTGTTTTCTGTTTCACTTCCTGGTTTACCACTTTAGCCTGCTCAGCCTCTTGTTTGGGTTTGTGTTCCTGTTTATTGGCTGCTTTCAGACGTGCTGCCTCAGCTGCCGCTGCTGCAGCTGATTCTTCACGGCGTTTAGCCTCTGCTTCAGCAGCCTCAGCCAGTTTCGCTTGTTTTTCAGCTTCAGATTCTACCGCAATAGCGGGAGTCTCAACTTCAGCCTCAGCTTGAGTTGGAGATGTTTGCTCAGACAATTCTTCCGGCGCAATAGCAACTCGACGCCGACGTCGCATCTCAACTTCAACACCGGCAACTGTGCTTTTTTCAGCCGGCTTCTTACGATTGATCGTAATCGTATTGGTTGTCATACTACCGTTTGACTGCTTCAGATACACCAGTAGCTGTTTTTTATCAGCAGATGTCAGTTTATCTGTCGCTGCCTGTTTATGTACTCCTGCTTCAGCAAGCTGTTCCAGCAACCTTGCAGTTGATAAGTGCAGCTCGGAAGCAAATTGTTCTACTGTTATTTGATTACTCATTCGCGTACCCTCATGCTTCGTCAAACCAGTGGGCGCGTGCAGCCATCACCACTTTCTTGGCGGTTTCTTCATCAATACCTGTGATTTCAATCAATTCATCTACAGACAGTTCGGCCAAATCATCGCGCGTTTTAATCCCTTCATTGGCCAAATCATGCAGCATTTCCTGATCTACACCATCCAGATTTTTTAAATCATCATCCATACGCTCCAATTGCTCTTCGGAGACAATCGCCAGAGTCAAGATGGCATCACGGGCTCGATTACGCAATTCATTTACTGTATCTTCATCAAAACCATCGATTTCAAGCATTTCTTCTACTGGCACATAGGCAACTTCTTCCAAACTGGTAAAACCTTCCTGTACCAATACCTCTGCCACAGCTTCATCAACACTCAAATGATTAACAAACAATTCACGCAGAGCCTTATCTTCCGCTTCATGTCGTTCCTGCGCTTCTTCGACAGTCATAATATTTAGCTGCCAACCGGTTAGCTCGGCTGCTAAACGAACATTTTGTCCACCACGACCAATAGCCAGCGCTAACTGATCTTCAGCCACAATAACATCTACTGAATGATGATCCTCATCAATCAGAATGCGCGTCACTTCAGCTGGGCTCAGTGCATTAATGACAAACTGAGCAGTTTCAGGCGACCACAACACCACATCAATGCGTTCACCAGCCAGTTCTTCAGTGACCGCATTCACTCGGGATCCGCGCACGCCGATACATGTACCTTGTGGATCAATGCGGCTATCATTGGATTTCACTGCAATTTTGGCACGCAGTCCAGGATCACGGCTCACTTCCTTAATTTCCAGCAAACCATCTTCTATTTCCGGCACTTCCAGCTCAAATAATTTAAGCAGAAATTCCCGCGAAATTCTGGTCAACACAACCTGACTGCGATTGCCAATTTGATCAACCCGCAGAAATAAAGCCCGTACTCGGTCACCATTACGGAAATTTTCACGTGGAATCATTTGATCACGTGGTAGCAAAGCCTCTAAACGGCCAATTTCAACTATTGCACCATGCCGTTCTACCCGCTTAATTGTTCCCAATACCAAACTGTCTTTACGCTGCAAAAATTCATTCAGAATCTGCTCACGTTCAGCATCACGGATGCGTTGCAAAATGACCTGCTTCGCAGTTTGCGCACCAATCCGTCCAAATTCAACATTTTCAATCGGTTCCTCATAATACTCACCGATCTGAATAGTTGTTCCCGGAATTTCTTCCTGAATTTCTTCAATCGTTTTCTGAATATCAGGATAGGTATAATCTTCATCGGCAACAATCAACCAGCGACGAAAACTGCTGTAATCGCCAGTATGGCGATCAATAGCCACGCGTACATCCATATTTTCCCGCTCAGTTTTTTTCTTCGCTGCACTGGCTAAAGCAAATTCCAATGCACTGAAAACGACTTCCGTATCAACATTTTTTTCACTTGCCAACGCTTCGGCCAGAAGTAAAATTTCACGACTCATTTAATTCTCCCTGCGAGCATGCCACTCACAACAATATAAAAATTCGGTTAAATATTAAATTCTGGCTTCAAACGTGCTTTATCCACATTGAGCCACTCAATCAGTACCGTCTTACCGGCTATCACCGCCGCACGTTTGGCTCGGCGCGCTTCATTAGCTTCTTCCAGCGTAATACTGATCACATCATTCTCATCAATACCATTAATTCGTCCGATAAAATTCTTTTGTCCATCTATCGGCAAACGAGTTTTAAATTTTGCCAGCTGACCGGCAAACCGAGCAAAGTCAGCAGGCTTAGTCAGCGGACGATCCAATCCGGGACTGGAAATTTCTAGACGTTGATAATCCACATCTTCCACTGCCAACACTCGGCTCAAATGATTACTAACCGCAACACAATCATCCAAAGAAATACCCGTTTCAGGTTTATCAATAAAAACCCGCAAATCTCCCTGGGCGGTCAATTCATAATTCACCAACTCATAGCCCAGACCCGGCAAAGTTTTTTCTAAAATGCCTTGAATATCCATCTGTGCTCCTTAAAAACAAAAAAATGGCCTCAGGGCCATTTCTCAATAATCCGAAAAATTTCTTTATTTTAACCTATTGTCAGAAAAAAAGAAAGCTTAAAACAACATCTCCATCACCAAAGATAATATTTTTATTTTATACATATCAATGGATTAGATTTATAATAGCAAATAAATAAATAAAATAGTCATAAAACAAAAATACAATGTGTTAAAACTACACCATCATTCCTTCCATCAATAATAACAATGAGTAAAAAATAATCCCGTAACACATCAAATTATGTAAACTAATCTTGGCAAAAAACCCTATAACGTTTAAAACGCCACCTAACCATTATCACCTGACTTTTTAGCATCAAAACCAATCTATACACAATTGGCGAAAAACCAATGCTAAAACTAAACTTTTATCCTGACACCTTTTCAAGAGATCATTAAATGCGTTTTCAGCTTACTGCCAATAGCGCCACCACACTTGCCGCCTTGGGCATTGTGTACGGAGATATAGGTACCAGTCCCTTATATGCATTGAAAGAAAGCTTTCGCGCCTCTTCCATCGATGCCTCACCAGCAAATGTTTTAGGGTTTGTCTCATTAATTATCTGGTCGCTTCTACTGATTGTCACCCTGAAATACGTTCTGTTCATCTTGCGCGCAGATAACGATGGTGAAGGCGGTGTCGTCGTATTAATGCAACAAGCGATAAAAAATCTTAAAGGCAAGCCTGTTTGGCTAATCATGATGATGGGACTTACTGGCACCGCCCTGTTTTATGGCGACGCCATGATTACCCCTGCGGTGTCCGTTCTTTCTGCCGCAGAAGGGCTGACAGTCATCAGCGAAAGCTTTCGTCCTTATGTCATGCCTATCGCCCTGAGCATCCTGTTCACATTGTTCTTCATTCAGAAAAAAGGCACCCACAAAATAGGCACCTTGTTTGGTCCTATCATGTTACTGTGGTTTAGCGCTATTGCCTTAATAGGCTTATTTCAAATCGTACAATCACCCAAAATCATTCTGGCTTTTAACCCTTATTATGGTATTCAGTTTGCCATCACCCATGGGTGGGAGGGCTTTATTGGTCTTGGTTGTGTCGTTCTGGCTGTCACTGGTGCCGAAGCCCTATATGCTGACATGGGGCATTTTGGTCGCAAGCCAATCCAAACTGCGTGGATAAAAATCGTATTACCCAGCTTATTACTCAACTATCTGGGGCAAGGAGCATTGATCCTGCGTCATCCTTTGGCCATAAAAAACCCCTTTTTCCTCAGCGTCCCACACTGGTTATTAATTCCCTTCATCATACTGGCGACCCTTGCTACCATCATAGCCAGTCAGGCTGTCATTGCCGGTGCCTTTTCACTGACACGACAGGCTATTCAGCTCGGATTTGCACCGCGGATGACCATCATCCACACCAATAACCAAGAAGTGGGTCAAATATACCTGCCCTTGGTCAACTGGTTATTACTCACTGCGGTTACCTTAGTTGTTTTAGTGTTTCATGATTCAGAGCACCTTGCTTCAGCCTATGGCATAGCGGTTACCGGCACCATGGTGATCACCACATTATTATTTTGCATTGTCATGATCAAAAACTGGCACTGGCCTATTCCATTAGCTCTGCTATTGACCTTAATATTTCTGTCCTTTGACCTGATATTTTTTAGCAGTAACCTATTAAAATTAATTCATGGCGGTTGGTTTCCGGTGATGGTTGCCTTAATAGTCGTCACCATCTTTACCACTTGGCGAAATGGAAAAATTCAAATAAAACGCATGCACCAAACCAATGAATATGCTCTGGATGAATTTGTGCAAAATTTAAATGACTATCCTCCACAAATTGTATCTGGTAACGCCGTTTTCATGGTTGCAGATCCCTTTAATGTACCAAGAGCTTTACTCCATAACCTTAAACACAATAAAATATTGCACAATTACAATGTCATTCTAACCATTAAAACCAAAGAAGTGCCACATATTCCAGACAGTGAACGTATCGCCATGAAACAAATCGGACCACGTTTTACCCGGGTGATTGCCGATTATGGTTTTCAAGAGACTGCTGATATATCTCATATCCTTAAACTCATGGCCGAACAGGGAATCACGCTGGATACCATGGAAACATCTTTTTTTCTGTCCAATGACAGCATTGTCGTTGCCAACAAAACAAAACCAGGCAATATGGGTCGGCTGCGAGCCAGACTGTTTAAATGGTTATATACTAATAGTGCTTCTGCCACCAGTTACTATCACATACCAGCAAATCGAGTAGTAGAACTGGGTGCACAAGTAAAAATATAACCAAGCACCATCCAATAAACTATAAAGGGCAAAAAATGAGCATTAAAATCGGTATTGTCGGAGCCACTGGCTATACTGGAGTAGAATTGTTGCGCTTGCTGGCAAATCATCCACATGCAGAAGTCATTGCAGTCACCAGCCGAACTGAAGCAAATATTGCCGTAAGCGACTACTTTCCCAGTTTACGCGGCGTCTATGACCAATTAACCTTTCAACATCCAGACCATACCGATTTAAGTGAATGTGACCTAGTTTTCTTTGCCACACCGAATGGTGTAGCCATGAATGAAGCCCCTGCACTACTGGCTAAAGGCATCAGAATAGTGGATCTATCAGCTGACTTCCGTATACAAGATATCCCTACTTGGGAAAAATGGTATCAGCTTAGACATACCAGCCCTGATTGGGTCAATAAAGCTGTCTATGGTTTATCTGAGCTAAATCGTTCCACCATTGCCACGGCACAACTCATTGCCAATCCTGGCTGTTACCCGACTTGCGTTAGCCTTCCGTTATTGCCACTTTTACAACACCCATGCCTGTTGCCAGAACAACCTATCATTGCTGATTGCAAATCCGGCGTTTCTGGTGCTGGGCGTAAAGCCTCTATTAACAGCCTATATAGCGAAAGCAGCGACAACTTCAAAGCTTATGCCATCGCTGGTCATCGGCATCTACCGGAAATCAAACAGACCCTGAACCACCTACAACAGCATAGTGGAAACAATTTTGTCTTCGTTCCCCATCTAACCCCCTTGATTAGAGGGATGCATGCCACCATATATTTACAAATGCAACAGGGATATAATCCTCATCAACTGATTACAGAATACTATCTGAACAATCCATTTATAGATATTATGCCGGCTGGCAGTACACCTGAAACTCGTTCCGTACGAGGCGCAAACCTATGTCGGATTAGTGTTCAACAAGCCCCGCAAAGCAATACCTGGATTATTCTTTCTGTCATTGATAACCTAGTAAAAGGTGCGGCCGGTCAGGCAGTACAAAACATGAACATCATGTTTGGGCTTGAAGAAACCTGCGGATTAACACAGATTCCACTGTTACCCTAAACCTGGCCTAAACAAACTGAAACAACAACACACATTTAATAATTAAGGACAAAAACATGTCAGCAAACGATACCGATACCCCAATCCTATTTACCGACAGTTGCTGTACCAAAGTCAAAGATTTAATTGCAGAAGAAAATAATCCAGATTTAAAACTGCGCGTTTTTGTTACTGGCGGAGGTTGCTCAGGATTTCAATATGGCTTTACCTTCGATGAAATCACCAACGATGACGATTTTGAAGTACAAAAAGATGGATTAACCTTTCTTATCGACCCAATGAGTTACCAATATCTCATCGGAGCTGAAATCGATTATTCTGAAAGCTTACATGGTTCACAATTTGTCATTCGTAATCCTAATGCCACAACTACCTGTGGCTGTGGGTCATCATTTTCAGTCTAAGCAAATGTAAAAAAACTTCAGAGTTAATCTGAAGTTTTTTTATTCTCTAGCCCATCAAAACCAATTATCAATAAGCGCCAAAATAATGCCACGCTTGCCCCCTATTTCCTAAAACCTCTTTTTTTTTGAACATATAATCAAACTAAGGATGAAATACCTTGAATCCAAAAATCTAACTCCCCACCTACCTGCTAACCCCAAATAGTTATTTACATCAAATTTATACCTGTTATCCCCAATTAGCGCCAAAATAGATTATTTTTATTTGCCCAAATATCATCGAATAGCAAAAACATTCATCTTAAAATATTCGACCATCTGCCTAAGCACATAGTTAAGTATTAATTGAAGACAAAGTGCTTATCACAAATTCAATATCGATTATTTATTCTCAAACCAATACTAAACCCTACCTCCGCAGAAAAAAACAGCCAGTAAATAAACTTGTCATAATCAACAAACACATCTTACAAATATATTTGCCTATAAATGAGTAATAATCAATGGCTCACCCATCACAAGTCTTTGCGTCAAACTCTATCATTACATTATTTAAACGGTTCATCAAAGCAGAAAAACAACCACAAGGAATTACCTAACTTATTAAATATTCACCAAAAATAAACTGGATTATCCAATCAAATCAAATGTAAAACCCCTTAACCTTTACAACAAAATCTAAATTTCAAGCATATAATCAAAAACATAGCCAAAGAGCTAATTTCAACATCAATAATAACTTGTCTAAGGAGCTTCGCCATGAATCCAGATCCCAAAAAATGTCCGGTCACCCATCTGACTACCGATCAAGGTGCGCCAGTATCTGATAATCAGAACAGTCTTACCGCTGGGCCACGCGGTCCTTTATTAGCTCAAGACTTATGGCTCAACGAACGATTGGCTAACTTCGTACGAGAAGTTATACCTGAGCGACGAATGCATGCCAAAGGATCTGGCGCATTTGGTACCTTCACCGTTACCCACGACATAACCCAATATACCTGTGCCAAACTCTTCAGCGAAATAGGTAAACAAACCGAAATGTTTGTACGTTTTTCTGAGGTAGCTGCTGAACGTGGCGGTGGCGATGCCGAGCGTGATATTCGGGGCTTTGCCATGCGGTTTTATACCGAACAAGGCAATTGGGATCTAGTGGGAAACAACACGCCCGTTTTCTTTCTACGGGATCCTCGCAAATTTCCCGATTTAAACAAAGCCGTCAAGCGCGATCCACGCACCAACCTGCGTAGTCCTACCTATAACTGGGATTACTGGACCCTTCTACCCGAAGCCTTCCATCAAGTCACCATGACCATGTCCGATCGTGGCATCCCCGCCAGCTATCGTCATATGCACGGTTTTGGATCACATACCTTCAGCTTCATCAATGCCAATAAAGAACGCTTTTGGGTTAAATTCCATTTTCGTACCCAACAAGGCATTAAAAACCTAACCGATGAAGAAGCAGCAAACATCATGGGGCAGGATCGCGACAGTCATCAACGCGATTTATACAATGCCATTGAAAAGGGTGACTTCCCTAAATGGACCATGTATATCCAAATTATGGAAGAAGCAGAGGCAGAAAAAGTTCCTTTCCATCCCTTTGATCTGACTAAAGTTTGGTCACATCATGACTACCCATTAATAGAAGTGGGTGAATTTGAACTCAACCGGAATCCTGATAACTACTATCTAGATGTAGAACAGGCAGCTTTTGCCCCCAGCAACCTCGTTCCAGGCATCAGCGTTTCACCCGACAAAGTACTACAAGCTCGCCTTTATAATTATGCAGATGCCGCGCGTTATCGCGTTGGCGTGAACCATCATCAAATACCTGTCAACAAAGCACGTTGCCCAGTATTTAGCAATCATCGCGACGGCTTAACCCGAGTCGATGATAATTACGGCAGCCTGCCACATTATGAACCCAATAGTTTTCATCAATGGCAGCAACAGCCTGAATATAGGGAGCCACCTTTAAAAATCAATGGCGATGCAGATTTCTGGAATTTTCATGAAGATGATCACGATTATTTCAGTCAACCACGCGCCTTATTCAACCTAATGAGTCAGGAACAAAAACAAGTACTTTATGACAACACAGCCCGAGCAATGGGCGATGCATTGGATTTCATTAAATACCGTCATATTCGCAATTGCCATGCTTGCCATCCCGACTATGGAGCAGGCGTCGCCAAAGCCCTTGGAATGACTGTTGAAGATGCATTAGCAGCACGCAGTAATGATCCGGCCCAAGGTTGTGCCGTACTGATTTAAATCGTAATCCGATTATGAGCAATCCCTTAAACAGAGGTTTAAGGGATTTTTTAATCTTTTTATCATCGATAATTCATTATTTTTGAATTGACAAATAGGTGTGCAAAAGCATAAATTCAAGTGATTCAGCATAATGCAAATATATTTAACCTTTATCGAATGCAGAAAATAATAACCATTTTAATTTTGATGCAATAGACACCAATAGTTAACAATCAAATACATCAAATAAATAAAGAGCAAAAAACATATTAAATATCGACATTTTAACATTTAATTTTTTGTACAATAACTTATAATTGATATTATTCTTAAGTTTAAATATCTTTTATTAACCTTAATCATTAGTTTAATATAAAAATCCAAAGCATTGACCAAAATAAATAAAAAAATTTTTTCATAAAAAAAAATACATCAATATATAAAATTTTTTTTGCAAATTATCTCTATTTATTTCAATTCAATACCCAAAATTCAATAAAACACAATTAATGCACCTTACCATACTTGATAACAGTAACTAAAGTTCCTTAATAAAAAAGGGTACCCATAAAATATATTAAGGGTACCCCATATTTACACTACCTCAACAGTGTTAACTGCCCCAATAAGCAGATATAGTATTTTGCTGATTAAATAAGTGCATTTGTTCCGCTGTACTCATTTTATCAGTCGTATTAACACTAAATCCTGCCATAGCCGACAATAAATTTTGCACTTGAGCCGCAGTGATTTCCTTATCATCCGCAGTTTCAATAGTAAATTGTCGATAAGAGTTAGAATAAAACCAATCTTCAACAACAACTTGATCATCAGTTCCAATATGTCTGATCACTAAATTATTGTTGTCTCGGCTAAACCATAGCTCATCACTGTTATAATCTTGGAAGGCAATTTTATTACCAAAAGCATTTTTAGCATATGGATCATAAATGGTATCGCGACCATGGTTTTTGGCAAATACATAAGTATCATTGCCATCACCACCTGCCATATAGTCATTGCCCGTTCCGCCTATCAGCGTGTCGTTGCCATGATTTCCATACAATTTATCATCACCTGCTCCTCCATCCAGTACATCATCATAACCACCGGTTTTAAGAATATCATTACCCTCATCACCACGAAGTATCACGCTTCTATCATTTATTTCAATGGTGTCATTTCCGGCTGTGCCATACAATTCAAATCCTTTTTGATTCAGCTCTGCTAGAGTGACTGTCTTATCTTTGAACACAAAATTTTCGATTGAATAATATTTCGAGTAAAAGAAATATTCCACAGTAATTGAATCACCATCGTTATAACCATAAATGATTAAATCATTACCTCTCTTACGGAATTTAACTTCGGCAAAATCTATATCGGTAAATTGCAGTGTATCTGAGCCGTTTGTATCATAAATGGTGTCATGACCATGGCCTTTGGCAAAGACATAAGTATCATTGCCATCACCACCTTCCATATAGTCATTGCCCGTTCCGCCTATTAGCGTGTCATTGCCATGATTTCCATACAATTTATCATCACCTGCTCCTCCATCCAGTACATCATCATAACCACCGGTTTTAAGAATATCATTACCCTCATCACCACGAAGTATCACGCTTCTATCATTTATTTCAATGGTGTCATTTCCGGCTGTGCCATACAATTCAAATCCTTTTTGATTCAGCTCTGCTAGAGTGACTGTCTTATCTTTGAACACAAAATTTTCGATTGAATAATATTTCGAGTAAAAGAAATATTCCACAGTAATTGAATCACCATCGTTATAACCATAAATGATTAAATCATTACCTCTCTTACGGAATTTAACTTCGGCAAAATCTATATCGGTAAATTGCAGTGTATCTGAGCCGTTTGTATCATAAATGGTGTCATGACCATGGCCTTTGGCAAAGACATAAGTATCATTGCCATCACCACCTTCCATATAGTCATTGCCCGTGCCGCCTATTAGCGTGTCGTTGCCATGATTTCCATACAATTTATCATCACCTGCTCCTCCATCCAGTACATCATCATAACCACCGGTTTTAAGAATATCATTACCCTCATCACCACGAAGTATCACGCTTCTATCATTTATTTCAATGGTGTCATTTCCGGCTGTGCCATACAATTCAAATCCTTTTTGATTCAGCTCTGCTAGAGTGACTGTCTTATCTTTGAACACAAAATTTTCGATTGAATAATATTTCGAGTAAAAGAAATATTCCACAGTAATTGAATCACCATCGTTATAACCATAAATGATTAAATCATTACCTCTCTTACGGAATTTAACTTCGGCAAAATCTATATCGGTAAATTGCAGTGTATCTGAGCCGTTTGTATCATAAATGGTGTCATGACCATGGCCTTTGGCAAAGACATAAGTATCATTGCCATCACCACCTTCCATATAGTCATTGCCCGTTCCGCCTATTAGCGTGTCATTGCCATGATTTCCATACAATTTATCATCACCTGCTCCTCCATCCAGTACATCAT
>CALYOS010000005.1 GCA_945267035.1 uncultured Neisseriaceae bacterium | reverse complement strand
AAAATTATTAAAATAATCCTGTGTTTTTAAATTTGTTCTCATTTTCATCCTTTTTTATGTAAAAATAATATTTTATGGCCAATTTCCTGCTTTTCCTCTAATAATGTAACCATGAGTATCTACTTTCCTATATAATATATTTCTGTAATCATCTAATTTTATTAATTAATTTTTTAATATTCAAATAAAATTCTCCTACCGACAACCAGAATATCGGCAACATGATCTTCAAATAGTTTACACAATTTGATTAATTTCATTTTTATCATATAATCAAATAAATTGTTACTTGAAGAGAAAACAATGGTATTTGCATTATTTCAATTCATATTCATTATTGTTTTAATTATAATAATGGTTTTTGGTCTAATTTGTGTAAGTGTGCGCATCAATGCTTTGCAAAAACAAGTTATTGAGCTCAAAAGAAATATACACCAGATAAAAGATTACCAAATCGAATCTATTGAAAAGAATGAAATATCATCGCCATCTTCAGATCCCAAACAAACACCAACTACGACTGTTGATCATCAAAGAGACACTGTTGCAGAAATAGTCCAAATAGCAGAGCCAGAAGTTGCCGAATCCCAACCTACAGTTAGTTATGCAGCAGTAGCAGCTGAGCAAGAACCCACTAAAATTTCACACAAAGAAACTTTATTTGCCCAAACGCCAGCTCCTGCACCACATGGATTCAGTCATTGGTTTAAGAGTCTGGTAACTGATAATTTAATTTCTAAAGTAGCCATCATCATTCTGTTTTTTGGTCTTTCTTATCTGTTTAAATACAGTATTGACCATCAATTATTGTCACCACAAGTGCGAGTGTTGGGCACTTTTGTTTTCGGCATCGGAATGTTATTTACAGGATGGTATTTAAAAGATAAAAAGACAATTTATGCAATGATACTGCAAGGCGGTGCTATAGGTATTATCTACATTACTGTATTTGCCGCTTTCAAATTATATGATCTTATTCCATATTTATTAGCGCTGGTTGCCCTAATTATTATTTGTGCTCTATGCGTATATATGGCTTTAGTCCAGCGCACTAAAAGTTTAGCCATACTTGCCTGTATTGGCGGTTATTTAGCGCCCGTTTTGCTATCTTCTCATACCATCAACCATACTGCCTTATTCAGTTACTATTTAGCCATATCTAGTGCCATTCTAGTGATAAGCATCTGGCAATCGTGGCGAGTGCTCAACCTCATCGGATTTTTATTTACTTTTTTTGTTTCGTTAATATGGGGCACAACTAGCTTCCGTTCGGATTTTTTTGCTGAATGTGAGTTTTTTATACTCGGTAACATGTTAATTTACGGCATCTTAGCGGTAATACTGTCTATTCGCAGTTTAACCAAAGAGCGTCATCAGAACATGATTGATCTGATTTTATTCTTTGGCACACCTTTAGCCGCATTCGCACTGCAATATGCCATTACTAAACACTGGGAATACGGACCAGCCATTTCAGCATTTGCATTTGGATTATTTTATCTAATAGGTTCATATATCTGCTTACATTTTCATGGTTTTATTTCCAAAATCATTTCTCAGCTTGGCTTGGCAATAGGTCTTTCATTTATCACTTTATCAATTGCACTTGCCTTCAGTCTTGAATGGACAAGTTTAATTTGGTTATTTGAAGGAACAGCCTTAACTTGGGTGATGCTGAATCAAAAGCAGTCCCAATTTGCCAGATTTGGCGCGTTGATTAATATGTTGGCTTTTGTGACCAGCTTTTATAGCGTAGTAATCACGCATTTTACCCTAACGCAATATATACTATTTAATGGCTTTGTCAGTATCAGCCTGCTACTGAACGCTTGCCTCTGGCATCATTACCTCGATCAAAATGAATCAGCTAAAGAAAACAGATTAACATTTATTCTAATGGCATGTATTGTCTGGGTATTCTGGATTCTCTCCAGCATCAACCGCCTCTCTATAACGTCGGATGAACGTAGCACATTAATATGCTTATGTTTCACTGTGGCAGTATGGCTATGGTATTTTATTGGTAAAAAAATTAAATGGGATGGGCTTTGCTACGCTTTTCTATCCCTATGGCCGGTGCTCTTTTTGTCGCTAACAGTTTATGCCGGTACACGCACTAATGATTTCCTTCTGCTTCATCTATTGTGTGATTTAGTTTGGATTTGTGCTTTTATTAGTGGTTATACCTATTTAAATATCGCTAAAAAAATCTTTATTCGTTCATCGCAAGGCTTCTATTTATTTTTACATATAAGTTTATTCTGGATCACTTTGTATTGGATTTTCGATCAAGCCAAATACCTGTTAAATTTATTACCAGCAGGCTTCAGTACCATTGAGTTCAGTGTTTTACTCAGCATCAGCAGTATGACCGTATTAATTATTAATACTTTATTAAAGAAAAAACTGATGGGTGATCCAAAAACCATCAAAGCCTATGTATGCTATGGACTCATTCCTATTATTTTACATATTTACCTGTCTTTGATATCTGGGCTTTTCAAACACGGTCAAATTGATCACTGGCCTTATATTCCTTTGATTAACCCGCTAGAAATCAGTGCAATTTTTGCCATATTAATGTTAGGTGTCTGGCTTAATCTGTTCACAAATTACAAAACGTATAGAGATTCTAATAACATTAAACAACCCATTTCTAATTTTGCGTTCTGGGTTATGATTGTATTCAGTTTCTTATGGGCAAATAGTATGATTTTAAGATGCTTAAGTCAGTGGCTAAATGTTCAATGGACTTTAGGTCATTTATGGAATTCTAAAATTATTCAAGCAACGCTGTCGCTGATATGGGCTTTTGCTGGCGTTCTTTTAATTTCCATAGGGCATCGTTTTGCGCAACGTAAGACCTGGTTTACTGGAATGATTATCCAGTTGGCAGTAGTGATTAAATTATTTTTGGTTGATAGCATGGAACTGGAAGGGTTATTGCGTGCAGCTGCATTTATTATCATTGCCCTACTGATGTTATTTATCGGTTATCTGGCTCCTCTGCCTCCTAAAACCCATATAACGGATCAATCTTATGATGACTAATCTATTTATTGGTTCTCATGTTCATATCAATGCATATTTGTCGGATTGATCCTATTGTTTTGTGGATTGGAAAAAACTTATTGAATTTAATTTGCTGTAACCAATATTTATTTATACCGATAGATGAATGAGTAAAAGGAGAATTTATATATGCAGCTACTCTATTATTTTCTGCAATAATTCCCTTAGTGTAGATATGACAAAGGAAGTGGGAATAAAATTATGCTCGCTTTAGAAAATAGCAGGGGTGAAACTCTCTGAAAACTGATACAAGAATTACCAGCTAAACATACTGAAATGTTGAAATCTTCGATTAAATACTCTTTGACGAAGTATCAATATTCTTTAGTTGTATTTTAAAACTAAATACACAATCCGAACTTTTGGGTAGTGATGAATAAATCTTCAAGAGTATGGAAAATGCAATAACACTACGCCTCAATTTCATAGCTAAAAAATTTTAATCATCAATGGATTATTGTTGACAAAAAAAAGTGAGTCTATAATTTTAGAACATTACCTAGACACGATTTCTCCTCAATATTTGATTGATTTAAATTTCTGACAACATCAAACAAATTAAACAATCGATGACTTATATCCTAACTAATTAGATTAATATGCCCTCCTATTTACCAGAAAACACTTATGTCGTTTGCACTAATCAAACAGGAAATAATTCGCTTTTTCAGAAATAGGAACGCTCAGCCCATTTCAATTCAAAGGTGGACAACTGGTTGTTTGGGTCATAATAAATCATGTTATTGGTCAGTGACGCAAACAAGCGTCGATTGAATATCTTAAAGCAGATGACCTTTGGATGGTGCTAAAGTCAATCTCGTCAGCAGAAATTGACTTTAGCTAGGTTTATGATGGCGATATTTATGCAAAAGTCGAAAAATAAACACCTTTTTTATTATCTTAGTCACCTCAAAGTAACCATTTGGAAAAGTTGCTTGGACTATTAGTAGCCTTACCCTGCAATTTGTTCAATAGTGATAACCATTCCAAAATCATTTGAGCAAAGCTGTTTTGAACCTTAATGTTTAAAGGTCTCATGTCTTTGAGATGTTATGCCTAATCATAGAAACTAAACCACTTGAATAGCATATTATTGTTAATTTTATCGATCTTTTGCCAAATTATTTCAATACTAAGTGCTTGCTAACAATATGTTGCGCTTTTGTGGTTTGGGGATTAAATGCCGGTGTTTTTTCCTAGCAACATGGCATCGCCATAACTGAAAAAACGATATTTTTGGGCAACCGCATGTTGGTAAAGCTCACGGATATCTTGATAACCTCTAAAAGCACTGACCAGCATTAACAGTGTTGATTTGGGTAAATGAAAATTGGTGATCATTTGATCGACAACTTTAAACTGATAGCCTGGGGTAATGAATATATTGGTGTCACCTTGCCCAGCTTGCAGTTGCCCGCTACGTGCGGCAGACTCTAATGCGCGCACCGCGGTGGTGCCTATCGCCCAAACTTTGTTGCCTCGTGCCTTAGCTGCCGCTATTTCGGCCACAACTTGCTCACTGACTTCATACCACTCACTGTGCATATGGTGTTGTGCTATATTTTCAACCCGTACAGGCTGAAAGGTGCCTGCGCCCACATGCAATGTGACTTCGGTAAGATGAGCACCTTTATCGCGTAATCGTTGCAGAATGGATTCGGTAAAATGTAAGCCAGCAGTGGGTGCAGCAACGGCACCTTGATATTTGGCATAGACTGTTTGATACCGTTCGTCATCATGATCATCTGCACCACGATTAATATACGGAGGCAAAGGTAAGTGCCCATGTGACTCTAATAGTGACCATACTGTTTCGGTATGGTTGAATCGCAATATAAACAATTCTCCCTGGCGTTGCAGCATTTCTGCCTGAATATTGCCTTCGAAAATGAGTTTCGCCCCAGGTTTAGGCGATTTGGAAGAACGGATATGTGCTAACGCAGTATGTTCATCTATGACCCGTTCGATTAATGCCTCAATCTGTCCACCAGTGATTTTATGTCCAAATAAACGCGCTTTCATGACGCGAGTGTTGTTAAATACCAGCACATCACCGGCATTAATAAAGTCTTCTAACTGACTAAAGTGGCTATCTATCACTTGCTGACCCGGTAAAGCTACCAATAATCTGCTGCTGCCACGTTGTGCCGGAGGATGTTGTGCAATCAGTTCTGCTGGCAAATTAAAATCAAAATCGTTAATGTGCATGTTTTAGTGCCTGTTCAGGCAAAAGGATCTATTATAGCTTGCTTATTCTATGTGCAAAATAGTTAAAGTATAACGAATGTAAAAGCCTTGATAGATGGTATTTTGACGACTGTACAAGTCGAAAAATATGCATATTTGATTTGTTTAAAGTGGGAAATAAATACAAAATTACTGGACATCTGCGCTCATTTTCGGCAAAAATGACGGAAATTTGATTTAACTAAGCAAATATGAGTGCCTCTATTCTGGTTCTGAATGGACCTAATCTTAATTTACTGGGCGCGCGCGAACCGCATATATATGGCCATACTACGTTGGCTGATATTAACCAAAATTTAGCACATCTTTCGCAAGCTGCCGGCTTATCTCTGGAAACTCTGCAGAGCAATGCTGAGCATGTTCTGATTGATCGTATTCAGAGCGCGATGAGTGACAACACTGCTTTTATAATCATCAATCCCGGTGCCTTTACGCATAGCAGTATTGCCATTCGTGATGCATTGTCTGCGGCGGCTAAGCCTTTTATTGAGGTACATATTTCTAATATTCATGCACGCGAAGCCTTTCGCCATCATTCCTATCTGTCTGATATCGCGTTAGGGGTTATTTGCGGACTAGGTGTTTATGGCTACGAAGCCGCACTGTGCCGTGCAATACAATACATTAAAGAGAATGACCACTCATTCTAAGAGCAATGGTGGTCAGATCATATTCACAAGGGTTCATCATTATGGATTTACGCAAACTAAAAAAATTAATTGATTTGGTTGAAGAATCAGGTATTGCTGAGATTGAAGTAACTGAGGGTGAAGAAAAAGTACGTATTACCCGTACCACGACGGTAGCTCAACCTGTATTTCATTCTGCCCCAATGCAACAACAGGCAGTTACCTCAGCTCCAGCTAACACTGCCGTTGCTGACACTGCTGAACCAGCTCAAGCCACTCCTAGCCTGAATTTGGATAAAGCATTCAAATCGCCTATGGTCGGAACTTTTTACCGTGCTGCCAGCCCTACTTCTGCCCCATTTGTTGAAGTGGGTCAGACTGTTAACGCTGGGGATACTTTATGTATTATCGAAGCCATGAAGCTGATGAATGAAATTGAAGCGGACACCAGCGGTGTGGTGAAAGAAATTCTGGTTTCCAATGGTCAGCCAGTTGAATATGGCGAACCATTGTTTATTATTGAGTAACGGGCAGTACCTCTTTTATTTCCCGATTTTTTAAAGGTATTGCTCTATGCTTAAAAAAGTTCTTATAGCCAATCGTGGCGAAATTGCCTTACGTATTCTGCGTGCCTGTCATGAAATGGGTATTGCTACAGTTGCGGTTCATTCAGAAGCAGACAGTGAAGCGTTGCACGTTAAACTGGCAAACGAATCTGTCTGTATTGGACCGGCCAGCTCTGCGCTTAGTTATCTGAATATTCCGGCACTGATCTCTGCTGCCGAAGTAACTGATGCAGATGCCATACACCCAGGTTATGGTTTTTTGGCGGAAAATGATGATTTTGCAGAAAAAGTAGAAGAATCTGGATTTGTTTTTATCGGTCCCCGACCGGAAACTATTCGGCAGATGGGTGACAAGGTTTCAGCTAAGGCAGCGATGAAAGCGGCAGGAGTGCCATGCGTTCCTGGTTCTGATGGTGCTTTACCTGAAGACCCAACCGAAATTCAGCGCATTGGTGCAGAAGTTGGCTATCCGGTTATCATCAAGGCTTCTGGTGGCGGTGGTGGTCGTGGTATGCGGGTAGTGGAAAGAGCAGAAGATCTGCTCAATGCGGTAGAAATGACCCGCACTGAAGCAGGTGCGGCATTTGGCAATCCAGAAGTGTATATGGAACGCTATCTGCAAAAACCTCGTCATATTGAAGTTCAGGTATTATGTGATGAGCATGGCAATGCTATCTATTTAGGCGAACGTGACTGCTCTATGCAGCGTCGACATCAGAAAGTCATTGAAGAAGCACCTGCCCCATTTATCAGCGAAAAAGAACGCAAAAAGATTGGCGAAGCATGTGTTGCGGCCTGTAAACGTATTAATTATCGTGGTGCAGGCACTTTTGAATTTCTGTATGAAGATGGAGAATTCTTTTTTATTGAGATGAATACCCGTGTTCAGGTTGAACACGCCATCACTGAATTGATCACTGGGGTGGATATTGTCCAAGAACAAATCCGCGTTGCTTCTGGATTACCGCTATCCTACAGCCAAAAAGATATTCACATTCAGGGACATGCGTTTGAATGTCGCATCAATGCTGAAGATCCCTATACTTTCGTACCCAGTCCTGGTTTGATCGCTAGTTGCCATCAACCTGGTGGTAATGGTGTACGGATCGATAGTCACATCTATCAGGGTTATACCGTTCCACCTTATTATGACAGTATGATAGGCAAAGTGTGCACTTTAGGACGCGATCGCGCTGAAGCCATTGCTAAAATGCGTGTCGCCTTAAATGAATTGGCGATTACTGGTATTAAAACCAATACCAATTTGCATCGTGATATTTTCATGGATGCAGGCTTCATTAAAGGTGGAGAAAGTATTCATTATCTTGAGCAATGGTTACAAAAACACAAAGATGAGCAAAAATAATTTACAATAGGCATACATTGCGCCTTTATTATTCAGGCAGCCGCAGTGGCTGCCTTAAGTTTTTTCTAAAAACATATTATTACGGTGTTAAAAAAAATTATGCATTACCAACAAGTTGTCATAACGGTACCACAAGATCAGGTGGATGTTTTATCCGATGCGCTGATTGAGCACGGTGCACTCAGTACAGCCATTGAAGACGCCAATGCTGGCCAGGAAAATGAGCAACCCATTTTTGGTGAACCCGATATGCCTACTGAGGAAGTATGGCAACAAAGCAACATTGTGGCACTATTTGATCAAAATAGTGATATTGATTTGATTGTCAAGGAGGCTGCACAAGCCTGTACGATTGCTGTACCTTCATATTGTCTGGAAACTGTTCAGGAACAAGATTGGGTACGACTTACTCAATCACAGTTTGAACCGATACAGATATCAGACAGGTTGTGGATTACTCCATCCTGGCACTCTATACCCAATGCATCTGATATTATCAATTTGCAATTAGATCCCGGTTTGGCTTTCGGAACCGGTAGCCATCCAACTACTCATTTATGTTTACAATGGTTGGATCAAAATATCCATGGGGGTGAAAAAATTCTTGACTATGGTTGCGGATCGGGCATTCTTACGATAGCTGCATTAAAACTTGGTGCACAAAGTGCAACTGGAGTCGATATTGACCGTCAAGCTATCCGTGCCAGTCAGGATAATGCACTTAATAATCAGGTTGAAGCCCAGTTTTTTCTACCTGATGATCTGCCTGAAAATGAGCAGTATGATATTGTTGTGGCAAATATTCTCGCCAATCCGTTACGCTTGTTGGCGCAAATGCTGGCCGAACGCACTCGAACTGGTGGCCAGATTGTATTGTCCGGAATTTTAGCTGAACAAACTGAGGAACTGAGCAGTATTTATGCTCAATGGTTTGACTTAAATCAACCAAAGATAGATGATGGATGGGTATGCATAAGTGGTACTAAGAAGGCATAATCTAATTATGAGTTTGGTACTAATGATGTTTTGAAGATAAATTGAATGCTGTTCTGGATTTATGAAAAATGAAACAGAACAGATTCAGCACTTTATTTAATTATGAAATAGCTGTAAATAACTATGACTAAGATGATTACTGTGATCTGTCCTAAATGCCGCATGGAAAATTCTGTTACTTCCCCAGCTCCCAGCAGTGGGAGCCGTGTTGAATGCCGACAGTGTCAGCATCAGTTTACTGTGGTCTCTAAGGCTAATAGTAATAAAACAGCCAATCAAAATTCAACTAGCGAAAATGGATCTTCTCAGCCTAATTCTGTTCCAAATGCTGCTGAGGTCATGGATATGCTATCTAATGCCTTGAGTATGAATCAGACTACACCAGGTAAACGTCATTCAATAAAATCGAATGATCATGCAAATCATACCGTGTCCTCACCCAATAAAGCTACCACCGATAAATGTCCAAATTTGAATACGTTGCTTAATCCTTCAAGCAGAAGAATCGAAATTCCTATGCCGAATGCAGCTCAAACTCAAACCATGAATCAGGTTGATCTGCCAACAACAATGGATATGAATTCCACCGCTTCTTTGGTGAATACTCCTCAGAGCAACAATACACCGATTCATTTACCGGAAAACGGTGCCACTAATATTGAAATGAATGGCAATATCGGTAATCTAAATAATCTGGTTTTTACGTTATTACCAGGTGAATCACAACGTCAAGCAGATGTTCCTTTATTACTGAATGATGCTATTGAAAAAACCGATGCGATTCATGCTAAAACGGAATTTCTACACCATCAACAGGATAAACTTTCAAAAGAGTTTAACTGGACTCTAGCTTCTATAGTTGCCTTAACGGTTTTGATCATGCAGTTATTTTATCTGATGTCTGTAAGATAAATTGAGTGATGTTTGTTATATCCCTTTAAGCTTCATAAGTGGTTTAAATCGGTAGACAATCAAGTTTTAATCTTACTTGATGTTTCTTGGTAATTGTCTTCTGCAATCGAGGGTTGAATGACTTTCGCTTGTTTGTATCAATTTTTTCATCACGATATCACTGCGATTAATTGCTTTATAAGTAGGCACATCTGCCTTTTTTATTGCAAAAGGTGGCAAAAATTAAACTATCTGCCTGCTTAATACCACAAATATAGTCAAAATTTGATTATATTTTATCTGTGCTTTGCTTTTTTAATTGCATGGCGGTAATAATTTTCTCAATCTTGAGTAGTTGCTGGTGTTCTAATCCTTTTGAATATAACTACTGTTTTTTGTTTAAAAAAACGATTCTTGGTAATTCCCCTACTCTAAATTGCCGCAAAAGCGGTAAAATCTTTTACAATCTTTTTTTTCTGTATTGCAGTAAGGAAACGATATGACTCACATGGTTCATTGCATCAAACTGGGTAAAGAAGCACCCGGAATGAAATTTCCTCCATTACCAAATGAATTAGGTAAACGCATTTATGATAATGTATCACAGGAAGCATGGGATGGTTGGTTACGTTATCAAACCATGATTATTAATGAAAATCGTCTTAGTCTTGCTGACCCGAGAGCACGAGAATATATTAGTCAGCAAATGGAAAATTATTTCTTTGGTGAGGGTGCCGACCAAATCAGTGGTTACACTCCTCAAGAAAATTAAATAATGGGGCTGTTCTGTTATTCATCAGGACAGCCCTTTGCACAGGTATTGAGCAATTTGAGATTATATGGTTATTGAGCTTATTAAAAGTGATTTATTCCGCTACTGTGGGCGAACCTGTTTTAAGGCTTTTGTTAAACAGTATTTGTTTAACCGCGGATTTCGCTTTACCTTCTGGCTACGTTTAGCCGCCGCAAAAAGCTGGTGGCATTATTTAGCATTACCTATGTATATGTGGCAAAAACGGCTAAGTGGCATTATGATAAGCCCTCGTACCCAAATCGGTTATGGTTTGTATATTGGTCATGGCGGACCGCTGATTATCAACCGCACTGCGCAGCTAGGGAATAATGTCAATTTATCCCCTTATACGGTCATTGGAGCCAATTTAGGCAATGCTGCAAAAATAGGTAATCACGTTTATATTGGTCCAAATTGTAATGTTATCGAAAATGTTTGTATTGGCGATAATGTCACTATTGGCGCTGGCAGCGTTGTAACCAAGGATATTCCCACCAATGCCACGGCGGCGGGAAATTATGCTAAAGTTTTGAATTTTAACCATCCTGGTCAATATATCCATAATCCATGGTTGAATTCATTGTGAATAAGTCTTGACCGCCAGCCAGAATAGTGACAAGGTTAGTACCCTTAAAATTAACTGACCAAATCTGACATACCAAAACAGTCAAAGGTATTTATTATGTCCGAACCGCAATCACGCTTACTTTGTCGGGAACTCAGTCTACTGGCTTTCAACCGCCGTGTTTTGGCGCAAGCTCAGGATGAACAAATTCCCCTGCTAGAACGTCTTCGTTTTTTATGTATCGTATCTTCCAATCTGGATGAATTTTTTGAAGTTCGTATGGCATGGTTGCGACGTACCAGACAACGTTTTCCATTGATTCCTTTAGCAAATGGCGAAGTACCGGATACTGTTATCGCCAATGTCACCCGTGAAGCACATTCCTTGATCGCTGAACAATATCGAATATTCAACGATGTGTTGATTCCGGCACTACGCCATGAAGGAATTTCTTTTTATCCGCGCAGTTCTTGGAATACTCAACAACAACAATGGGTGGCACAATATTTCAACAATGAATTATTGCCAATTCTGACGCCGATCGGACTTGATCCTTCTCACCCATTCCCGCGCTTACTGAATAAATCATTGAACTTCGCCGTTGAATTGGAAGGCAAAGACGCTTTCGGTCGCAGCGGTGGCATGGCAATCGTGCAAGCACCGCGCATTCTGCCGCGCGTTTTGAAGATGCCAAAGGATATTTGCGATGGTCACGATGGTTTTGTGTTCCTGTCATCGATATTGCATGCGCATGTGCATACCCTGTTCACTGGTATGAACGTCAAAGGTTGTTATCAATTTCGCTTGACCCGCGATAGTGAATTAAGCGTAGATGAGGATCTGGAAAATCTGGGCGTTGCCATTGCCGGCGAATTGCAGGACAGACAATATGGCGATGGGGTCAGATTGGAAGTGGCTGATAATTGTCCAGAGCATGTTTATCAGTTTCTGCTTAGCCAATTTCATCTGAGTCCGGATGCGCTATATCGCGTAAATGGACCTGTTAATTTGGTTCGCTTAATGGCTGTGCCAGACATGATTGATCGTAAAGATCTAAAATTTAAACAATTTACCCCTGGAATACCAACTGCCTTAAGTAAAAACCATAATTTATTTGATGTCATACAACACGAAGATGTGCTTTTATATCATCCTTATCAGTCGTTTGAACCAACGGTACGCTTGATTCAACAAGCAGCAGAGGATCCAGAAGTTATCGCCATTAAAATGACCATATATCGAACTGGCAGCAACTCTGATCTGGTAAAAGCGCTGATGAAAGCCGCTCTGGCTGGTAAACAAGTGACAGTAGTCGTTGAATTGATGGCGCGGTTTGATGAGGAAACCAATTTAAACTGGGCCAGCCAGCTTGAAGCAGTTGGTGCGCACGTGGTATACGGGGTATTTGGTTACAAAATCCACGCCAAAATGGCGTTGATTGTACGACGAGAGCAAGGTAAGCTAAAACGCTATGCCCACATCAGCACAGGTAACTACCATCAGGGAACCAGCCGCATTTATACAGATCTGGGATTGATGACCAGCGATGCAGATATAACTGACGATGTTAATACCGTCTTTATGGAAATCACCGGCTTAGGTCAGCCAAATAATCTGCATAAAATTGCCCAAAGCCCTTTTACTTTACATAAGATGTTGCTGGACAGTATTGCTGGTGAGATTGAACATGCTAAAGCTGGTAAACCTGCTCGCATTATTGCCAAAATGAATGCGCTCGTGGAGCCGACAATTATCGAAGCACTTTATGCTGCTAGTCAGGCGGGTGTCCAAATTGAACTGATTGTTCGTGGAATGTGTGTTTTGCGTCCGGGCGTCAAAGGATTGTCGGAAAATATTCGTGTACGCTCTATCGTGGGTCGTTTACTTGAGCATGCGCGTGTATACTGTTTTACTAATGGTGGGCAGAGTAAAGTATGGATTTCCAGTGCCGACTGGATGGGACGTAATTTATTCCGACGGGTTGAAATTTGTACTCCAATTGAAACGACAGATTTAAAACATCGTATCATGAAGGAAGCATTACTTTTGGCGCTGTCAGACAATCAATGCGCTTGGATGATGCAATCCAACGGAGAATATAGACGAATCAAACGTACTGACGCAGAAGCGCCGGTCAATATGCAGGAAACCCTTATCGAGCGCTATAGTCAGCAATAATTTCGCGCAGCATCAAGATCAAGATGCCAGAATTTCTTTAATGCCATTGCCATGGCAAAAAGCAAGGTAATCCATTTGGATTCCTTGCTTTTCGTCTATATTATATTTTAATTATTTATTGATGACCCGTGCTGCCGAAGCCACCTTCTCCACGCTCACTGTGGTTAAATTCTTCTACCACTTCAAAAGCAGCCTGCATCACTGGCACAATGATCATTTGGGCAATCCGAGCCAAGGGTTCAATCTCAAATGCTTCCTGCCCACGATTCCACAATGACACTTTCAACTCACCTTGGTAATCGGAATCAATCAAACCCACCAGATTACCTAACACAATACCGTGTTTATGTCCCAATCCTGACCGCGGTAAAATCAGTGCCGCATATTTCGGATCCGCCAGATGTATGGCTAGTCCTGTCGGCACCAGATAGGTTTCGCCAGGTTGTAAAATCACTTTTTCTTCAATGCAGGCACGTAAATCCAGCCCGGCTGAACCAGCTGTAGCATATTGAGGCAATTGTTCAGTCATCAAAGGATGCAAAATTTTAATTTGTACAGATATTTCAGAATTACTCATAAACCCATCTTTAATATAATTAGATTAACTCATTCAAATAAACTCACTGCTGACAGCAACTATACTGAATCATGCAGCAGTTGGGCTAAACGATTGACAATAGCCATCGCCGTATCGTCTTTACTCATTTGCGGTAAAGCTGTCTCAGCTTCATTATCCATCAAAATAACCTGATTGGTACTTTTACCCATTGCTGTCGCAACCTGATTAGCCACCAGCAAAGGCACACCTTTCTTTTGCCGCTTTATGCGCGCATTTTCCACCACCTGCTCACTTTCTGCCGCAAAACCAACACAAAAAGGAGCATTAGGCATCTGTGCAACTGAGCTCAAAATATCTTGATTTTCCGCTAGTTCAATCACAGGAACAGGTTCACCTACAGTTTTTTTAATTTTTTGGTCACGACGATTCTTGA
Organism: uncultured Neisseriaceae bacterium; assembly: GCA_945267035.1. Taxonomy (GTDB): domain Bacteria; phylum Pseudomonadota; class Gammaproteobacteria; order Burkholderiales; family Neisseriaceae; genus Snodgrassella. The sequence goes on along the minus strand of CALYOS010000005.1, from coordinate 62,436 downwards.
CTTTATAATCTGCGACAGCGGCCACAGAGATGAATACATCCTGTTGACCGATCAAACGATGTACTGCTGCATACATGCTTTCACCACTTGTTGCCTGCTCACAGTAGCTCAGACCAGCAGGTATGGCTGTCTGCAACAGCCCATAGATGAGTGAAACCGATGCACCGGCTGCACGACAAGCACGAGCCAATGCCATGCCCATCTGCCCACTAGATATATTGGTAATCCCACGCACAGGGTCAATAGCTTCAAATGTTGCTCCAGCTGTGATCAATACCCGTTTACCTGCTAATACAGAAGGTGTCCAGACATCTGTCAACAGATCGGCTAATTCTCGTGCCTCCAGCATTCTCCCGCTACCGTTCTCACCACAGGCCTGTTCACCAACAGCCGGACCGAGAATCTGTATCCCATCCTGTCGCAATAATTCAAGATTACGCAAATTGGCTGGATTATTCCACATTTGCACATTCATTGCTGGTGCCACCGCCAAAGGACAGGTACGTGCTGCAACCAAGGTGGTTAGCAAATTATCGGCTGTACCATGAGCAATTTTTGCCAAGGTATTTGCAGAAGCAGGCGCAATCAACATCACATCCGCGTGCCGCGAAAGATTAATATGTGCCATGCCATTACCGCTGTTATCAGCAAAAGTATCTATCGCCACAGGCTCACCACTAAGCGCCTGAAACGTGCTTGGGCTGATGAACTCCGTTGCTGCCTGAGTCATCACCACATTGACCTGATGACCGGCCTTTTTCAACAAACGCACCAGCTCACAACTTTTATACGCTGCAATGCCGCCACTGATGCCAAGTAAAATCTTTTTCTTCACATTTACCTCATTAATCACACTCATTATACCTACCACATTCTCATCATATTCCTTTTAAGCGAAAAGTGAGCTAAGCATGCATGGCAAGTCCAAGTAAAATTATTTATCTTATTAAAAAAGAATTCTACTCTATCCAAATATCAAGTTTTCAGTACTATAATACAACACTTATTTGTCCTACCCTAAGCAGCATGAGAACTTTGCCTTGATTATTAAGCTTAATTGGCGATTAATTGCGTTATATTGTCATAACAAAATTTAATCTAAGTAATGTTGCTTCACTAAACATTTGTTTATATGCAAAGATTTTCCCAATATATGGAATTTTAGTGTATTAACGCTTAAATTTCATTGCCCCACACAAAATGCTTGCATACAATGCACCCTCTTAAGGCAGGAGCAGATTTGTTTTTGCATCGTTCTTTATACACCACAGAACATTTGCATATGCACTGCATTGGCTGGAACGATTATACTGGAGCACCTTATCATGAGCGAAAACTCAACCACCAAGCCAAATGTTGATCAGGCACATTACCTTCAGATCAAAGACATTGTCAAAACCTTCGGCGACAACTATGCCGTAGACCATGTCACCCTTAATATCGAAAAAAATGAAATATTTGCCTTGCTTGGTAGCTCTGGTAGCGGTAAATCAACATTGTTGCGCATGCTAGCGGGCATGGAAACGCCTTCTCAGGGTCAGATCATTCTTGATGGTGAGGATATTACCAAGCTACAACCTTACGATCGCCCTATCAATATGATGTTTCAGAGCTACGCATTATTTCCACATATGACTGTGGAACAAAATATTGCCTTTGGTTTGAAGCAGGATAAGCTACCGAAAGAAGAGATAGCAGAGCGCGTCCAAGAAATGCTGCGGCTGGTGCAAATGACAAAGTATGCCAAACGTAAACCACATCAGCTTTCTGGCGGTCAGCAACAGCGTGTTGCGTTGGCACGCAGTTTGGCTAAACGTCCTAAATTACTGTTACTGGATGAACCGTTAGGTGCATTGGATAAAAAATTACGCCAACAAACCCAGCTTGAGCTCGTCAACACACTTGAAAAAGTGGGTGCCACTTGCATCATGGTGACCCATGATCAGGAAGAAGCCATGACCATGGCCTCGCGCATTGCCATCATGTCTGATGGACAACTTATGCAAGTCGGTACCCCTTCTGATATTTATGATTATCCCAATAGCCGTTTTACAGCCGAATTTATGGGAGAGACCAACATTTTGCCCGGCACCGTGACAGAAGACGGCTCCGATCATACTGTTATTCACTGCCCTGATGTAGAACAACCAGTATATTTGGGACATGGTATCAGCGGACCAGAAGAGCAAAATATCTGGTTGTCTATTCGTCCGGAAGACATCAACATCTATCGGGAACAACCACAACAGGAATATAACTGGTCGGTCGGCATCGTTAAAGAGATTGCTTACTTAGGTAGTTTCGGCATTTTTCACATTCAGCTGCCATCAGGCAAAATCATCAAGAGTCAAGTTTTGTCATCCTATTGGGAACAAAGCAATATACCTATGCCAACATGGGAAGAAAAAGTTTACATCAGCTGGCCAGACGATCAAGCCAGCCCACTGACGTACTAAAGATGTTGAGGGCTTTATTATGAATTGGTTTAAACGTCTGCATGGGCTGCGCCCGACACAGGGAGTGGTGGTATCCATCCCCTACATCTGGCTCATTCTGTTGTTTTTGGTGCCATTTTTTATTGTACTGAAAATCAGCTTTTCACAACAGGATGTGGCGATACCTCCGTATACCCCGTTATACGAAGTTGATGCACAGTTGGGTAGAATTAATCTTATTATCAGCTATCAGAATTACGCCGATATTTTCAACGATTTTGGTCACTCCCTATTGCAAATGTTAATGGGGCGTCCGGGGAATAATATCTATTTGCTGGCCTATTGGCTTTCGATAAAAAATGCCTTTATCACTACTTTTATTTGCTTAGTGGCAGGATATCCCATTGCCTATACCATTTCCCGTGCACCAGAAAAATATCGTAATGGTCTGCTACTGGCCATCATGCTGCCATTTTGGACATCATTTTTATTACGGGTTTACGCTTGGATAAGCTTACTTGGACGCAACGGTATCATCAATACTTATTTGCTGAAATGGGGAATAATTCAAAATCCATTAGATATGTTTTATAACAATTTTTCCTTAATTCTGGTGATGGTCTATGCTTATCTACCCTTTATGATATTGCCATTGTATACCCAGCTAGTCAAAATGGATAATCGCTATCTGGAAGCCGCAGCCGACCTGGGTGCCGGACCGATAAAAACCTTTTGCTCCGTTACCCTGCCCTTGTCTAAAGCGGGCATCATATCCGGTTCCATGTTGGTATTTATTCCGGCTATTGGCGAGTTTGTCATACCTGAACTGGTTGGCGGTACGGAAAATCAAATGATAGGTAAAGTATTGTGGCAAACATTTTTTAATGAAAACAACTGGCCATTGGCTTCTTCTTTAGCCGTTATCATGGTTGTGCTGCTGGTGATTCCCATTACCTTGTATCAGCGTTTTGAAAGTCGTGAGATTGAAAAAGGAACCGATCATGCATCATAAAACCTACTCATGGTTCTTGAAAGGAATGCTGCTACTGGGATTGGTATTCTTATACCTCCCGTTGGTGGTTTTAGTTATCTATTCATTTAACAGCTCACGACTGGTAACCATATGGGGAGGATTATCCACTCAGTGGTATAGCAAACTGCTGCATAATGAACAGATATTAGATGCTGTGTGGCTATCTATCCGCATAGCCTTATGTTCAGCAGCAGCAGCCGTTATTCTGGGTACACTGGCCGGATACGCCCTAGCACGTATCAAACGTTTCCGTGGCAGCACTTTATTTACCGGCATGGTGTCCGCACCAATGGTAATGCCAGACATTATTACTGGTTTATCTATGCTGTTATTGATTATCCAAGTACAAATGTTTTTACAAAATAGTGGTTTGGACGTTCTTTATTTTGAACGTGGTTTTTTTACCATTTGGCTTGGACATACCACCCTGTGCATGGCTTATGTCACCGTAATCATCAGATCACGTTTGACAGAATTGGATCAGTCTTTGGAAGAAGCAGCTAAAGATTTAGGCGCCAGACCGTTAAAAGTCTTCTTTTTAATCACTTTGCCTTCCATCGCCCCAGCTATCGCTTCCGGTTTTCTGCTCTCCATCACCTTATCGCTAGATGATTTGGTGATCGCCTCTTTCTTGTCTGGTCCGGGTTCTTCTACCTTACCTATGATCATTTTTTCCAAAATCAAATTGGGACTTGATCCACAGATGAATGTATTGGCCACAATTATTATTGCTTTAGTGGGTACTTTAGCTATTGGCATTAATTACTTCATGATGCGCCAGAACACCAGACGTGAACGAGAAATGGTAGAGGCTTATTATCAAAACCCATAATTTTATCAGTTAACTATACACCTAAATCTTCTCAGGTCATGATCCCAAAATTCATCATGACCTGATTGAAATGGGTAGGCAAGATTAATAAAACGGTTTGATCTTTTCTCGAAGCACCATAATGTTCCAACTCAACAAATTCGGCTTTCAGTTAATCTAAAATATTGGATTACCTTCATCTTCATTACCATTTCAAACCAGAGTTTACCCTACTGATTAATTACATATTGCTATTTTATCTTCCTGAACAGAGTAAAACAGATCAACTATAGTACAATCTGCTTTTAATCGATTAGCCGGCAATCTGCGCACATGTCACAATCCACCAACTCTACTTTTTATCAGCTCGCCCTCCAGCAATGCGTCAGCATGCAAAGCAAACTTATGCAGCAACATACTTTATCAAATGGAGAAAAAGTCTGGGTAAGACTGGCTGGAAAACGCAATAGCATTTGGCGCTATCGATTACTGAAAATAGCTCAGAAAATAAGTGGCATACATATGTTGCAACCGGTGCCCAACCTTGGTGGTGTCTCATCTTTACGAACCGAAGTTAAAAGACTTCAGGAGCTGGCACAAGCCAATATTTGCGTACCCAAAGTGCTGGCGCAAGAGCCTAATGCCACCATGATCAGCAATATTGGTGAACACAATCTGGAAAAAGAGTGGTGGGAATGTCATGAGGATCCGCAAACCTTGCTGCAACGCTGGCGGTTAGGTTTAAGGGCGATTGTTCATGTCCATCAACAGCAACAATATCTGAGCGAATCATTTGCACGCAACATGATATTCATCAACGATCAACAAATCGGATTTATCGATTTTGAAGATGATCCGCTCACAGCGATGCCATTAACTCAGTGCCATGCGCGCGACTTATTGTGCTATCTGCATTCCGGCGCACAATTAATGAATCAATTTGGAATTAGCACAGAAGCGCAACAAGCTTGGCATCAGATCATTGCTGAGCAACCAGCATCAACTCAATCCATTATTCAAAATAGTTTGCGTAAAATCCGTTGGATGCGCCGATTCACTGCCGAATTTTACGGCAAAGACACCCTAAAACTGGCAGCCATGGCCAATTTTAATTGAATTGATGACCGCTAATCTGCAAAACCACGCATCTTCGAGATAACAGATTGCAAAACTATAGCCGTTATAAAACGGCTTGATGACACGACACCACAATTTACCCGACTGCTTTTTGGCAACTTAATACGATCTCATGCAGGATCCAAGGTTGCACCAATTGAATATGCTTATGTTCAACCTTAATCAACCCTTCATGCTGAAATTTAGACAAAGTTCGACTCACGGTTTCCAGTTTCAATCCAAGATAACTGCCAATTTCTTCACGCGACATACGTAATATAAAATCATTGGCTGCAAAACCGCGAAAATTCAGACGTTGCGACAAATTAACCAAAAAGGCAGCCAGCCTTTCTTCCGCCCGCATATTACCTAGCAACAGCATGATTTCCTGATTTCGTACAATTTCCTGACTCATCAGTTTATAAAAATGTGTTTGTAGAGAAGGAACTAAATTTCCAGCTTGCTCCAGATTAACAAAAGGCAACTCACAAACTTCACTGTCCTCCAGAGCAACTGCGTCACAACTGTGGTAATTATTGCAAATCCCATCCAGTCCAAGAAGTTCACCAGACATAAAAAAACCTGTAACCTGATCCCGACCGTCTTGGCTGGTTACAATGGTTTTAAAAAAGCCAGTGCGCACTGCGAACATTGACTTGAATGGCTCACCCGCACGAAAAAGATACTCACCCTTTTTCAAACGCTTGCTGTGACGAATAACAGTATTTAATTCATCTAACTCTTTATCTTTCATAATCACAGGCATACATAGCACGTGAAAAGAACATTTTTCACATAAATTTTGTACTATTTCGCTCTGTTTGTGTATTTTTATCATAATATTTGTCTGATTTTTGCTGATGAATGGTCAAAATTACTGCCCCCAATATTTGATTTAAATCAAATCTATTTTAGATAATGACAAACATCAGCAGAAAATATTGAATTTTCTAATCAATCCTGATCTAATAGAAAGTATTTTTCGATGTTACAGCTAAAAAGCCCCCAAAACTTATTCTAACACAAATAATTATTATACTGATCTTTAAGCACCGTCATTCCTTCAAAGAATACCTGTAACGCCTGATGAACACACCTAGATTTGCTATCGAATTTGACCGTAAATTGATTGCATCATTGCCATCATTAGGACCTCGCTATACCTCTTATCCTACGGCAGATCGCTTTTCTCCTGAATTTGGAGCCAGTCAATTACAAGCCACGTTGCAGCAGCATATTGGATCCAAGCCGATATCGCTATATGTGCATATCCCCTTTTGTAATACTATCTGCTATTACTGTGGATGCAACAAAATCATTACCAAAGACACCAGCCGCGCCGATACCTACATCCAGTATCTGGATAAAGAACTGGCCTTATTAGCACAAAACTGGACTGGTAAACCTGAATTAGCGCAGCTACATTTTGGCGGTGGCACGCCCACTTTTCTCAATACCGAACAGCTCAATCATATTTTTACCAGCATCAGGCGTTATTTTACTCTGATCGATCATGGCGAATATTCCATCGAAATTGATCCTCGCAATGTTTCCGCCGAAACTGTCGCCTTTTTAGGACAGTTAGGCTTTAATCGTATCAGTGTCGGCATCCAAGATTTTAATCCGATCGTACAAAAAGCCGTCAACCGGGTACAAAGCGAAGTAGAAACCCGTTACGTTATCGACGCTGCTCGCCAAAATGGCTTTCGTTCCATCAGCGTCGATTTAATTTACGGACTTCCGTATCAGACTGAGCAATCAATGCAGGAAACCCTGCAACAAATCTTGGATTTACAACCAGATCGCATAGCGATGTATCATTATGCGCATCTGCCCCATTTATTTAAACCGCAACGACGTATCAACACCGCAACGGTACCAGACAGCAGTACCAAACTGGACATACTGCAAAACACCATACATTTTCTGCTGGAAAATGGATACATCTTTATCGGCATGGATCACTTTGCCAAGCCACAGGATGAACTGGCCATCGCTTTGGCGGAAAACCGACTACAACGTAATTTTCAAGGATATTCTACACACGCTGACTGCGATATGATTGCCATTGGCGTATCCAGCATTGGTAAAATTGCCGACATATATAGTCAAAACGAAAAAGATTTGAATGCCTACTATTTGGCTTTGGATAAAAACCGACTCCCTGTACTGCGAGGTTATCAGCTTAATGCAGATGATCTGTTACGCCGTCGCATCATTCAGGATCTGATGTGCCATTTCGAATTAAATTACGCTGACTATGCCAGTATTTTGCCACAACCCTTTAAGCTTTATTTTGCTGATGAACTAACCGAATTAACACAGCTGTCCCAACTTGGACTTTTACATTTGCATGAAAATAAAATTCAAGTCACCCCAAAAGGACGGCTGCTAATTCGTAATATTGCCATGGTTTTTGACTATTATCTGCGACTGAAACGAACGCATAATCATTATTCGCAAACAGTGTAGCACATGCACTTCATCGTCATAGCAATGAAGTTGCATAGGCGAAGTAGTACACTAAGCAGTAACCATAACCGTGTAGCGTATTTCCCCATAAAGCGCGGATTAGCTCACTAAATCAATATTAATGATTTCACCACATAAAGCCGCGACTTCCGCCAAACAATGAGCAGGTTTTAATGCGTGAAAAACATAAGTCAATTGTGCTTGAAAACTACCGTCCGCAATCACATCCCCATCACCGGCTACACCACTGGGTAAATCCAACGCAAGCGTAACAGCAGCGCTATTATTCACCGTGGCGAAACATTGTTTGATTTCAAACGGGAGCGTACCGCGAAAGCCTGTTCCATAAACCGCATCCACAACCAACGGAGCATGAGACAAAATCAAATTCAATTCAGTTATGTCCACCGTACGAACTGATACCGGTAACAGCTGGTGATTCATCTGAGCCAAAGCGGATAAATGCTGTCCTTGTAACCACAATACAGAGACTGTCCAGCCATGCTGAGCCAGAATACGAGCCAGCACCAAACCATCACCGGCATTATTGCCTTTACCACAAAGAACCACAACTTCCCGTCGAGAAAAACGACGCATCAAATCCTTAGCAACTCCAGTGCCGGCATTTTCCATCAGTTGTGCATAACTGATGCCGTTGTTATCTTGCTGAGCTTCCCATTCTTTCATCTGAGAAACCGTTAAAACCCTATTGTTCATCCTGTTTTTTTCTTAATTATTTTCTAATACGACACGTTGTCGCTCAATCATCACCCCCACTTGAGCCACAGAAGCCAATATTCCAGGTTTAACGACTTTGACCTTGACTGACAAAGCTTGATACCGGGTCAGAATAAACTGCGCGACATATTCAGCCAATGCTTCCAGCAACAAAAAACTCTGTTCTGCCAGCGCAGAAATAATCTCCTCGGCCACTTGAGCGTAATGAATTGTATCTGCAACATCATCACTTTGCGCTGCCTGCAAAAAATCAGTCCCTATATCCAGATCCAGCAGCAAAATCTGCGGCTGCTGACGCTCCCATTCATACACCCCGATCAACGTTTTCGCTTTTAAACCATGTAAAAAGATAGTATCCATGAACAACCTGCTCAGTTAGAATATTAACCTTGAAATTGTAGACTAAAGAAACACCCTTATGGCGAACTACTTTGTAATTATCGGCGCCTATCTGCTTGGCTCCTTGTCTTTTGCCGTTATCGTATCCCGCTGTATGGGCATGCCAGACCCACATAGCTATGGTTCCGGCAACCCTGGTGCAACCAATGTGTTGCGCTCTGGACGCAAAAGTGCTGCCGCGCTTACCCTGCTTGGTGATGCATTAAAAGGCTGGCTAGCAGTGTGGCTGTGCTGTCACTACCAAACTAGCTGGCACCTAAGCCACTATTCCATTGCCGCTGTTGCTGTGGCGGTTCTGGTGGGTCACATGTGGCCAATATTTTTTAAATTTAAGGGAGGTAAAGGCGTGGCTACCGCGCTAGGTGTATTACTGGCGCTTTCCTGGCCAACCGCGCTCATTTGTGCAGCAGTATGGCTAATCATTGCCTTTGGCTTTAAAGTGTCCTCATTAGCCGCCCTCATCGCCACCATCATTAGCCCTTTAGTGGCTTGGTGGTTTATTCCTTGGCCAAGCTGGATTATCGCCATCATCATTATCGATATACTGGTTCTTTATCGTCACAAAAGCAACATCACCAAACTACTGAATGGTCAAGAAAGTAAGATCGGACATTCTAATTAATTAAAAAAGACAACTTTGATTAGTTGTCTTTTATTTATCTTTTTCCACCATCAATACAGTCAGATAGATTTCATCTATTTCAATACTTACTTGTTCTCATGGTGACTTTTTTTATCGGCTTTAGCCTGTCGAAATTCAGCCATCTTATTTCTAAAAAATCTGGAACGCTGACGTTTTTTGCGCCAATAATAAACCAAAACTATTGCTCCTAAGGCCACAGCTACGTACAAGCCTGCCTGAAACTGATGAACCTTATGCATCAACCAATCAACATTTTCGGCACCATATTCACCCAGATAAATCCATATAGGCACGGATAGCAAAGCTGCCAGTGTATCCATAATTAAAAACTTCAAGACCGAAACATTGCCACTCATACCCGCTGTCAGAAAAATGGGCGCACGCAAACCAGGTAAAAACCGACCTACAAATAAAACCCTATTGCCATAGCGACTAAACTTGTCCTGCACTTGAGCGTAACGCTCTGGTGTTAACAAACGTTGCACAAATCTGAATTTAAGGATGCGATCACCATATAAACGTCCAAGAACAAACATCAGACTATCGCCAACTAATACCCCACTCATACCTACTGCAAACATCATATGTACATTAGCATGTCCCAGACCAGCGATCACCCCGCCGGCAACCAAAGTTACATCTTCTGGAATGGGAATACCAAAACCACAAATCACCAGAACCAGAAACACGGCAGCATAGCCATATTGTGTGAAAAAAGCTTCTAGTAAAGCAAACATATCATGCCCGTCTTTCAATCATCTTGGTACAACTGCTTAATTGGATAATCCAGCCTTAATTGCATTGGCTATCTTCTCTGCTGCAGCTTGAGCGTCCTCTGCTTGACGGGCTTCTACCATCACCCGAACCACTGGTTCCGTCCCAGAAGGACGTAACACAACGCGACCACTCTCGCCCAGCTCGGTCATAACCTGATCAGCAACCGGATTGGCAATACTTGACCAATCCTGATCCTTATCAATGCGGACATTAATCATCGTTTGGGGAAATGGTTGCCAGTCGGTCTGTATACTGACCAAATCCTGCTTCAAAACCTGCATCGCTGCCAAGACCTGTAAAGCAGCGATGATACCGTCACCCGTATTGTGTTTATCCAAACAGACAATATGCCCAGAGGCTTCACCGCCCAATTCCCAGCCACGTTGATGCAACTGTTCCAGAACATAACGATCACCCACCTTGGCACGAACAAAATCAATATTGACCCGTTTGAATGCCTGCTCCATGGCCAGATTAGTCATCACCGTGCCGACCACACCACCTTGTAACGTTCCTGCATAGGCACGCGCTTTAGCAATAAAATAAATGAGCGCATCACCATCATATACCCTGCCGACCTTATCAACCATCATCAGCCGATCGCCATCGCCATCGAGTGCAATACCATAATCAGCTTCATTCTGTAGCACCGCTGCCTGCAAAGATTTAATATAAGTGGCACCAACTTTTTGATTGATGTTATAACCATCCGGTTTATCACCAATACTAACGACATCTGCACCCAATTCGTGAAATACTTTCGGTGCTACCGCATAAGCGGCACCATTAGCCGAATCAATAACCAGCTTCAAACCACGTAAATGAAAATGATTGGGAAAAGTCGATTTACAGAATTCAATATAACGATCAACGGCACCATTAATCCGCCTCGCACGTCCTAACTGAGTTGAAGGTACTGTTTGCATCGGCTTGTCTAATTCTGCCTCAATTTCCAGTTCCAACTCATCACTCAGCTTAACACCGCCTTCAGCGAAAAATTTAATCCCATTATCATGAAAAGCATTGTGTGACGCAGAAATCATAACACCACAATCCAGCCGTAAGGCTCGCGTCAGATAAGCCACGCCAGGAGTTGGTAACGGACCGGTCAGCAAAACGTTTACTCCTGCGGCAGTAAAGCCCGCCTCCATAGCAGCCTCCAGCATATAACCAGAAATCCGTGTATCCTTACCGATTAAAACTGTAGGTTGGTGGTCCAAACCATGCTGTACCAGAACATGACCGGCAGCATAAGCCAGTTTCAGTACAAACTCAGGCGTAATCGGGTATTTTCCCACTTCACCGCGCACACCATCCGTACCGAAATACTTCTTAACCATTACCCTCTCCAACAGAATGAGACAAAGTGACCATTGTAAAACAGCCCACAAAGATCAGTCAGCAAATAAAATATCTTAAGCTCAACAGCAGCCTGATCAGCTTAACCTTGTTTGAATCAGAATTGCTTCATTTCAAGATTATTTCTACCTTAAACGTAGAAATTCAAGTTTTATGTTGAATGTAACAACATCAAAAATAGTCCGCATCATTAGCTATCCTGAATTCATAGCCCATTATAGCCGTTCCTATTTCAGGAAAAAATATTCACACAACCACATCAACCATCATAATGTATTTACCTATCTATTCAACCGAAGCGACTAACTATTTACAGTATAGAACAAAGGCAGCTAGCTAAAATCGTATGCTGATCACAAAAGCTTAGCACCTATCCCTAGCTACAACTTAATATCATTGCCTTATCATCTCACTACATCCAGACCATCAAATCAGCTTACCACCCATGGCCGCCCACACTTGTAACCCCTGATGTGTCTGGCGTACATCATGCACACGTACTATCGCCGCACCACGAGCCACCGCAGCAATAGCAGCTACAACGCTGCCCATTACCCGATTAGACGGCTCCTGCTCATCCGTCAGCACGCCGATGGTTTTTTTTCGTGACAAACCAACCAGTACCGGACAATCAACCTGCTTGTGCCACTCAACAAAATGTTGCATTAACTGAATATTGTGCTGCATCGTTTTACCAAATCCAAAACCCGGATCCACAACTATACGCTTGCGGTCAATACCGGCTTGATCACATACTGCTACCCGTTGTTGTAAATAACCTCCAACTTGCGTCACCACGTCATCGTACCGCGGATTGAAATGCATAGATTGCGGTTGTCCCTGCATATGCATCAAACAAATACCTGTCTGCGGACAAGCAGCCAGCAGAGCCACCGCGTCCTCATCTTCCAGTGCCTGAACATCATTAATCCCATCGGTTAACTCCTGTTCAAGCAACTGACGCATCACCCATGCTCGACGAGTATCAACCGTGATAGGGACATTCCAACTGATCAGTTCCTGCAATACAGGTTCAATCCGTGCCCATTCTTGTTGCGCAGACACCTCTGCTGAACCAGGGCGGGTACTTTCTCCACCAATATCCAGAATATCCGCGCCATCCTTCAACAATTGCTCAGCATGCTTCAGTGCAGAACTAACTGACAAATCATACCGACCACCATCAGAAAATGAATCCGGTGTCACATTAACAATGCCCATAATTTTAGGCTGCGTTAGAGCCAATTGAAAGCGACCACATTGCCAAAAAGTCTCTGTAACATCCTGCGCACAATCATTCATTTATCGCCATTCCCTTAACTTCTGGCTTCTTTTCCAGCTTTATCTTCATCACCAATATTTAATCCGTCCCATCACCACAATCAACCAAACATGATCATTCAAATTTCACAGCGGAATATTCCCGCACCTTTCCAAATAAAATGCAGCAAGCAATCATGTTAAGCTAAATGTAGAAACACAATATATGCTCAGTATTCCGCCCCAAAAACAAAAGGTAGCCCGAAGGCTACCTTTTATATTCGTCAGATCAATCGGCTGTATGCGGTTTCTGCGTCTCTGAATCTTCCACCGTTTCTTGTGTTGAAGTATTCGAACCAGAATCATCGGCAGTAGTGACTGATTCTGCATCCTTAACTTCAGATTGAGAGTCCGCTTCTGGCTCCGCCTCTTTCTCAGCATCAGTTGGAATCACATTTTCGTCATAGACTTTAGGAGGACTGGGTTGCTTACCAGCCATAATTTCCAATACCTGATCACGATCAATAGTTTCCCATTCAATCAGTGCTTTAGCCATGGTATGCATCTTGTCGCGATTTTCATCCAGAATCTTATAAGCAATCTCATATTGCTCATCCAGAATACGGCGCACTTCAGCATCGACTTCTTGCATGGTTTTTTCAGAAATATTCTGCGATTGGGTCACAGAGCGCCCTAAGAATACTTCACTCTCGTTTTCACCATATACCACCGGACCCATTTTTGCCGACATACCGTAACGGGTCACCATATCCCGCGCCAGTTGAGTAGCACGTTCAAAATCATTTGATGCCCCAGTAGAGATGCGCCCGATAAACAATTGTTCAGCAATTCGACCACCAAACAGAATTGAAATCTGATTCAACATCTGATCCTGATACATGCTGATACGATCTCGCTCCGGCAATTGCCAAGTCAAACCCAGCGCTCGACCACGTGGCATAATCGTTACCTTATGCACAGGATCAGTGAAATCCAAAACCTCAGCGATCACGGCATGACCGGACTCATGATAAGCCGTCGCTTTCTTTTCATCTTCGTGCATAACCATGGAACGGCGTTCCGGTCCCATATAAATCTTATCTTTGGCGTCCTCAAAGTCACCCATATCAACTTTGGATTTATTGCGACGACCAGCAAATAAAGCCGCTTCATTCACTAAATTGGCCAGATCAGCACCAGAGAAACCCGGTGTACCACGAGCCAACAACGGCAAATCAACCGATTTATCCAGCGGAATTTTAGCCGCATGAACTTTCAAAATCTGCTCACGACCACGAATATCTGGTAATGACACCACAACCTGACGGTCAAAACGACCAGGACGCATCAGAGCCGGATCCAAAACATCTGGGCGGTTGGTTGCTGCAATCACAATAACGGTCGTATTGCTTTCAAAACCATCCATTTCAACCAATAGTTGATTGAGCGTCTGTTCACGTTCATCGTTGCCACCGCCCAGACCTGCACCACGCTGACGACCCACAGCATCAATCTCATCAATGAAAATGATACAAGGCGCGTTTTTTCTAGCTTGTTCAAACATGTCCCGAACGCGAGCAGCACCAACGCCGACAAACATTTCCAAAAAATCCGAGCCAGAAATACTGAAAAAAGGTACTTGTGCTTCACCAGCTATCGCTTTAGCTAAAAGCGTTTTCCCCGTACCAGGGCTACCACACATTAAAATACCGCGAGGAACACGACCACCCAAAGATTGATAACGTTGTGGCGCGCGTAAATATTCTACAATTTCCTGTACTTCTTCTTTTGCTTCATCACAGCCTGCAACATCGGCGAAGGTAACTTTATTGCTGTCCTTATCCATTAAACGGGCACGGCTTTTTCCAAATGAAAGCGCACCACCTTTGCCACCACTTTGCATAGAACGCATAAAATAAACAAATACGCCTACCACCAGCAATAACGGTAGCATGCTGATCAAAAGATTACTTAAAAAACTGGGTTTCTTTTCCGGAATCACATTAACCCGAATGTTTTTAGCCAGCAGTGTACTGATAAAATTTTCTTCCAAAGGGGTCGGCGCATTAACAACAAAAGCAGATTTATCGTTACGCTGGCCTTCAAGAACAAAGCCATTTACCAGCGACCCCTGAACATTCACATTGGCAATCTCACCCTTGTTAACTTGTTGCATAAACTGCGAATATTCAATTTGCTTATTATCTTTTTTATTACTTACTGCATTGAATGCGGCCATACAGAATAAAGCCAGCACCAAAAAGCACAAAAGATTTTTAACGCTATTACGCACTATCACAAACTCCTAAGGAGGTTAAATAATTATTCTTTACCCAAAGCAACGACAACTAAATGTAGTTGCAAAGGCTAGTCCCTATTTTTTCCCACGTCCCAATAAATAGATTTCATTCGAACGATCACGGGAAGCTTTCGGTTTACGCACGAGCACCTGACTAAAACTACTTTTCATGGCCTGTTGAAACTCATCTTGCCCTACGCCTTGAAAAATTTTAACCAGAAAATCACCGCCACGTTTTAAATGTACCTGAGCAAACTCCAGACCAAGCTCAGCGAGATAAAAGCTTCTGGCTTGATCAGTAATGTTATTACCCGACATATTGGGTGCCATGTCACAAATTACAAGATCTAACTCGCATCCAGCTAATAAAGTTTCAAACTGAATCAGCACATCATTTTCACGAAAATCCCCTTGAATAAACTCTACCCCCTCTACAGGATCCATAGGCAGAATATCTAAAGCAAATACCCGACCTTGGCTACCCACCAACTTCGCCGCCACCTGCGACCAGCTTCCCGGCGCGCTGCCCAGATCAGCCACAACAGCACCAGATTTAATTAAATGATCTTTATCATTTATTTCCAGCAATTTATAAGCCGCACGTGCACGATAGCCTTCTTTTTGAGCGAGATGAACATAATGATCATTAACATGCTCATTGAGCCACGCACTGGAAGATTTAGAACGAACACCCATAATGCAAATTCTTGAAAAAACCACTCTATTGTAGCGTGAAATCGCAAGAGAATATACACTTTATCATCAGCAAAAAAAGATTATTTCACGAAATTAAAATATATTTCCTAATTGTGGCACTGAAGGTCTCTGGAAACTTAAACCAGCGCAAATTAAAACTCATTAGATTGATCATTCACTTTTTAGCAACCCATGGCGATTTGCCCGCTATCTGATGCCAAACCATAGAATATGTTTTTAACCAGTGCAGGTGGAAAAGTCACCATCAATGCTCAGAATGAGTTATTGCTTCTCAGTGGTGGCGGTGGTATCCGCATTAAAATTTTTGCAGGAGACTAACCAGATTTTTTACTTCATAGACAATATTAATCATCGAATCAACGCGGCAAAACAAAAACAAACACACATTATTGAACTAGCTATTTCACCCAACATCGATGAATATCTCATGGCTGAGTTACTTCGTATCTATCAAGAATACTATCCACAAACACAACTCAATATTCACGAATAATCCTACCAAAATTAATTATATCTTATTGATTATTTGATATATTTTAATGTTAAACAATTATTATAAAATATTGGTAGATGTTCAAATATACAACTTATTTTGAGAAAAATAATATGATTTTCAATTAAAGTCGAACCAGAGTTTTGAGTGTCACAAATTATTTGTTTGTTAACTATTTGTAACGGTAACTTTTGTTTGTTGGCTTATGTTCTTCCTTAATTTGACAGTATCGGTTTACTTGATTAATGGGTAAGATACTTATAACATACAATAGCTAAGTTAATTGGGTTAACGGAGAACTAACTATGATCTATCAGGACAAAAAGCAATTATTAGATGAAATCAATAAAACGGCTGAGTTATTTATTGAAGAGTTTAAAACGGTCCCTGAAGATAAAAAAGATAATTTAGTGGATGGTGTTGATAAAACACCGGCTCAAATGATTGCTTATCAACTAGGTTGGTTAGCGTTAGTAAAGTCATGGGATGATACCGAACTCTTGGGAGAGATTCCCATTTTACCTGCCAAAGGCTACAAATGGAATCAATTAGGTGAGCTTTATCAGTCATTCTATCAAGCATATAAAGAATTATCTTTAAAAGAGCTTATACAGCACTTTGAACAAGCGGTCGATATTTGGACTGGCTGGATTGGTTCATTGTCGGAGGAGACACTATTTATAAAAGATAGCAGGAATTGGACTAAGCCTTATCCTGAAAGCTGGACTGTTGCAAGATTTATTCACATCAACTCGGTTGCTCCCTTCAAAAGTTTTCGGACTAAAATCAGAAAATGGAAAAAATTAACGCAATAAGTGTGTATCTGATAAAAAATACCTACATATAGTAGGTAAATTAAAAGACATAGCCATTTTTGGTATTTGGGTAATAGAAAGGTGGAAAGTTACCCTTTAGGCTTATATAAAATCTTTACATATTAGCTCATCGCCGAGTATTAATAGATAGCATATGGATACTTTATCATTACCGTCATTTTGTCGAAAATACGCTTGTAAGATTAAAGCATTTTAGCGTTCGCTTATTGTTATATTATATTACCGATGTGGACTGATTAAGATCAAAACTCAACAGCCCCAAGAATAAGCAATAAAAACGCAAACACGATTACCAATTTAGCTCATCAACTGATCATCAGGCATGCCTTACCATCAGCTACGGAACAATCGCGAAGCATAAATACCTCACTTAAAATCGAAATTAATTCGTCATAACAGCCTCGTTTTAGTAGATGGCTTATTTCCCAATTCCAATAAATTGTTACCAAAAATATTCCATTATTCAATCAGAAATTAAATTCGGACTACCTAGCTAATGATCATTAAACCGCTGCATCAGCAGATTATTCAGGCGATCAATCTTTCACCAGAGCTGCGTATCATGATCGGGGGTCGGACAACATGAAAGTATCAATTACAGGCTGGCACTATCATCAAATTAGTAATAATGAATTAACGCAGTAGGTTAAGCGCAAGAATTCTAAACAACTTGTCATTGCAAAAATACAATTGATCCACTACAAAAAACCCTATTCGCAACTTGAAGATTTTCTCTAACTTAGTAAATTTAAGGATGGTTTTAGTATCTCGTTAATTAAGCAAATTGTATTCAGACCATCGAATAAAGCGAAATTTTAGCGACCCATCTTAGACAAATTAAACAAAATACTGCTAAGTGTAAAAAGCGTTCATTGCTCTTTTTTTCACATCGTCGTCAAGAATAGAGATTAACTATAAAAAATTATCGTTGTCATTTAAAATAGCTTATTGACAATCGAACCTGCAATCCGCTTATCGGATTAAAAGTTCAAGCAACATGGAAAGAAAAATGCCAACAGATAATTTAAGCAGTAAAGATAAAATGGCCTTGAAAGCCCGCGCACATCAGCTTCATGCAGTAGTCCTGATCGGTCAACATGGACTGACGCCAGAAGTCATCGCCGAAACCAATCGCAATTTAGATGCACATGAATTGATAAAAGTGCAGGTAGCTGGTGATGACCGCGCCAAACGTATCGCTATTGCACAAGAATTGTGTGCTGCGACCCATGCCGAGCTAATCCAGCATATTGGCAAACAATTAGTCTTATTCCGCCGTAAAAACACAGACGAATAAATAAAAGCGATTCTTCAATTGAATCGCTTTTAAGTTCTACTTAATTGCTTCTGCCGTTTTATAAAGCTTATTTCTTAAATCATCTAGAATATTATTTTCTTGTTTACATAAAACACTATCTTTAAAGAATTAATTCATTAAAAGAGCCCATCGCTACAGATAATTGGAAAATTTTTCTACTAAATGGTTTATCATCATTAGAAAAATTTTTTATTAAGTGGCTAAAAAGATTTTTCCAATTATATTCTTCAACTTCATCTAAAAATGACATTATTTGTTTGCATTATTCTGTTATAACTTACTAAATATTAATTTATCTTTAATATTGGGAATTCTTCTAAAACTTTATTCCATTAAGTGTCCATGGTTTTGCAAATAGAGAAAGCCAAATTATATAAGTTAGCTTTTATTTTTAAGAATTATTAATCATTTAATATTACTTTCTTTTCTCCATTAATATTAGTAGTTTCTATTTTTATTAGTTTATTTTTCTCATAAACATAAACATACCTAAAAAAAAGATGATTGTTTATATATTTTTCAACTACTTCAAGTTTATTATTTATATAAATAGCTTTTAAATAAATATTTTTATCTTTTAAACTATTAATATCGATCTCATTGTTTAATTTTATTGGATGATCATATCCAGAAAAACTTTCATAATATTTCACTTCTTCCATACTTAAACTTTTTTGAGTGCAGAAAGAGAAAAATAAAAATTGGATAAAAAGAAATATTTTTTTCATTATTTACATTTCTTTATTTCTAAATTCAAATCTTTTAGCATTTTCTCCTAAAAAGAATGACAATATTGTCCTACCGGTCAACTCCAATCACCACAATATTTTATAGCCTAATCTCTAATCTGATCTGTAATCTCATCCTTAGTACGCCCATCTTTAGAATAGACTTGAAATACATTAACACCCTTACCTCTATCTCCATGATGAGGATCTAAGGTAAATGATTACCGGACCAAAAACAAATGCTAATAGACGGTTAATTAAATGTAAAAGACTTCAAGGATTTCATACTCACGTATGCCACCGGGCGCCTGAACCTCGGCAATATCCCCTTCTTCCTTACCAATCAGCGCGCGTGCAATTGGTGAGCCAACAAAAATTTTAGCTTGCTTAATATCAGCCTCATCCTCGCCGACAATCTGATAACTGACCACTTCTTCCGTTTCCAGATCCTGCATTTTTACAGTAGCCCCAAAAACAACCTTCCCGTCAGCATTGGTTTCTTTCGGATCAATGATATGCGCTAGCGAAAGTTTGTGTTCAATCTCCGCAATACGGCCTTCAATAAAACCCTGTTTTTCTTTAGCTGCTTCGTATTCTGCATTTTCCGACAAGTCACCATGCGAACGTGCCTCAGCAATAGCCTCAATCACAGCAGGACGAGCCACACTTTTAAGCTGTTGCAGTTCCTGTTTTAATAATTCGGCACCAAAAACGGTCAAGGGAATTTTTTGCATCATGTTTCTCCAAGATACCGCCGTGAATGCGCAACGGTATATCGTATTAATAACAAAAAGCAAGCCGCCCGGTGTTTGGCGGCTTGCGCAGTTCCATGTATGATATTTTAACAGACCCGCTAAAATAAGCAAAGATTATAATGAGGATAAATTTCTTTTAAAAGGCACCAACACTGCCGTGCAGATCATCAATCCAGCCATGATAAAAACCAAAAAACTTCAATATAATGATTAAGTTAAACGCAATAAATTCCTTCAATATTTTTAATCATTTTATCAAAACATCTAATTCAAACGGCAAAATTCAAGTTAGAAATCTGAATGAATAAATTAAATAGCTAGTTGATTTAAATTTACGTACTGGTTACGTGTGGGTGCATCGGACTAATTCTATAAATTACGGAATAAGTGACGTTAAAAAAACCTGCTCATAACATGGCAGGTTTTTTTATACCAGCATTGACTAATCAATACTCTCTTGATCCATCCACCATTGCCCTATAGGCAAACTTTAGAATGGAATATCATCATCAATATCATCCACCGGCGCAGGTGTAGGCGCGGTACGAGGTGGCTGACGACGTGGAGCAGCGGGAGGCGCATTTGAGGCGGCAGGGGCAGAATCATAATTTCCCGGATTTGCATTGCTGTTTGGCGCAAAATGATCACCGCCATTGGGAGAATCATAACCCGCGCTACCCCCATCATTACGACTACCCAGCATTTTCATTTCATTGCCGATAATGTCGTACGCAATACGCTCAATTCCATCTTTACCGTTATATTTGCGACTTTGGATACGACCTTCAATAAATACCTGATTACCTTTACGTAGATACTGGCTGGCAATTTCACCGAGCTTGCCAAAAAGAGTAATGTTGTGCCATTCCGTGCGCGTTTGACGCTCACCATTACGATCACGCCATTGCTCATCAGTTGCAATGGAAAAATTGGTTACTGCATCGCCGCTGGGCATGTATCGTGTTTCAGGGTCACGACCCAAGCGACCAACCAAGATGACTTTGTTAACAGACATGGTGGTTTCCTATATGGATTCAGGCTGCTTTAACAGGCAACCGAAGTTAAAAACTGGTATTTATTCTAAAGAATGATTATGACCACTGCCAGTGTTTTTGCCAGGCACCGATCACCGCATCAGAATAAGTTGTACGTCCTAGACTACCATTATACCGCGCCAGCGCGCGAACCATATTACCATTCTCGCGATTGCGGTAATACCGTAAAATGGTGCAGCCATAACGTAAGTTAGTGCGAATATCAAACAAGTTATGTTCTGCTCGCCCAATTTGCTTAACCCAGAACGGCATCACCTGCATTAAACCTCTTGCACCAACACGGGAAATAGCATATTGACGAAAACGACTTTCCACTTCAATCAGCCCAAGAACAACTTGCGTATCCAGCCCTGCCCGCATTGCTTCATACTGAATATTAGTCAGCAAGCGTGTTCGACCATATACTTCCGGAACGTAGCGCTCGAGCCGTGAGGACATCGCATTTAGCCAGCGATTGGCTTCTGCCTGCGATTTAAAAATTAGTCGAGGTGGATTTGCATTACTAACGGCATGACGCATTACAGAGGCTACATCATCAGCCAACGTCTCTTCACGTTGTGCTCCAGCGAAAACCTGTTTTGGTAATAGGGTGCCTAGCAGCGCTACACTGCCAGACATCAACATTTGTCGCCGCGACAGACCATCTAACTTGGACAATATAAGATTTCTTTTCATTCAGACAACTTCAACTAACCTAGGTTAATTTCCACTTAATCAGAACCACCTTGTGTCAATGAAATCAACTCATTAAATTAAGAAGACTGAGAAGACTATCCCAACCAAAACATATTTTAACATAGTTAAAGAAGATACGAAAAAGCCTATGTTCAATACATAGGCTGTGGCATAAAAAAACAGGATTTAATTTAACTCAATCGGCACAAATTCCTCACGTTCGAGTTCTTCCTTAGCCAAATCAGTCACAATCATGGAGGACTTAACCTCAAACCATTTTAGGAAAGTATCCGCATCCAACTGTGGCCAGCGACGTTCATCCTCACACCAATCAGCCAATTCAGCAGCAAAAATATCCTGATAATGTTGTTCAATTTGAAGCCATAGATCTTCACTATTTTCAGCAGTAGAGATTAAATAAGCATTGGCGTCTTGCTGTAATGCTTTGAGCGACAAACCATCCAAGTTGATATCGGGTAAGTTCTGCAACCATACCCAAAATGGTTCCAATGGAATCAGCAAAAAAACACTACGGTTAACTTCATACATAGCACTGTTCCTGTTTTGACTATTGATTAATTGTTTATCCAAAAGCTGGGTTTAATTTCTTGTTTTATCCGCAAACATTTCTTACGGATAATTTAGCGTCTAAAGAATTGAGTTAGGCTATTGATAAGCTCAATTCCATTTATTTTTCTGCACTCTTCAGTGTTTCCGGTTGTCAGTGGTAGACACGATGAAACTTTCGCTCTAACACAACTTTTATAGCAGCAGTTTATAACCTACCCAGAAATTGGAAAGCTATATTACCTCCATCCATAACGATTGCGATCGCCGGGTATTATTGACTTGAGCAAACTTGATGCATCTGATTGCAAAGTATCCTGCGTATCAGCAAGATCTGCATGCATAATTTTTCATTCAGAATAAAATTTAATTGCGCAGAAATTTTAGCGTTTAAGCCATGTCCATTTTACAGAAGCAAAATTTGACGTCATCAGCCCAAATTATTCACCAATTGAAAAATCAATGGATTCACTGAATGCAAGTCACGCTGACTAAGATTAATCCATATCAGACTCATTAATGAACTTTAATCATTCAGCAATAGCGCAAATTTATCTAGTCTCTTATCAATCAATATTCTGTATTCAGATCATCGCATTGAAACAGAATAGTAAATGGGGTGATCAATAATGAGCGACTTTCCCCTCGGTATGAGTATGTTTAGATTGAGGTTGGTGTTCAGTAGCCGGTGCCGTTTCTTCGTCAGCTGGAACTAAACTATCAATATCTACCTCTTCATCAGTATCAGATTGATATAAATTACCGCCAACTTGCTGATTGCGCAATTTCATATATAAATCACGGGTATACGCGTAACGATCTAGCGCAGCATCATCCAGACTTTCGGTCACATCCAGTAAGGATTCTCGTGTTGCCACCCCATTTAAACCGCTAACCCCCCAACGTACAGCTGAATCTTTAAAAATCGCATTCTGCACCGGAAAGGCATACAAGACACTACTACCAATGCTGTCGCGTACGGTAGAAGGACCAAAAACAGGATAAACAAAATAATGACTATTCTTCCATCCCCAAGATGCAAACGTATCGCCTAAAGTATTTTTGTTATTGGGAATTCGGCCAGCGTCAGCAAAATTAATTAAGCCACCCAAACCAAAAGTCGTATTGATACCTACACGGACAAAATCTGTACTGGCTTTTTCAATGTCCAAACGCAGCACATTACTGCCAAAACTAACTACATCGCGCAAATTGTTAAAAAAATTGCTGACGCCTGTGCGCACTGGAGACGGCGTAATCTTACGATATCCTTTGGCTACCGGAGTCATGACATAATGATCCAAACGATCGTTTACTTTAAACATAAAGCGGTTATAGCCTTCGTAAGGATCCTGATTAGGTTGTTCCGCCCAGCCTAGCTGGCTAAAGGATAAAAGTACGCAAGCAATAATCAACTTGGATTTACTCATTGCAGAGATTCCTCAACGCCGTATAGTGCCATCAGTGTAATCAATCCTGATGGCGCACCGATGATTTGAATGTCAAATTGTTGTTGGAGAGCTAGCCGTTTTGCGGCGATCAGTAAAGCTACACAAACAGAATCAGCTTCTGTAACGCCACTGACATCAATTGTGGTTATTCCTGGTTTGATGCATTGGCAAAACTGCTGATAATCTGCTTCATGCACACTTGTCATGGTGACCGTATCATGCAGGTTGACTGTGCTGCCCTGAAGTTCGGTTCGCATGTTTATTTACCGTTTTTAGCGTGTAAATCCGCAATCAGTCCATCAATGCCTTTTTGATTAATGGTTTGATTAAATTGGTTACGATACACCGTCACCAAGCTGGCTCCCTCGACAGAAACATTAAAAATACGATAGGTATTACCAGACTGATAAGTTGAATAATCCATACGTACTGGTTTGCTGTTAGGAGCCGTCACATCAACGCGAACAGTGACTTCACGACCATTTTTAGTCACAACCGGATTGTCGTAAACCGTTGCTTTGGCATTTTTGAATTTGAGCATGGTTCCAGAATAGGTACGGATCAGCAAAGTTTTGAATTCAGAAACCAAAGCTTGTTGCTGGGCTGGAGTAGCAGTACGCCATGGCGCGCCAACGGCCAACGCAGTCATACGGGTAAAATCAAAATAGGGAATGGCATAATTTTCAGCTTGCAGGCGCACCTTACTGTCATTTTTGCCATTGGCGTTGCTTAAAATATTCAGCACTTGCGTGGCATTACCTTTCAGCTGGGTTACCGCGTCTTGTGGGGAAGCAAATGCCAAACTGATACTCATCACGCCAATACTTAAAGAAGCCAACAATGCAGATTTATTCAATTTCATGGATATATCCTTAAATTAAATGATGTGGTTTATTAATATTATTAGACCATTATGTTTATTCGGTAGCGGATGCGGCATGATGACTGCCGTTGTCGCTGCTTTTGGCATTACCTTCAGCAAAACTGGTCATAAATTTCCCAATTAGCTGTTCTAAAACTAGGGCTGAGCTGGTGATGGTGATTGAATCGCCATCAGCCAAATTATCGGTATCCCCGCCCTGCTCCAGACCAATGTATTGATCACCTAATAATCCAGAAGTCAGGATTTGAGCAGAAGTATCGCTGCTAAATTGGTACTGTTTGTCGATTTTTAAAGTGACTTTAGCCCAATAAGTTTTCGGATCCAAAACAATTTTGTCAACACGGCCGACAACGACCCCAGCAGCTTTAACTGGAGCTTGTGGCTTAAGACCTCCGATGTCGCTAAAAGAAGCCGACAGGGTGTAGGTAGGCTGGGATGAACCAAGACCATTTCCACCAGCTACTCGGAAAGATAAGAAAAGAATTGCGGCTATGCCTATTAAAACGAATAAGCCAACCAGCATTTCCAGACTATTTTTTTTCATATTATTACCTGTTAATCAAAATCTTAATTGGTAAACATCAGTGCTGTGAGCATAAAATCCACTGCCAGAATGGTTAAGGAACTGGACACAACCGTACGGGTATTGGCACGCAGTATTCCTTCGGAAGTAGGCTTGGCATAAAAACCCTGATACACCGCAATCAGGCTAACCACAATGCCGAAAACCACTGATTTAATCAAGCCATTCACTACATCATAATGAATATTCAGATTATTCTGCATTTGTCCCCAGAAGACACCATTATCCATCCCAAAATATTTCACACCAATCAGGTAGGCTCCATACACGCCGGCCACATTAAAGATTGATGCTAGTAATGGCATAGAAAGAACACCAGCCCAAAAACGGGGTGCCACTACTCTGGCTACCGGATCAATCGCCATCACATTCATGGCTTCCAGCTGTTCTGTGGTTTTCATCAGACCAATCTCACTGGTCATCGCTCCACCGGCACTGCTGGCAAATAAAATTGCGGCTAAGACGGGACCCAACTCACGCAACATAGCAGCAGCAACCATATAACCGAGGATATCTGCTGATTTGAATTTAGCCAGCTGAGTATACGCCTGCAAACCCAATACCATACCTACGAATAATCCAGATACAGCAATAATGATGATCGACAAGACGCCAGAAAAATACATTTGCCTAATCACCAAACGCGGTCGGCGCAATACGGTTCCACTGCGTAACAGAGCAGCAAACAAAAATAGTGTTGCACAGCCCAAATGCTGGAGAAAACTCAGGGTTTTTGCACCCAGTTGTTGAATTGCTTTCATCACGCGATATTTAAATCCTGTTGTAATGTGGTGGTCGCCGGATAACGGAAAGCTACCGGCCCGTCAGCCTGTCCATGGATAAACTGATTTATCCACGGTGAATCTAGTTGTCGCATCTGTTGAGGCGAGCCAGAAAAAATAATGTCGCCGTGTGCCAGAAAGACCACATGACTGGCAATATCCAACGATTGCTGAATATCGTGAGTCACCATGACACTGGTGGTTTGTAATGAATGATTCACTTTACTCACCAAACTCGCAATCACACCCAGCGAAATAGGATCTAATCCAGTAAATGGTTCATCATAGAGTAACAGTGCTGGATCTAATGCAATGGTTCGAGCCAATGCCACCCGGCGAGCCATGCCGCCTGACAGCTCTGAAGGCATCAACTTTTCAATGCCGCGCAATCCCACAGCATTCAATTTCATAATCACCAGATCATGAATCATACTTTCGGGCAGATCGGTGTGCTCGCGAATGGGAAAAGCAACATTATCAAATACTGACAAATCAGTGAATAGTGCGCCAAATTGAAACAATACGCCCATATTACGCCGATGGCGATAAAGTTCTTCACGGTTAAATTTGGCTATATCCCGTCCGTTGATCAATACCTGTCCATGCTGAGCGGTGATCTGACCAGTCATCAGCCGTAATAAAGTGGTTTTACCGCTACCAGAACTACCCATAATTGCGGTAAAGCTGCCTGGTTCCAGACAAAAATTAATATTTTTCAGGATGGGGCGGTCTCCATAGGCAAACGCCACATCTTTCATTTCGATAAACGGCATAGCCATGATTTACCTTCTAATACCGTATAGTAAGAATTAGATTTTAAGAGCAATATGCATATTTAGCAAACATGAATCCGATTTTGTTGCTGATACATCTCAATAGCTGCAACAACGGCAGCTTTTAAGCTTGACGAACTTGCTTGTTTCGTACCCGCCAGCTCCAATGCTGTACCGTGATCGACAGAAGTGCGGATAAAAGGTAATCCCAATGTGATATTGACACTAGCACCGAATCCAGCATACTTGAGCACTGGCAGTCCTTGGTCATGGTACATCGCCACGATAACGTCAGCATTTTTCAGCATAAATGGTTGAAAAATAGTGTCTGCTGGAAAAGGTCCCTTTATGTGCCATCCCTGCTGCTGTAATTGGGCGATGGCAGGAATGATGATTTGGTTTTCTTCCAGCCCAAGATGACCGCCTTCTCCGGCATGGGGATTGAGACCAGCAACTAAAATTCTTGGTTGTTTTATAGCAAATTTAAGTTGCATTTCCTGATGTAAGATGGTCAGTACGCGCGTTAACAGATTTGGCGTAATGGTGTCTGCAACGGCACGTAAGGGCAGATGGGTGGTCACCAGAGCAACACGCAGTCCGCCACCACTGAGCATCATGACAACTTGATCTGTATTACTTTTTTCAGCCAAATATTCGGTATGACCAGTAAAAGGCAATCCATTGTCATTGATGATGCCTTTATGAACCGGTGCTGTCACCATAGCCGAAAATTCGCCGGTTTGAATTCCCGCATAAGCTCGATCCAGCAAAGCCAATACATATTGTGCATTGGCCACATTCAATGTGCCCGGTTGAACTGCGGTTTTCAGGGGTAAATGACACACCTCTAGCACATTGGGCTCAGGAACGTTATCTGGTTTATATTGCTGTATATTTACTTTTTTTTGCAGCAATTGAGCCCGTTCTTGCAACAAATGCGTATCACCCAATATCACTATGCGGGCATCTGCTGTATAGGCATACAAATCAAGACAGATATCGGGACCGATACCTGCCGGCTCACCACTGGTGACTGCAATTACGGGCTTGGATATCATCGTTGATCAACTCTAGACTGATGTTGACGCATCTTCGCCCGTGCTGAGCCGGCTAGGTTTAGCATTCGATTACTTATCCAGACTGTTGATGTGGATATAGGACTGATCCTGCAACTGTTTAAGTAAATTCTGATGCAAAATCTGGCTTTTTTCTTGCACCAAAACGGCTCGCATACCATTACGCAAGCGTTGCTGTGGACTGTCATCACTTCTAACTTCTAATAATCGGATAACATGCCAACCAAATTGCGTCTTAACCGGTGATGAAATCTGTCCAGGTTTAAGCTGTTTAACCGCAGCCTCAAATGGCGGCACGGTTTCTCCATCCATTAACCAACCCAGATCCCCACCATTTTCAGCACTTCCATCTTGTGAATACTGACGAGCCAGTTGTTCAAAGGAAGCACCAGAACGAGCTTGATGTGCAATCTGTTCGATCAGTTTACGGGTAACATTATTATCATTCTTGATCAGAATATGCTGGACGTGAAAAGAATAAGCAGTGATAGGAGGGGGTAATTGACGTCCTTCTTGTTGGGCACGCGCGATCGCACTATCGATTTCAGCATCTGACACCTGGCTTTTTGCCATCACTTCGCTTTGTTCCAAGCGCTGCACCAGCAAATTTTCTTGCATGGTCAGGCGCAGCTGGCTTTCACTGATGCCTTCTTTTCTAAGACGATTAACCAGCTCTTTTACCGTCAGTTTGCGCTGTGTGGCAAATTGATGAATGGCCTCGTTAACATCATCCTGACTGACACTAATATTGGCGCGTTTAGCCGCTTGAATCATCAGATCTTTATTAATCAAACGTGTTAACGCCTGTTGTTGTAATGTTTTAACATCAACCTGATTGCCTTTAGGAATCTGTGTGCGTAACTGTTTAACCATGACATCCAGTTCCTGCCGGGTAATTACATCATCATTGACCACAGCCACGATGTTATCAATGGGTTTAATATCTGCTGCAAAAGCGGATTGCAGAGTCAGTGCCAATGCTGAAGCCACCAGCCAGCCTTGTATGGATTTCATTAATGTTTTACCTCATATCTATTGCTGTAACCCGGAATTTGTGTACTTAATTGTCCCAGCGGACCATTGCCGACACTAGTCAGGTCACGTAATTGTAATTGAAATAATACTGCGGTTTTACGTTTTTGGTATCCATCTGTGTATCGAGTACCAACCAGACCAGCACTCCAGCAATTACACGGACTTTGATATTGGATACCAATGGTTTGATTTAAAGCGACGCTGTGTTTGAAATCGTAATTTTCCCGCGCAACTAAATAATAATTGCGTGAAAGTGGCCATTGCATACCGAAATCAATTGAGCGTATTTTACCGTAGACATCGTCATACAGATTTTCATAGCGACCGTATTTGTAGCGCATGCTAATGGTTTTGCCCGCCTGAGGGGTATAACGTATGCCGAAATTATAACTTTCAGAGGTTTTTAAGTCCTGATTATAATGCCAATTACTTTCAGCACTAATATTATGACTCAAAGACGCGCGACCAAATGCCACTATATCCGAACGTTTACGTTCTTTATTTCTCGGTGTAAATTCATCCAATCTAACATTATCATTGCGAAAGTAAAAACGTTGTCCAATACCCGCCGCTAAACGCTCCTGACCATTAATTTTGTCGTATAAACGCGTTTGCAAAGCCGTAGTCAGAAAATTAGCCGCATTGATGCGATCATGTCCAGAATAGCGGTTTTCACGAAACAATTGATCGTAGGTGAAACTGTTTTCAGCTGTATCAAATAAGGGAAAATTTTCCTGATTCCGTCGCGGTATATAAGTATAGAATAAACGCGGTTCAAGAGTTTGAATAAATCCGTTTGTTGTTTTTTTACTTTGCCACAAGCGCTCAAACGTCAAACCTGAATCGATACTGACAATCGGTACAGCACGATCCAAACTACGTTGTTGGCTAAAATTATTGTTTTTATCCATGTCGTAATGCGTAGCATGAAAACTCAGTTTCGGGCGAATATAACCCCATTGAGTGGAATAATCCGCATTAAACGTCGGGTTGATCACTAAGCGCGTGCCATCGGGAAACTTTAATTCTGCATCTTTATGACCAATTTTTCTTTCTTCAAAACGCGTTGCTTCTGCATAGACGTTGAAAGAATAATGATTACCATAATAACGGTTCCAAGTGGCGGATAATTTAGGCATTCTTGAATAAGGTTGGTCTTTATAACCATTTTCTGATGCCAGTGTCTGGTATTTCTGTACCATCAAGCTACCGTCAAACGTGCCTCCCCATAGATCACGATGATAATTCAGCCAAGCCTGACGATTGAGATTTTCGCTGCCATTGTCCCCTTTCCAGAAATCTCGCTGGTAATCATCATCTGACACCTGATGATAATCTATTCCGCCAGTTAAACCTTTTGCAAAATACTGATTATGAGAAAAATCTATTTTGGCGCGATTCTTATGATCACTCTTCTGATCACTGGGCACCCACTCCGCATTGATTTCACCTGAATATGTTGGTTGCAGATAGCGGAAATCTCCACCTAATTGTATACCGCGGCTGCTGATCAGATGCGGACGTATGGTAGCATCATAATTTGGTCCGAGATTGAGATAATAAGGGGTCATCAGTTCAATACCGTCTGATCCACCCTTGATTGTTGGCGCCAAGAAACCACTTTTGCGATTACCGTTTAACGGAAAATCTATCCAAGGGGTATAGAATAATGGGACGCCACCAAATAATAATGTTGCATTACGGGCAACACCGACGTTTTTATCATAATCCAGATCGATACTGCTGGAGCGAATATACCAGCTGTCATCTCCCGGATTACAGGTGTTGAACTTAGCACTATCCAGGCGGTAACGGTTTTTGCCACCCATTTGTACTTCACCACCCACCCCTTGCAAACGCCGGTTATCCTTTTCCATTTCAAAACGTCCGGCATCACCAACACCGGTGCTTTGTTTCATATCATAGGTAACACGCTGTCCACTAATTCGCCCTTGACCATTATCTAAAGTGAAATGATCGCCCGCTTTGACGATATCAGTATGCTGATCATAATCCGCCCAATCAGAGTTCAACGTGACATCATTTCGCTCAATGATGACACTGCCAGTTGCCCGTACACGGGTTTGTGACTGACCATTGACTTTATCTGCAATAACTCGGGTGACGTCATTGCCGGGATTGCTTTCACCACTATGCTGTACCGGTTTGACGAAATTTTTCGGGCGTTGTGGTGCGGTGCAGACAGATCCATCTCCCATAGATAGAGGAGATGCCGCAAACGTCATGATAGGTAAGGCACAAAACACTGATGTGAGTGCCTGAACTAATATTTTAGGAGGAAATAATTGGGACAATGTATCACCTAAACGGCTTTGCCAGTTAAAATAGCGTTTATTTTAACCTGAAAATGATCATGCAACGTGAAACTGCATTAAAAAAATGGCTGAATTTATGTTATCCGCAACAATCTTTCGATCTGAGCTTTGCTGCGGCTGATGCTGATTTTCGGCGCTACTTCCGCGCAACCTTTACTAATGGCAACAGTGTTATCTGCATGGATGCCCCTCCAGATAAGATGAGCATCGCACCGTATATTAAAGTACAGAGCCTTTTTCAGGCGGTAAAAGTACCTGCTATCTATCATGCTGACGCCACACTGGGATTTATGGCTCTAGAAGATTTTGGCCATACGCCCTACCTTGCCGCTTTGCAACAAGATCAACGACCAGAAGTACACAAACTATTGTTGCTCGAGGCCATAGATGAGCTGATTAAATTACAACTGAGTAGCCAAGCTGAGCAATTACCACCTTATGATCTGGAAATTTTAAATCGTGAGATGCAATTATTTCCTGAATGGTTTGTCCAAAAAGAGTTGAATCTCACCTTGACTGATGCCCAGCAAAAAATGTGGCAACAAACTGTTGAGGCTATCTTGCCAGAAATACTGAATCAGCCCTTAGTATATGTGCATCGCGACTTTATTGTTCGCAATATTATGCTGACACATGATCGTCCTGGTATTTTAGACTTTCAGGACGCCTTGTATGGTCCCATCACTTATGATTTAGTTTCCTTATTACGCGATGCTTTTATAGAATGGGATGAAGAATTTGTGCTTGATCTGGTTATTCGCTATTGGGAAAAAGCCCGTGCTGCCGGTCTACCCGTTCGCAGTGATTTTGACCAGTTTTATCGCGAATTTGAAATGATGGGGGTGCAACGTCATTTAAAAGTAGCCGGTATCTTTGCGCGTTTGTATTACCGAGACGGTAAAGATAAATACCGTGGAGAAATTCACCGTTTCCTCAACTATTTGCGTAAGACCAGCCGTCGTTATCAACAACTGCACCCGCTCTACCGTCTGATAACAGAATTAACTGGCGTTGAGGAGGTTCAGGTCAGCTATTCTTTCTAAGGTTATCTGTTCATCTCATTATTTTTTATAAATGATGCGTTTACAGTCATATGGATCGAAGCCGGTTTAATCAACCGGCTTTCATTTTCTGCTATCGTCTATCTGTTCATCATGTTTATGTTTAGATGTAACTTAATGGTTATGCATTAAGTTGGCGTGTCTACATCATCCCAAGCCGCATTTTCAAAATTTGTTAACCAATTAAGAGCATAATGACGTTCATGAACCACGCCACTATTAATCGATGCAGGTATTTCTTTATCATTGATCTCACAATCTCTTATTATCCAGTGTAACCGAAAATGTAAATCTAAAGCATCCAATAGTTCACTTACAGGTTTTAAACTTAAAGACTGATCTTGTTGTTGGTTATATTTCATCCCTTGATCAATTAAATCAGCAACAGGACAAATTTGATTGGCAAAAGGGAGCTGTGCTTGCCAATTTAACGCCCATTCAAGCGTTGATAAAGCTTCATATCGCCAAGACATATTGTTGAGATCTTGTTCTGTTGGTTGCATGCTATGAATAAATGCTCGTTCATGATCTGAAAGCGTGGCATAACCGATCGGGCAACGTTGTTGAAGTACTTTAGGGTCGAGTGGCGCATTTTCCAGAAAGCTTTGTGCTTGAATAGCGGTGATCATTAATGCTAACGCACGATGCGCAATCTCTTCAGCTGATCTGACGATAACTTCAGACTCGGCCACAACAGGGGGTAAGCTGGCAGGAGAAGTTAATCCTAGGGTGTTTAGATAATGTTCTGTTTTCGCTTTACGTTGTAACGCTTCTGAGGGATAAGGCATGGTGGCATCAGGATCAAAACTACCATCCGGATTTTGTAATATTGCCATTTCTGCATTACGTACAGTCCCGTCAGGAAGATAGATAATAACATTTGCTTGTTTTGCCCAGGCATTAAACTGATCAAATTGATCATCATCTATTGCAAAACTAAAATGGTGTTTCACTCTTTGAATATGACGATACAAAGCATAACGCCGAGCATTCATTTTCCCATCGCCAGCATTGAGTATATAGCCTAGAAAGCCATTTAAATGCGCCGTTAACTCCGCATCATCAAGGTTACGATGCAGGAGGTTTTGACAAGGAAAATCTGGCATTGGTGGATTTGTTACCGTTGCATATGCATTAATTAAAAGTGACATGGATAATTTTCCTTTATTCTATGTAAAATATACTTTTAGTTCTGATTAGAAATTTTTTTATAAATTTTTTTTAAATAATATCTTTTTGAGATCTGAGATAAGTCATGGGTTTTAATTAAATAGTTTATTTTATTGGTCGTGAAATTCTCAAAAAATAAAGTATCATTCCCTTCTATATTTTTTACTTTAAGCCATCAATTTATTTAGATCTTTAGCTAATATCGGGCAAACAACCCTTTTGGCGTGAAAGGGGTGCACACGGCTTACACTCTGCCATTCTCCCTTATAACTTGACCACGTCTTTTCGCTTGTTAAGGTGCTTCTCCCTTCTAGTAAAATGAGAACTGTTAAATAAACTGCATAATAATTCTTAAATAAAAAGCCAATTTTAAGGTTGGCGTTTTTATTTATTTTACTATTTTATATTTTCAATCTGCACAATATCTGGATCAATTTTTATCCAAAATTTAAAAGTAGAGCAAACATAATCTAAATTATTTCTTTTCTCTATTTTGGCAAATGGATTAGATTCTGAAGAAAGGAAAACCCTTTTTCTTTCTTCAGAATATCTGTACATACTATAAAACCCTCATTCCCATTTTCCCTTCTCCACCTAGAATTATATTATTTTCATCTATTGGCAATTTATTATTGACTTGAATGACCAAGCAAATATCCTGATCCTCATGGAGAATATCAGTTAGATTATTTTTCTTAAATTCAGATAAACTGTATTTTTACCATAAGCAAATTTATATTCAGATTTAGCAATACCCGTTATTTCTACATTGAATACTTTTTCATAAGGAAACACGAGTACGTCTAAATCTATTAATTCATTTTTTTTAATCAGTGATTTAGTACTTAATTGAAGGTGTATTTTCTATTAATATATTTCCATTTGGGCATTTGATTTTAAATTTATTTGAAGTAACTTCTGCTTATCTTTGATTAATAGCTAAATCTGAACAATAGTTTTTATTTTCAATTAGATAAAGAAACACGGTTTTAAAATAATAAGAATTTATACTTGAGGTAGATATCCATCAAATCGTGTGGTTTTACCTTGATATTGGAACGCTGGCTGTACATCCGCTAAAAACACCCCATTTGCCGGACGCTTCACGATCACCCGTTTTTGAGCTAGCCTCTGAGCTGCTTGCAGTAAAGCCTTATCGTTTTCCAGCTCTGCATTACCCAATAGTAGATGAAAATAGGCCATTTCTTTTTTTACTGCTGCAGATTTCTGTTTTTGCGGATACATGGGATCCAGATAGACCACATCCGGTTTTGCGTCGATCTGCCAATCTGTTGGTAAACTACTGATGCTGCCATAATGCAGTTGTATCCGCTGCATCACTTCGGCGGTATCTGGATCATTTGCTCCACGATACAAACCATCTGACAGCAACAAATAAATAATAAAATTACGTTCAAATATAATTGTTTTCAAGCCTAAAGAAGCCAGAACAAATGCGTCACGACCTAATCCACCAGTAGCATCCCACACAACGGGCTGATTTTTTGCCAGAACTGCACGCGAGAGTAATTCTCCGCCACCAAATAACCTACGGTGACGCGACTTACCGGCTACAAAATCAACACGCACGATGCCTTTTTCTCCTGCCCGAGCCAAACCAAGCCCTTGTTCATCGTAGATGAGATACAGACCTTGAAGTGGA
This sequence comes from uncultured Neisseriaceae bacterium, assembly GCA_945267035.1. Lineage (GTDB taxonomy): Bacteria > Pseudomonadota > Gammaproteobacteria > Burkholderiales > Neisseriaceae > Snodgrassella. Next base: position 27,137 of record CALYOS010000005.1, on the reverse strand, counting down.
GGCTGAGATTGCATAACCATGTCACCATTATCCAATAATGGCTGTAGTTGGAGCTGCAACCATTCGGGCAATGGCGTGATGCAGATTAAGGTTGTTAACGACTCTACCATTAGCTAATACCTAGTCGTTCCATGCGGTAGCGCATCGAACGAAAACTGATGCCGAGTAATTTAGCTGCCTGCGTACGATTAAATCGTGTTTGAGCAAGTGCCTGCTCAAGAATGCGGCGCTCAACATCATCCAGATAATCCTGAATCTGTGTTTGACCTAAATGAAAATTGTCAATGCTATCTGCAACAGCCACCTTTTTCGGATCAGAATTGATTTTAGCGATTGCGGTATTGTTCGCTGCAAATTGATGGCTTTGAATTTGTAGATCATCGATGTCAATCTGATTATTTTTCGACAAAGCCACGGCCCGCTCAAGAATATTTTCCAGTTCACGGAAATTGCCTGGATAATTATATTGCCATAAAGCTTTCTGAGCAGCTTGCGTCAGGGTAAGCTGATTAGCCTGAGGTAATCTGCGCAACAAAATTTTAATCAACTCAGGAAGATCATCGCGTAATTCACGCAATGGTGGCATGGTCATCGATACAACATTTAATCGATAAAATAAGTCCTGTCGAAATTGACCTGACTCAACTAAGGCATTCAGATCTTTGTGCGTGGCGCAGATTAAACGAACATCTATCTGTTTTTCTTCCATTTCACCAATTCGGCGTACTGCTCGTTCTTGAATTACCCGCAGTAATTTGACCTGCATTGATAAAGGCAGATCCGCAACTTCATCTAAAAATAAGGTACCACCATCTGCATACTGAAAAAAACCATCTTTATCTTTATCTGCACCGGTAAAACTGCCTTTCTTATACCCGAAAAATTCACTTTCCATCAAAGCTTCAGGAATAGCACCACAATTGACTGCCACAAATGGTTTATGACAACGGGCAGATTGTTCATGGATACTACGTGCAGCCTGTTCTTTACCGCTGCCAGACTCTCCGGCAATATAGACTGGAACATTTGTATTGGACAGTTTAGCGACCAGTTGGCGTACTTCAGCGATAAGTGGTGAATTTCCAAGTAATCGCTCATTGGGTCGATTCTTAGCTGCATTGCTGCCTTTTTTATCATCTAACTGATTTTTGCTGGTTACCTTAGTTTTAATATTGGGTTGATTAGATACTTCCTCTTCAATCTGATCACTGTTAATTTTAAACACTGATTTAACCAATGTGCGTAATTGAGCCAAAGTAATGGGTTTTTGCAAATAGTCAAAAGCTCCGTTTTTTAAAGCTTCAACTGCCTGCTCTGCACTACCATAAGCTGTAATGACGGCAACGGGGGTATCCAGATTTTTGCTAAGAATATAATCCACTACTTCCAGCCCGGAACCATCTGGCATACGCATATCTGTTAATACCAGCGAAAAAGCCTGTTTATCTAACGCTTTTTTTGCCGCCTCAACGCCTACCGCTGTGTGCACTGATAAACCCATTTTAATTAAGGTTATTTCCATCAGATCACGTATATCAGCCTCATCATCTATGACCAGTACCGGTTTTTTTAATTCTATTTGGTTACTCATCTAGCATCCTTGGTAAAATCAGTTCGAATCCATTTAATTTAGGGCGATAACTCAGTTGTCCATGGTTAGCTTGAGCTAGTTCACGCGCCACATACAATCCTAGCCCTGTCCCCCCGGATTCAGTGGTGAAAAATGGTTCAAAAAGGCGTAATTGATTTTCTACACTGACGCCTGCCCCATTATCAACCACCATAATGGCTATTTTATCGCGACCTCGTTCACGTAATAAAACTTGTATGGCATTATTATCTTGCTTGCTATGGCGCCAAGCATTGTTCATCAGATTCCACATTATTTGCTGCAAATGTACAGGATCACACCACAAATACAGTGGATGATGACCCATCGACAGCTGAATGCAATTTTCAGCCTCTGGCTTTATCATCATAAATTCTTGCAGAAATGCTAACCAGAATGCTTTGAAATCAACTGAATGTTTATCAATTTTGTCTCGCTTATTTAATGTACTGATGTCTTCCAGCATTTTATCAATGCGTCCGATATTTTTTTCGATGATATGAAATAAGCGTAATTGGGCAGTATTTTGTTCATCTTCCTGTAGCAACCCGTTTGCTTGACGAATAGCAGATAATGGATTGCGTATTTCATGCGCCAAATTAGCGGTTAGTTGCCCCAATGAAGCCAGCTTGATAGCCATGGCCTCTTGATCAATTTCCGTTTCGGAACGCATCGACAGGATTAATAACGGCTTATTTGCTTCATGCAACATCCGCACCCGTACTCGCATCGGCCATTTCCCCAGCGTACAACTACATTCAAAAAAATGTCTTTTACGCCGCAACCACTCAATTTGGATCTCCCGAAATAAGCTGGTTTTTTTGTCCACCAGTAAATCAGGAAAAAAATTCTGTGCTCGTCGATTCATCAACCAGATAACACCAGCCTCATCCAGAACAACTACCGCTTCCTGCACAAAGTTAAAAGCACGCACCAATAAATTCTTATAATTGCTCAACATTTGTGATTGGATAAGCTGCTGATTTTGCGAGCGCGCCAAAGTTTTGGCTGCGAATGCAGTCAGACCAGCCACCAAATAAGCGGCAACCATCAGCATAATGGCGATAGTACCTATGCGTATACTGAAATAATCTAAGCCATTACGGGTAACTTGTAAAACGGTAATAAAACTGATCAGTAAGGAAACATAGCTCGCATAGATCATCGGATACCGACCACGGCTATACATACAGGCTGAAGCAACAAAAGGTAAAATTAAAATGCCAAAGCCACTATCTACTCCTCCGGCCATCGTCATTAACCAAGCGATCATGGTGATGTCTACAACAGAGTAAACATTGGGTAATGAATCTGTCTGATTCTGCCAGCGAGGCATCACCATAGAAAAGACGATGAGAAAACCGTACAGACTGATCCAGCTATACAGTTCGATCTTATTAAAGGTTGCTTCCGATAATCCTAATCCATCTACATCTCGGGTGAGGATATAAAAGGTCATAATCGAAAACAACAGACTGACCCGGGCAATATTCAGCAAAGCTGAAAGTCTGTCCAGATAAGGCTGCCAGCCAGTTACCGCTTTTTTCATAACCGTCAACTTTTATTGGTCACATCACCACAGACAGCGATAATACTGCCATTAACGGAAAGCTCTTTGCCTTTATGACCGCGCTTATTAACGATATCCTGAATGCGTAAAACCTCGCGATGATTGGCACCGCGCTTGCCACGTGTTTCCAATACAAATTCTCCACCTTCTATTAGACTAATAAACTGCAGTGTCTCGCCTTTGGGCAAGCTCATTATTTGTAATCCACGCCCTTTACTCATGATTTTAAGTTCGCTTAAAGGAAAAGCCAGCAAGCGATTGGCACTGGATAGGGAAACTACGTTGATACTTTCAGGTGAACTTACCCCTGTGGCTGATACTTTGACAGGAGCTAACATGGTTTCATTTTCATTCAGTGTCATCACCACCTTGCCATTTTTGGTGCGACTAACCAGATCTTTCATCTGGACGATGAAACCATAGCCACTGCTGTTGGCCAATAAATAATATTGATCAGGTAAGGCGCTGATGATGGCAACAATTTCAACCCCTTTTGCCAGCTCTACTAATGAGCCAACCGGAACCCCATCGCCCCGACCACCAGGGATACTGGCTGCATCAACGGTATATGTCCGACCTTGTGAATCTAACAGCACGACTGGCCAGATTGTTCGACTTTCAATAGTCTGTAACAGATAATCACCTTCTTTAAAGGTGGTTTGACTCAAATCCAGATGGTGACCAACACGGGTCTTGAGCCAACCTTGTTTAGATAAGATTAAGGTAATCGGCTCATCCGCAGTAGTTTGGGTTAAGGTGGCCCGATCTGCAGCCTCAATTAAAGTTCGTCGATCATCTCCATACGTTTTGGTATCAGATTCAATTTCTTTAATAAGCAATTTCTTTTTGGCTTTTTCATCTTGCAACAAAGTGGTCAATTCACTGCGTTCCTGTTGCAGTTTATTTAATTCTGTTTCAAGTTTAATCCATTCTAAACGTGCCAGTTGGCGTAAACGTATTTCCAGAATATCTTCTGCTTGAATGGTGCTCAAACCGAATGCAGCTATTAATTCTTCTTTCGGTTCATCAGATTCGCGTATTACCCGAATGACTTCATCAATGTGGAGAAACGCTATTTGTCGTCCTTCGAGAATATGAATGCGTTTTTCTACTTGTTCCAAACGATATTGTAAGCGACGGGTAATGGTCTTTAAACGGAAGCTCAACCATTCCTGTAAAATTTGACTTAGATTTTTTTGTGCCGGCCGATTATCTTGTCCCATCATAACCAGATTGACTGGTACGTTGCCTTCCAAACTGGTCTGAGCCATCAGGGTATTCATAAAATCATCAGGATTCTGACGGCTAGATTTAGGCTCGAATACCAGACGCACCGGCGCTTGACCGTCTGATTCATCCCTGACTCTATCTAACAGAGAGAGCATTAATGTGCGGGTATTTTGTTGCTCTTGAGACAGATTTTTTTTACCGGTTTTAGGCTTGGGATTGGTCTGTTCTTCTATTTCTGCCAGAATTTTTTGTGCAGAGGTACCGGGGGGTAATTCGGTGACAATGGCACGCCAGTGACCACGGGCCATTTTTTCGATTTCATAGCGTGCACGCACACGGATGCTGCCCTTACCCTGAGTATAGATAGTCTGTATATCTTCTTTTTTACTGATAATCTGCGCACCACCGGCAAAATCTGGCCCGGGTATATATTCCATCAGCCCGGCAGTATCCAAATCCGGCTGCTTTAATAATGCTACTGCCGCGGCACTGACTTCTCTCAAATTATGCGAAGGAATTTCAGTTGCCAATCCCACTGCAATGCCAGAAGCACCGTTGAGTAACACCATAGGCAATCGCGCTGGTAGTACCATTGGTTCAACAAAAGCCCCATCATAGTTTGGAATAAAATCGACTGTGCCCATGTCGATTTCGGACAACAGTAATTCCGCCATGGGTGTCAATCTGGCTTCGGTATAGCGCATAGCTGCCGCACTATCGCCATCGCGCGAGCCAAAATTTCCGATGCCATCAATTAATGGATAGCGCAACACAAAATCCTGTGCCATACGCACCATCGCATCATAGGCAGACGCATCACCATGCGGATGATATTTACCGAGGATTTCGCCGACTACACGCGCTGATTTCACCGGTTTAGCACCATGTACCAATCCCATGTCTTTCATCGCATACAAGATGCGTCGCTGCACTGGCTTTTGACCATCAGCAACATCCGGTAAAGCCCGTCCCTTCACTACGCTCATTGCATAGGATAGGTAAGCCTGTTCAGCGTATTGACCGAGTAATAAATAATCATCGGAACGATTGGGTTGGGAAGTAACATCATTCATATTCAATAAACTTAACTTTGAGTGCAGAAAAAAGTCACAGACTTTTATTGTAAGGGATTACTGTTTTGTTACCAAAACTGTATGCTGCTTATCTGGATTAAATCAATGATTTTTATTAACAATCAATGACAAATATTGATTAATTTTATATTAAATTAATCGACAAATCTGTCGTTTTTTACCCCATTTACCGGCAGTTTTTATCTGCATTTTGCCTTACAGCAAAATAAGTTATTCGCTAACAATTAAAAAAGCTGTCCAGAACAACTCTGGACAGCTCCATCGATCATATACGATTAATCTGCCTGTCGACGAATAACAGCTGGAATTTCAAAATCATCCAATACAGATTGATTAGAAAAATCGGCTGCCGCCAGATTCATGCTGCGGGCACTGCGACCAGAGCGCACAACGCTACCAATATCAGGATAAGCATCATCGGTACCTGTCGCTTGTGCAGAGTGTACTACGCGTAAATTGCTTGATTGTTGCTGTAGATTCTTCTGCTCTTGTAAGCCGGTAGCAATGATGGTCACACGAATTTCACCTTCTTCCATGCTTTCATCTTCAGATGTACCGTATTTCAAGGCAGCTTCTGGATGAGCGTATTCATCAATCATGCTCATGATTTCTTTATATTCAGACATTCTTAAGCAGCCTGGAGCTGTAGTGATGTTCACCAACACGCCCTGAGCACCATCCAATGTCACATCATCCAATAGAGGACTAGCAATAGCTTGTTCGGTAGCGATGCGGGCGCGATCAACGCCTACTGCATTACCAGAACCCATCATGGCCATACCCATGATACTCATCACGTTTTTCACGTCGGCAAAGTCAAGATTAATGATACCTGGATTGGTAATCACTTCAGCAATACCAGCTACTGCATCGCGCAATACGCTGTCTGCTGCGCGGAAAGCGTCGCGCATACTGACATCTTCACCCAAGGCAGACATTAATTTATCGTTTGGAATGACGATTAAAGAATCAACGGTATTTTTCAGTGTTTCAATACCATGGTTTGCCACTTCAATGCGTTTACCTTCATATTCGAAAGGACGGGTCACTACGGCTACGGTAAGGATACCCATTTCTTTGGCCAATTCAGCCACGACTGGAGCTGCTCCAGTACCGGTTCCCCCACCCATACCAGTGGTAATAAACAGCATGTTGGCACCACGAATGGCATCGGCTAGTGATTCGCGATCTTCCATAGCAGCATTACGACCAATTTCTGGATCTGCTCCTGCTCCAAGACCGCGGGTTAGATTATTCCCCAGCTGTATACGTTTAGAGGCCTTACTGTTCTGCAAGCTTTGCGCGTCAGTATTAGCGCTGATGAATTCAATTCCACCTACTGCATTTTCTACCATGTTATTTATAGCATTACAGCCACCACCACCAATACCGATAACTTTAATGACTGCGGCACCGACAGCTGCTTCTACTACATCATATACCAGTTGCATTTATGTCTCCTGACAAAACCCACGCTATGATCTGAATCATTTTATAAATAGCTTTCATTATATAGACACTTCTATACTTTGCGCAAAAATTATGTCATATAAAATATATTTTGGGTTAAAAATTGTTTTTAAACCATGCCTGAAATTTACTTAACCAGGACTCTTTTGGCTCAGTATGTATTTGTACCGGCCCCTCATTTTTACTGTCGTCTTCACTAGCTGCCTGCAATAAACCTATTGCAGTTGCATAACGGGGATTGCGAATGCGTTCGGAAACTCCGCCCATTTCTTTCGGTACACCAATTCTTGCTGGCAGATTGAACACATCTTCAGCTAACTCAACCATACCGGGTAATAGGGACGCTCCACCGGTCAAAACTATGCCAGAAGTCAGTACATCTTCTGGGAAACCAGAACGTCGCAGTTCATTCAGGGTTAGTTCCAGAATTTCCTCTACCCTGGGACCAATCACACTGGCCAAAGTTCGGCGGGAAATTTGTCGTGGATTACGATCGCCCACGCTGGGTACTTCTACCATATCATCCAATCCGCCCATGGTTGCCAATGCCACACCATGGTTGATCTTGATATATTCGGCAGCGCTGTGTGGCGTACGCAAAGCTTGCGCCAAATCTTTAGTAATTAAATCCCCTGCCACGGGAATAACAGCGGTATGCCGAATTGCGCCATTAGTGTAAACGGCAATATCGGTGGTACCTCCACCAATATCAATAACACAAACTCCTAAATCTTTTTCATCCTCTGTCAACACGGACTGACCGCTGGCTAAAGGCTGCAAGATCATTTTATCGATATGCAAACCACAGCGGTTGACACATTTTTGAATATTTTGCATCGCTGTCACGGCACCAGTGATGATATGAATACGTGTATCCAATCGCACCCCACTCATACCGATTGGCTCGCGTACACCTGGCTGATTGTCAATAATGAACTCTTGTACCACGGTGTGAAGAATATCGTGATCAGGGGGAATGTTAATGGCTTTAGCAGTATCAATGGCACGATCTATATCTGCCTGACTGACTTCACCATCTTTGATTTTTACGACACCCTGAGAGTTGAAACTGCGAATATGATTGCCGGCAATACCCGTTGTTACTCGGTCTAACGGAACATCAGCCATCATCTGAGCTTCTTCCATAGCTTGCTTGATCGCTTGTGCTGTGGTCTCAATATTGGTCACCATACCGGCTTTCAAACCGCGAGAAGGTGCTTGTCCTAACCCAATAATATGAATTTCATTGTCATCCTGTACTTCACCAATCAGGGCAATTACCTTAGACGTACCGATATCCAATGCACTGATGTATTTTTTACCTTTAACCATGGTCATCACTTTAAAAACATATAATCAATATTTGCTCATCTCAACTGGTCATAATGCAGATCGATCATTATCTGTATACACAACCTCTGGTTCACTGCCACGATTTTGTACGTGCGGATTACTCTTGTAACGCAATGCAAACCCATCCGAATAGCGCAGATCCACGTAATCAATATCTTTGGCTTGAGTCTGCAATACTTTTGGCCATGCCCAAACAAAATGGGACAAACGCGTTTCAACATTTTCGCGTCCTAAACGGAGGCTAATACCATTATCCAATACTATATCCCAAGCTGATCGATTACTTAAGTGCAGCTGACGAATATGCAAATTTGTTGGACGAAGCAAATTTTCGAATATTAACAAATTAACCGCCATAATGCGAACGGAACTTTCTGCCCCAACCAGCAATGGCAGATCGTTTTTCACTTGCGCTGTAAATAATTCACCATTTGTATCAACCAATTGCCCATTTTCCCACTGCGCTATCGGCTCGCGTTCTTCAATATCCAATAAGATCGTATCAGGCCATATTCTCTTTACCTGTACTTTAGAAACCCACGGTAATTTGACCAAATCTGCTCGAGCAGCATTTAGATTAACGGTAAATATATTGCCATAAAGGTACTGTTTACTGATGTTTGCGATTTCCGCAGTCTGCACGTGTTTTAAAGCTTGTGCAACCTTAATCTGACGCACAGGGAAATAAGGCGAATGAACCAACCATACGCCTCCAGCAGTCAATAAGCATAATGCGACGCACAAATACAGCCAGCGACACAGTCGCTTCAAGGCTAAGGCATTATCCCAGAGTCGCATGACTTAAAATTTCAACACACAAATCTTCAAAACTCAAGCCAATTTGATTGGCCGCTTTGGGTACCAGACTATGGTTAGTCATTCCAGGTACTGTATTGACTTCTAGAATGTAAATTTTCCCATCTTCATCTCTTAAAAAATCGACTCTGCCCCAGCCTCGTCCACCTAAAGCTTCGAAAGCCTGTATGGTTAAGTTACGCATATGCTGCTCATCTGCTTCGCTAAGATCAGACGGACAGAGATAAACGGTATCATCGCGCTGATATTTGGCTTCATAATCGTAAAAATCAGTGGCAGGAACAATTTTTATACTGGGTAAAGCTTGGTTGTTGATAATGGCACAAGTGTATTCACCACCGGTAATAGCTCGTTCCGCCAATATTTCACCATGATATTGCTGCAATTGTTGATACGCTTGTGCCAATTCACCTGCTTGCCTAATTTTCATCACACCAACACTACTACCTTCAGCAGCTGGTTTCACAAATAATGGCAAACCTAATTCAGCTTCAATGGCCGTAAAATCACTGTCATCATTCAATACCACAAAGGGCACACAAGGCAATCCAACGCCTTGCCATACCAGCCGACTGCGGAATTTATCCATACCTAAAGCACTGGCGGCCACCCCACAACCAGTATAGGGAATGCCCAGTGCTTCCAAAGCACCCTGCACAACGCCATCTTCGCCAAATGAACCATGTAAGATATTAAAAGCGCGAGAAAACTTTTGACTGACCAAATCCGATAGTGGCTGATGTTTCGGATCAAACGCATGAGCATCAACACCTTTGTTTTTTAAGGCAGCCAAGATAGCTGCACCACTGTCTAGTGAAACATCGCGTTCAGTTGAAAAGCCACCCATCAGGACAGCAACTTTACCAAAATCATTCATGGTTATCATTCTTTCTAATATTTTTCTACATTTATAGCACGCTTTAAAACCATACAGGCTTAGTTATTTGTGGCCGCTGCAAGCAACATGGACGGTACCTTATTGATACTGCCTGCGCCCATATTGAGCAGTACATCACCATCTTGCAGTATATTTAATAAAGTTCCAGCCAATTCATCAACATTAGCAACGTAAATTGGCTCAACTTTACCAAGCACTCTGATGGCTCGCATCAACGCTTTACTGTCTGCGGCAACAATTGGGTCTTCGCCAGCGGTGTACACATCAGTTAAAACCACACTATCCGCTTTGGTCAGCACCTGAACAAAATCCTCAAACAAATCACGTGTTCGGGTATAGCGATGCGGCTGAAAAGCCACCACCAAACGTTTTTTCGGATAGGCACCCCGTGCTGCTTCAATGGTAGCCGTCATTTCAACTGGATGATGACCATAATCATCAATAATCAATGCCGTTCCACCCTGCGGTAAAGCGATATCTCCATAATTTTGGAAACGCCGTCCAACCCCGGCAAAACTTTCCAGCCCCTGTTGAATGGCCGAAACAGGTACATCAATTTCCAATGCCACACCAATCACCGCTAAGGCATTGAGCACATTATGGCGCCCTGGCATATTTACAGTCACACTAAAAGGTTTAATCCCTTTTTTGCGCGTATGGACATCAAAACACATGGTGGCACCATTGGTAGTAATATTGGTGGCATATAAATCCGCGCTGTCATCTAGCCCATAAGTGACGAAAGGTTTCTGTATGTTTGGCAGAATCTGCCGCACATGTTCGCTATCAATACACAAAAAGGCTTTACCATAAAAAGGCATACGGTGCACAAAATCAATAAAAGCCTGATGCAATTTTTCAATATCATGATCATAGGTATCCATATGATCTGTATCGATATTGGTGACCACCGTAAACAGCGGCGTCAGATACAAAAAGGAAGCATCAGATTCATCCGCCTCGGCAACAATATATTCACCCTTACCCAATTTGGCATTACTGCCAGCAGCTGTTAAGCGACCACCAATAACAAAAGTTGGATCCAGTCCGGCTGCCGCCAGAACCGACGCCGTCAGACTGGTGGTGGTGGTTTTACCATGCGTACCACCAATCGCAATACCACGACCAAAACGCATGATTTCAGCTAACATCATAGCGCGTGGTATCACCGGAATTTTATGCGCTGCCGCCGCCACAACTTCGGGATTGTTTTTTCTAACAGCAGTAGAAGTAACCACCACATCTGCACCGGCAATATTTTCAGCTTGGTGCCCGGTAAAAATACTGACACCAATTGATCGCAAATGCTCAGTTGCCGCATTATCGGCCAGATCTGAACCGCTGATGCAATAACCCTCATTATGCAAAACCTCAGCGATACCACACATACCAGTTCCCCCAATACCAACAAAATGGATATGGCGGATGCGATCTTTCATGTTTTCTTTCATGCTTAATAACTTTTCTTAATGCCTTCAATTTTGTGCAAGGCAGAATTTCAAATGAGTGAAACCAATTTAACTTTGATTGAGAACACAATCCTCTGCTTCTTTTGCCACTTTGGCGGCACTGTCTGGCTGTGCCAGTGCCCGAGCTCGTATCGCCATTTGCAAGCAGTGTTCACGGGTTAAATCTGCGAGTAAATCGTGCAAAGACTGTGCCGTCATGGTTGACTGTGGCAATAACACTGCGGCACCTGCATTGACCATAAAGCTGGCATTGGCTGTCTGATGATCATCTACAGCGTGTGGATAAGGAACCAAGAAAGCACCTACACCAGCTGCGGTCAATTCCGCAATCGTCAACGCGCCAGCACGACAAATAACCAAATCAGCTTGCCGATAAGCAGAAAGCATGTCGGTTATAAATTCTGTACAGTCCGCTTCTATACCTAGTCGGGCATAGTTTTGTTGTAAATCGGTCAATTTATTGCGACCAGATTGATGTAAAATTTTAGGTCGATGTCCATCTGGCAAAAGAGCCACAGCTTGCGGAACAATCCGATTTAAAGCATCTGCACCCAGACTACCGCCAACCACCAGAATATTTAACACCCCTTCTCGACCACTAAACCGTTGTTGCGGGATGGGTAAATCTGCAATATCCGAACGAACTGGATTACCAACTAATCCGTCTTTATTGGCAAATACACCTGGAAAAGCATACAAGACCCGATCAGCAAATTTTGCCAATACTTTATTAGAAAGTCCGGCAATAGCATTTTGCTCATGCACGATCAATGGCAGAGCGCTCATTTTAGCGGCCACTCCACCCGGAAAGGTGACAAATCCACCAAAACCAATGGCAGCATCAACTTGATGTTTCTTGATAATTTGCCGAGCCGCCATAATGGTTTTAATCAGCGTAAACGGCAGCAGAAGTTTGCGTTTCCAGCCATTACCCCGAATACCTTTGATTGCTAGCGTTTCCAGCGGAATATCATACTGGGGCACCAGCCGGGTTTCCATTGCGCCTTCACTACCTAACCAAACGATACGGTGACCGTGCTGCTGCAAGGTTTGCGCAACCGCCAGTGCTGGAAAAATATGTCCGCCTGTGCCCCCAGCCATGATCATAAAGGTTTTTGAACTCATTTTCTTTTCCGCTAATTATCTGCACATAATTTGATCACACTTTAAAACCACGCATAACACGACGATTTTCGTAATCTACTCGTAATAATAATGCGATACAGATTAATATAATGATGATCGCCGATCCCCCATAGGATAACAGGGGTAGAGTTAATCCCTTCGTCGGCAATAGTCCAATATTGACACCGATATTAAAAAAACTTTGAATCCCAATCCAGATACCGATGCCTTTGGCGACAAAAGAACTGTAAAACAATTCGAGATCTCGAGCCTGCTTACCAATTGAAAAAGCGCGAACCATCAACCAGATATAGCAGAACATCAACACCAGAATACCAATAAAGCCAAATTCTTCACCAATCACAGCCAAAATAAAATCCGTGTGCGCCTCAGGCAGATAAAAACGTTTTTCCAGACTCGCGCCTAGTCCAACTCCAAACCAGCCACCGCGCCCGATCGCCATCAAAGAATGGGTCAACTGATAGCCCTTACCCAGCGGATCAGCCCATGGATCCAGAAAACCGGTTACACGCGCTAGTCGATAAGGTTCAAATAACACCAACAAAATCATTGCCGCTAAGCCACACCCAACCACCGCCATAAACCAACGAAATGGTAAGCCAGCTAAAAATAACAGTCCGATAGAAATAATCGACACAACCACGAATGAACCAAAATCGGGCTCCAACATAATTAGCCCTAGCCCTAAACCGACCGGAATACCAGCAAACCAGACTTTTTTAAACTCTTTTAATATTTCCGCACGACGGGTAAAAAAACTAGATAAATACAAAATGATCGCCAATTTGAATATTTCTGTCGGCTGTACATTAATGATGCCCAGATTAATCCAACGTTTAGCACCATTGATTTCCCGCCCCATGGCCAACACCACCACCAGCATCACCAGACTAAATAACAATATCAATGGCGTTAGCATCTTCCACGTGCGCAAAGGAATACGGACTACAATCAATCCTAAAAAGACACCACAGCCAAGAAAGGCTGTTTGACGGATCAAATAATAATATTTGCTGCCTCCATCATGGGAAGCGTATGCAATAGAGGCAGAATAAACCATAATCAAACTAAAGCTGGCCATCAACACCACCATCCACAGCAAAGACTTATCATAGGTGGCGCCACGACGGAGCAAATTACGGTCTAATAAGCGTGACTCTTTGATCATGAGGACTCCTGCAGCTGATGCACGCTTTGAATAAATACTTCACTTCGATGTGCATACCCTTTGAACATATCGAAGCTGGCACAGGCAGGGCTGAGTAAAACAATATCGCCACTTTGTGCCAATGCAAAAGCCCGATGAGTCGCCTCTGGCAAATCAGCACAGTATTCTACTGGATAATCTACATTATCCAGCACATCACCCAATTGCTTAGCATCTATACCGATCAGTAACACAGCACGGGCTTTATTTTTCAGGGCTGTGCGCAATGGCGTGAAATCCTGCCCTTTTCCTTGTCCGCCAGCAATCAATACAATTGGATGATTAAAACCAGTCAATGCAGCACATGTGGCGCCTACATTGGTGCCTTTGGAGTCATCGATAAATGTCACACCATTGATTTCGGCGACTTTTTCCACCCGATGTGGTAAGCCTTTAAATTCTTGCACATATTGGATAAGATTATCGGTGGCTAGACCTATAGCTTCACATAAAGCAAACGCAGCCAGAACATTGGCTGCATTATGGCTACCTTGAAGAGATAAATCTTGTTGAGCAATAACTGCTACCTCATTTTTGCACAAGCTGCCAGCATTAAGCCACCAATCAACCGGCTCATGGAGAGAAAACCATTTAACTGTTCGATGATGGCGTACCATAGCACGACAAAATACGTCATCATGATTCAGTACTTGAATAGTGTCGCCGCGGAAAATTCGATCTTTTGCATGCGCATAATCCAATAAATCATCATACCGATCCAGATGATCTTCAGAAATATTTAACACAGTTGCGGCGGTAGCATTCAAATAAGGCGTGGTTTCAAGTTGAAAACTGGATAGCTCCAACACCCACACATCTGCACTCTTGCCCCGACGTGCCAAAAACGCCTCTAGTACCGGTGTGCCAATATTTCCGGCACAAACGGTATCCAAACCACTGCGTTGACATAAATACGCCACCAAACTAGTTGTCGTTGTTTTACCGTTTGAACCAGTAATGGCAAGAATTTTACTGTTGGTATCGCTGAGTAAATCAGCCAAAATAGCGATATCACCCAAAACCGTACCGCCAGCCGCTTTAAAAGCCCTGATTTCAGGCTGATGCTGGCTAACACCGGGGCTTAAAGCTAAGATGTCATAATTGTAAAAATCAGGTATTGAATTTAATTCATCAGTGAAAAAAGGAATCCGAAACCGTTCAGACAGCTCTTGTTTGGTATCATTTATTAACTTGGCATCATATCCTGCCACGTCGGCTCCGGCCTGTTGCAGAAATTCCAGCATAGATATGCCAGTTCGTCCCAAACCTAGTACCAAAACTTTTTTACTCTGCCAGTCAATCATGGCTCAGTCCTACAAAATGTCTAACCTCAATCACCCAAAGTTGCGTATCAGCGAATTTTGAGTGAAGACAAACCCACCAACACCAGAATCATGGTAATAATCCAGAAGCGCACCACAACTTGGGTTTCCTTCCAACCTTTTTGCTCAAAATGGTGATGAATTGGTGCCATTAGAAAAATCCGTTTTTTTCTTAATTTATACGAACCGACCTGCAACATCACCGACAAGGCTTCCACCACAAACAAGCCGCCCATGATCACCAAAACTATTTCTTGACGCACAATCACCGCAACTGTGCCTAGAGCAGCCCCAAGTGCTAAAGCACCGACGTCACCCATAAAAACCTGTGCAGGATAGGCATTAAACCACAGAAAACCCAGACATGAACCGCAAATTGCCGCACAAAAAATCACCACTTCATTAGCTCCAGGTACATGTGGCAATTGTAAGTAATGCGCAAATTCTGCATGACCACTCACATAAGCGAAAATAGCCAAACCTGCAGAGACCAGTACCACCGGAAATGCCGCCAAACCATCCAGACCATCGGTCAAATTAACGGCATTGGAAGTACCTACAATAACAAAATAAGTGAGAATAACGAATCCAATTCCACCGAGCGGATAAGCAATCGCTTTAAAGAAAGGTACGATAAACGCTGTGGTTGAGCTTAAATGAGCAGCGTAATACAACACAATGCCTGCTACCAAAGCCACTACAGACTGCCACACCATTTTGAAACGAGCAGAAACTCCGTTAGGATCCTTGAAGACAACCTTTTTCCAGTCATCATAAAAACCAAGTGCACCGGTACTTAACATCACAAATAGCAAAACCCAAATATAAGGATTAGCCAAATTGCTCCATAACAAGGTGGTTAACGTAATGGTCAGCAAAATCAGCGTCCCGCCCATGGTTGGGGTACCGGTTTTAATCAAATGAGTTTGCGGACCATCATCCCGAACAGCCTGCCCTACTTTCAGCTCAGTCAGCTTTCTGATCATCCATGGACCAAACATCAGACTCAAGCATAGCGAAGTCAGTGCCGCCATCACCGCACGGAAAGTCGTATATTGAAATAAATGAAATCCATTAACCCAATTATGAAAAAGTTCTGCTAACCATAACAACATGGCTGTTTTCCTTGTCACAGCACATGCCGCAACGGTTAATTAACATAAAAAATATTTCTCTGAGATCAAGCTTAATATTACAGAGAAAATGAAAATAGTATAACGACCTGACCGTAGTCACCAACAACGTTACATGCAAAGATGAGTTAATTCTCAATTAAAGCAGCAACCACATCTTCCATGTGCATAAAGCGAGAACCTTTCACCAAAATCGTTGCCATTGGCTGATCCCAATGGCGCAAAGCGGCAATCAATTCGGCTTTATGCTCAAAAAAAGCATCTAACGCACCATAAGCTTCAGCCGCATATTTGGCGTCTTCACCTATAAAAAAAGCAGCCTCTATTCCACGCTCGCGCATATAAGCCCCAACTTCAGCATGCAATGCGGGCGCATTAATCCCCAGTTCACCAATGGCACCCATTACCAGCACGCGTGGTGCGGGAAAAGAAGCCAGAACATCAATCGCTGCTTTGAACGCGTCCGGATTGGCATTATAGGTATCATCAATGATCAATGCACCATGTACGCTGCGTTTTTGTTGTAAACGTCCTTTAGCATTAACAAAATCAGCCAAAGCAGTGAGCGCAGTTAATGGTATGTTGGCACTTAAAGCCATGGCACAGGCGGCAACCGCATTATGCACCATATGTAAACCCGGTACCGGAAGCTGCAAAGCAATTATGCCTTGCGGGCTGTGCAAATCAAAACTCATGCTTAGCGGTTCTAAAACAATATTTTCTGCATGTACGTCACCATGGTTGGTGCCAAACGTCACCACATGCTTGCCTTTCAGCGCCGCGGCATAAATACTAGACTGGCCATCATCTAGCGGAATCAATCCCGTACCTTGCTCATCCAAACCTTGATAGATTTCACTTTTCGCACGAGCAATATCGGCCACATCCTCAAAACCACAGCCGATGTGTGCACGCAAAGCATTATTAACCAGAGCAAAATCGGGGCGAGTGAGATCAGTTAAATAGCTCAATTCACCCACATGATTCATACCCATTTCAATCACAGCGTAGCGGTGATGAGCGGTTAGCTGCAATAAAGTTAGGGGCAAACCAAGGTGATTATTCAAATTGCCCGCTGTAGCCAGTACTTTTTCATCTCCTGCATAGCGACGCAGAATGGTTGCCAGCATCTCCTTAACCGTAGTCTTGCCAGCAGATCCCGTAATACCAAATACTTGCAATTCAGGATTAACAGCCATTCGCCAGGCATGGGCCAATTGTCCCAAAGCCTGTTGCGTATCTTCAACCAGCACACAACGATCCTGCTGAGCAAATTCTGCACGACTGACAATGCATAACACAGCACCTTGCGCCAACACATCATTGACAAAGTCATGCCCGTCGAAATGTTCCCCCTTAATAGCGACGAACACATCCCCAGCTTCAACCGCACGACTATCAATCACCACGCGGTTAATAGCTGTATTGGCAACAGTGGGTAACTGAGCAAAAGTTTTAAAGATAAAATTCACATCAAGTATCGGCATCTTTTTTCCATTCTCAACCGACATTAATCACGCAACGCCAAAGCGCTTTGCGCTACTTCAAAATCAGAAAAATGCTGCTTAACGCCGTTGATATCCTGATAAGTTTCATGACCTTTACCCGCAATCAAAATAATGTCATCCACCGCAGCATGACTAACAGCAAAGCCAATGGCAGCACGTCGGTCAGCCTCTACTAGTACCGGATCGGCAACCGCAGGCAAAATATCATTAATAATTTTCAGCGGGTCTTCAGTGCGCGGATTATCACTGGTCACCACCACACAATCAGCGCCCGCAGCAGCAGCGGCACCCATCAAGGGGCGTTTGCCTGCATCCCGATCTCCGCCACAACCAAAAATACACCATAATTTTGCATGATCTGGTTTGATTTCCTGCAAAGTAGCCAATGCTTTTTCTAAAGCATCTGGCGTATGGGCATAGTCCACCACCACCAGCGGTTGATTATGCCCCCGAAGACAATCCATTCGCCCTGTAGCCGGCTTAATCTCCGACCAAACCGAGACCACATCCGCCAAAGCAAAACCATTGGCACACAGCACTCCTACACAAGCGGCTAGATTTAAGGCATTAAAGCGACCAAGTAGATGCGTAAACACCTGCGCTTCACCCCATGGCGTCATCAAATGTAACTGCATCTGATTGGCATTGACAGCAAAATCAAGAATACGAATATCAGCCGCAGAATGAAATCCATAAGAATAAACGGCTAACTGTGGACATTGCTGACGCAAATCCTGATTTAAACGCCAGCCAAAATCATCATCAATGTTAACTATTGCATGCTGCAAACCATGCCAATAAAACAGCGAAGCCTTACAGGCACCATAGGCATCCATATCGTGATGATAGTCAAGATGATCGCGGGTAAGATTAGTAAACACAGCAGAGGTAAACGGAACACCCACAACCCGACTTTGATCCAAACCGTGGCTGGAAACCTCCATCGCCACCGCCTTAGCACCCTCATTCACAAAATGCTTCAGCCAGGTTTGATTTGAAACCGCATCCATAGTGGTATTGCCGGTACTCTGTAACTGTTGCCAGTATCCATTACCCACCGTTCCCATAATGGCACATTTTTTCCCCAACTTATCAGCCGCCTGAGCCAACCATTGCGATATAGAAGTTTTACCGTTGGTACCAGTTATACCCCAGATAGCCAAATGCTTACCCGGATAATCATAACAGGCTGCAGCCACCAAACCAGCACGCTGTTTTAAGTCTGAAACTCCGGCGTTGGGCACCTTCCATTCATCCCGCCAACAAAACTGACCGTCATCATCCCAGAAGACAAAAGTGGCTCCATTATCAATGGCAGCCTGAATATAATCGCGACCATCTACATACTCGCCCTGACAAGCCACAAAAACATCACCGGGCAAGATTTGCCGGCTGTCAATCCGTAATGTTCTACCTTTGATTAAAGCATGCTCTTGCGCACTAATTGAATATTCAGACAGAGATTTTTTCAGCGAAAACATAGTTTGATCATTTCAACAAATTGTGTGGCGCAATATAAAACAGACAACCTGCATAAAATACAGGTTGCTGTTGGATTAATTGGCGGCCAATCTTGGCTTATCATTCATGGGTTTAGTAGGAGCAATACCCAGCACATTTAACGTACCAGCCATCACATCATGAAATACTGGACCCGATACCGTACCACCATAATAGCCATTAGCTGTCGGATTCTGAATATTGACTGCCACAATTACCCGTGGATTATCTGCCGGAGCAAAACCGATAAAAGTGGCCATATGTTTGGTGGCTGAATACTGTCCATTGACCAGCATCCGAGCCGTACCGGTTTTCGCAGCAACATCATAACCATTTATCGCACCTTGAACACCAGTACCGCCAGGCTGAGTCACCGCAATCATCATATGCCGTACTGCTCGTGCTGTTTCAGGTTTAATAATCTGTTCGCCCTGCGGTTTATCATTGAGCTTTTGAAAACTTACCGGCAACAGCTGACCATCATTCGTAAAGATCGTATAAGCACGAGCCAACTGCAACAGACTCATTTGAATTCCATAACCGAAAGACATCGTAGCCTGTTCAATCGGCCGCCATTTACGCCAGTCACGAACCACTCCCGATGTTTCCCCTGGAAAACCGGAATTCATACGTCGTCCAAAGCCCAGAGAAGTATACAGGTTATACATTTCTTCTGGCGTAAACATCGCAGAAATTTTACTTGTTCCAACATTAGATGATTTCTGAATAATACCGCGTACATCCAAATAAGGATAATTATGGGTATCGCGCACCGTAGCCGGACCAATATTATAAGGCATGGTATTAAAACCACTGTTAGTACGGATTTTCCCACTATCCAACCCTTTGGCAACCGCAAATGGCTTCATTGCACTACCCGGTTCGATCATATCAGTCACCGCCCGATTACGACGAGCATCACTAGTGGTTGCGCCTGGATTATTTGAATCATAACCAGGTGAATTCACCAGAGCCAAAACTTCTCCAGTCTTTCCATCCAAAACCACCACTGACCCAGCTGTTGCCTGATGATGATGCATGGCTTTTTGCAAAGAATCATAAGCAATGGACTGAATCCGCTGATCCAAAGACAGCACCATATCCGCGCCATTCAATGGAGGATGATTGCGTGGAGAATCCAAACTATCAACAATATTACCCTTATTATCGCGCAGCACCACCTTCGCACCATCAACACCGTGCAAAATCTGTTCACTGGACAACTCCAGACCTTCCTGTCCTTTGCCATCAATATTGGTGAAACCGATAATGTGCGAAAAAATTAACCCCATCGGATAATGACGCTTACTCTCCTGCTGAAATGCTAGCCCCTTAATATTTAGCGCAGCTACCTTTTCTGCCGTTTCCACCGGCAGCTGACGTTTTAAATACACAAAATCCTTATTTCGACTTAAGCGTTCCTGAATCACCCCTACCGGAACATCAATCAATTCTGATAACTGAGTCAACTGCTCTTGAGTAGGCATAGATGACATAGCAGATGGAACTGCATACAAAGAATCTGCTGGTGCACTGATGGCTAAAGCCGCACCGGTACGATCAGTAATCGTGCCACGCGAAGCAGTCAGCGAAACAGTACGCACAAAGCGCTGGTCGCCCTGCTCCTTCAGAAAATCATGTTTTTCCGTCTGCAAATATACGCCTCGTCCCACCAGCATTGCAAAAGCCACTGCAATACTGCTGAGCACCAGAATAATCCGACCATTCGTCGTCACAGGCTTAACCTGTTTGACTTTGTTCGGTACCATGCGTGGTTTGTAATCATTCTTAATCAACATAGTAATTCCACTAAGGAAGTAACTGTTTAAAACAGCATTCCAATATATTCAGCATACTCAACCTATTACTTTTGCGGTTGCATCGACTCCAGCATTTTCGTCTCAGCTAAAACTGGCAGATGCATATTTTGATGCCCTGCAGCATCCTGAATCATCTGATGATTCGATAACTTAGCCTGCACCAGCTTCAAACGGCTGAAATCCTCATTCAACAACTTTTCCCCTTTTTGCGCTTTATCCAACGCAATGAAAAACTGACGTGATCGATCCTGCACCGTGACCACGGCAAAAGCCGAAGCCAAAACCACCAAAAGCAAAATAACGTTGATCTTATTCATCTTCGTCAAACACTATAAATCAGTGACTGCGCTCAGCTACCCGAAGCACCGCTGAACGGGAGCGCGGATTGTTAGCAACTTCTTCAGCAGTAGGTTTCTGCGCCTTGCCAATCAATTTCAAAGGCGGTTGTTCCCGTTCTGCTTCCTTCACCACCGCCCAACGAGGCAATGGCGCCGGTTTACTGTACTTTTGCATAAAACGTTTCACAATCCGGTCTTCAAGCGAATGAAACGAAATAACCGCCAAACGCCCACCGATATGCAGATGATTCATCACCTGCGGTAAAACCTCATCTATCTCTTCCAATTCACGGTTAATAAAGATGCGAATGGCCTGGAAGGTGCGTGTGGCCGGATCC
Organism: uncultured Neisseriaceae bacterium; assembly: GCA_945267035.1. Taxonomy (GTDB): domain Bacteria; phylum Pseudomonadota; class Gammaproteobacteria; order Burkholderiales; family Neisseriaceae; genus Snodgrassella. The sequence goes on along the minus strand of CALYOS010000005.1, from coordinate 5,316 downwards.
TGGTTCCGCTCGCGAGTATGGACGACTTGTGCCACGAGACGCGCCAGCTGGCGGGTTGTGGTAATCGGTACTTCCTGTCGTTGTTGAACAATTGCGCGTGCAATCTGACGACTAAACCGCTCTTCACCATAATTCCTAATTACCTCGTGTATGTCCTGCTCATCAGCCACTTCTAGCCATTGTGCCGCCGAGTTTCCACGGGTAGGATCCATCCGCATATCCAACGGAGCATCAAAACGGAAACTGAACCCTCGCTCCACTTCATCAATCTGAGGAGATGACACACCCAGATCAAACAAAGCACCATCAATGCCAGCGATACCCAGTTTCTCCAGTTCTGCCTGCAAACTGGAAAATCCATTATGCACCACCACTACCCGCTTATCCTGCTTTGCCAGCTCAGTGGCTACCGCTATTGCCTGAGGGTCCTTATCAAAGACAATCAATCGACCCTCAGCACCCAACTTGGACAAAATCAACCGTGAATGACCGCCACGCCCAAACGTTCCATCTACATAAATTCCGGCCGGCTGAATATTCAGACCATTTACTGCTTCATGTAGCAAAACAGTAACATGACCATGATCACTTTTATGTTCACTCATAATTGAAGTTGAGTTTTACCTAACTCTGCAGCCAGCATATCTTCATCCATATCCAAAGCTGCATTATTTTGTTCTTCCCACAGTGCCCTGCCCCACACCTCAATGCGATTGGCACGACCTACCACATATACTTCTCGTTCAAAATTCACCAGCCGCCGCAGATGACCGGGTAAAAGTACACGTCCGGCACTATCTAGTTCCATCGTATCGGCATTATGCAAAAGCAAATTTTGATAAGCCTGCAAAACCTTATTTCCTGCCACAGGCAACTGCAATAACTGTTCTTCCACCGTGCGCCAGTATGACTCTGGATAAAGCAATAAATGCGTACGCCTCTCAAGCGTCGCCACCAATACCGGACTGAAATGACGCGCAAGCAGATCGCGGAACTTGGCTGGAATAGCCAATCTTCCTTTGCTATCAATGCTTAATTCGTACGCGCCACCAAACACCAGTCAGCTCCATTTCCAAAAACAGGGATTATCCCCCACTTTGCCACACTTTTACACACTTATTCACACTATAAAGCAAATTTGCATATTGGGTCAACGCGATTTAAGTATTTTTTATCCTAATGACTGTTAAATAAAAATAAAAAAATTTTAATTTTTTCAAAGTATTATTTGTAGATTTATCAAATCGCCAACATTTATATCCGTCATATAATTTATTATCTTAGGCAACACCATATAGACAAGTTTATAATTCCAAACTCTTTACATTTCCTGCTCACCTCAATATGAATCACCTGCCCCAGCCGGATAAAGTAGCTCTGAACCACAGCCAAATCCTCACCAAACGCATAAAACAACAAATAAATCAGAATCATAACTGGATATCATTTGCTGATTACATGCAAATGGCATTATATGAGCCGCAATATGGCTATTATGCTGGTGGTTTAAAAAAATTCGGAGTTAAGGGAGATTTCATTACCGCACCAGAACTAACTCCACTATTCGGACAAGCTCTGGCAAAGCAGATACAAGATTTATTACCGCAAACAGCCGGCAATATTTATGAATTTGGTGCCGGTAGCGGCCAATTGGCCTCCACCCTACTCAACACCCTGTCAGAAAATCAGTTTAATCACTATTACATAATAGAATTATCTGCCGACCTTATCAGCCGTCAACAACATACCATCAATACCCATGCACCCCATCTGGCACATAAAGTAAAGCATTTATTCATGCTTCCAGCCACATTAGATGGCATCCTGCTTGGTAACGAAGTATTAGATGCCATGCCAGTACCTGTCTATCAACGCAATGGATCAGAGATTACCGAAATGGGGGTGAGCTGGCAGAAAGATAAATTAGTCTGGCAAAAAAAAATCTGTCATGATGCAAATGTTTGCCAACAAATATTGCATACCTTTCCACAGACAGCTACGCCCTATCAATCCGAATTGCATCCACGGCAATATGCCTTTATAGCCACACTGGCTGAAAAACTTGAGCGGGGTGCCATGATCTGGATTGACTATGGTTTTGACGCCAGCCAGTATTACCACCCACAAAGACAACAGGGTACCTTAATCGGACATTATCGCCATCATGTTATCCATGATGTCTTCTTCAATCCGGGACTGACCGACCTGACCGCACATGTCAACTTTACCCGTATTGCTGATGCAGGCATTGATCATCATCTGGACCTGATTGGCTATACCAGCCAGTCCACATTTTTACTTAATCTGGACATTATCCAACTACTAGAACAAACAGGTAAACCAGATGAACCTGCCTATATTGCGGCTGCAACAGCCTGCCAAACCTTATTGGCACCGCAAGAAATGGGTGAACTATTTAAAGTCATTGCTTTTGGCAAAAAAATAGATCCAGACTGGCGCGGGTTTAGTCAGGGAGATCAATGCCATAAACTGTAAGCCAATTCACAAGCTATCATCAACCTACACTACAGTACCACTTTACTGCACCAAATGATTAGTTATGGCAAGACAGTCTAAATCGCTTACAACAGATAAACAGCCAACTTATTTCTACTATATCGCCCAAAGCGCAATCTGCCGGAAAACCAATTATCCACTCAGCCTTATTCACCGCTCAAATTTTTATTAGACAATAACTAATTTACATCCGTGGCTACCTGTACAGATTGCGGCTGCAAACAGGCTAAATCAGCAGGATGCATGGCCACCAGAAATCCGCGCTTTCCACCATTAATATAAATCATCGGCAAAGCATAAATACTTTCTTCCACATAGACCGGCAGTCCAGACTTATTCCCAAACGGGCTCGTCCCTCCCACCAGATAACCCGTCCATTTATTTGCCTGTTGTGGACTGGCCGGCTCAATGTGTTTCATTCCCAGATCTCGCGCCAGTTTACGTGTAGAAATATGCTTATCACCATGCATCAGCACAATCAAACCTTGTTTGTGCTCATTTTGCAGCACAATTGTCTTGATCACCGCATGTTCAGGTACACCCAGTGTGAGAGCCGACTGTGCTGTGCCACCATGTTCAACATAAGCATATTCCTTCGGTTCAAATACCACATTATGTTCGCGCAAAAAACGAATAGCTGCCGTAACCGGATATTTCACTTTACTCATCATCTATACCCATCAAGCCATCATCAGCTGTGTTACCATCAACAAATGTACAAAAAGGGAGAAACTACACCATGAGTATTCAATTTTACCAGAGCGCAAACCGCTTTGCAGAAGCTACCCTATGTAATGGATTGATCTTTCTATCCGGTCAAGTCCCCACCAATCTCCAAGCAGATATTCCTGCCCAGACAGCCAACGTATTGGCACAAATCGATCAAATACTCACAGCATGCAACAGTGACAAACAACATATATGTGAAGCGGTCATCTACCTAGCCGATATGCGAGATTATGACGGCATGAATCAAGCATGGGATGATTGGATTATTCCAGGTCGTGCTCCGGCGCGAGCCTGTGTACAAGCCGCACTGGCGAATGCACAATGGAAAGTAGAAATCAAAATCACCGCCGTACAAAAAACCGCCACATAACAAAAACCCGCACACAGCGGGTTGCAGAAACACAAACTAACTTAGTCCAACCTTAAACCAACCACATTGCCTGTCAATGGCAGAAATTTTAATTTGAAAAAAAAGAGTATATATAGTTAGAAAATTTAGACTGCGTCAAAGCCATAAATTAAGAATAACCACACCAAAACCAAAAGATTGCCACAAAAATTTAATAGGCAATTAAAAAATGATTCTAAAGAAATTTGATATTTGCCTTGGCGAGATATCAATCCCATATATTTTTTTATATAGGAATAATGTTTATTTCACTCCTTGATGAAGGAACTTACAACTATCTTTAAATTTTTGCTCACAAGCTTGTGCAAAATACTTTCTAGCTAACTCGTTATTTTTTTCAATACCATCACCTTTATAATACATAACGCCTAAATTATGCATTGCTTCAGTGTTACCATTATTTATTGATTTTTTATACCAAAATAGTGCTTTTTCTTTATCGACTTCGAAACCACCGTCACCTTCGTTATACGCTTTTGCTAAATAATATTGTGTTTCTCCAAGCTCTTTTTTCATTGCGTTACTGAGCCAATATACCGTTTTATCTTTATTAACTTCGAGACCGTCACCTTTGTCATACAGTTGTGCTAAACGAGATTGCGCTTGAGCAATTTCATATTCTGGTCCAGTGATTTTTCTATGTAGCCTTTTACGTAGTTCTGCTATGACATCGTCACTTTCATTATTTAAAACTGCTAAATAATATTGCGCCTCAACAAATCCTTTTTTTGCTGCTTTCGTGTACCAATACACTGCTTTCTCTTTATTGACTTCAACACCGTCACCTTTGTCATATTTCTCTGCTAACTCTAATTGCGCCGAACCCTCATCTTGTTCCGCTGCTTTTGTATACCAATATAGCGCTTTTTCTTTATTTCCTTCATGATCATACATACTGGCTAAACCATATTGCTGCGCATAAACAAACCCTTGTTCAGCAGCTTTAGTGTACCAATAGAGCGCTTTTTCTCTATTTTTATCGAAATTGAACGACCGCCCTAATTCATATTGCGCAAGAACAAATCCTTGCTCTGCTGCTTTAGTGAGCCATTTTTCACGTTCAAACCTTCTGGATAAATCATATTGCGCTTGAACAGATCCGGCTTCCGCTGCTTGAGTGAGCCAATAGAGCGCTTGTTCTTTATCGACTTCGACTCCCTCACCTTCTTCATACATGCGTGATAAACCATATTGCGCAACAGAAACCCCTTGTTCCGCTGCCTGAGTAAGCCAATTTAGTGCTTTTTCTGTATTTTTTTCGACGCCGTCGCCGTTGTAATACATAAATGCTAAATTAAACTGAGCATCTTTATCTCCCTGCTCAGCCTCAGTGTTACAAGCAATAAAAGCTTTATCAAAAGCTTTTTGTTCAAAATAGGTAGCGCAATGATTAGCGTAAGCCGTCGTCGATAATAATGCTGTTAATACAACAAATAGTACTTTTTTCATTAGTTTTCCTTAAATTCCTAAAATATAATAATTTTTTTATTTTTCCTGCTGGCAAAAATCGAACAAAAAATACGCTTACTATCTATTACTCGTTAACAATGTACTTTTAAATGGCTTATCGGTATATGGAGTTGATAAAATGACTAACACGCCAACCAAATATCTTGAGCCGTATTAAAATGTCACTGTTAAGCTAATTTATATCAAAAAAG
>CALYOS010000004.1 GCA_945267035.1 uncultured Neisseriaceae bacterium | reverse complement strand
TGGTTCTGTCTATTACTACTTCTGTCCTATGAATTTTATCTGAGTTAAAAACGACGATATAGTAACGATCATCAAAAGAAGTTTTAACATAGATACTTAAGTGTTAAATCTTTTATCAATTTACAGCAATCAGCGTAGCTGAAAAATGGAAAATCCAAAAGAAAGTAGACTTTATTTTAAAATAATGGTTTTCAGGTACTCTTGAGAGTACCTGATTTAAAAGAGAATAATTAATTGTTTATATGCTAGATTTTTGTTGAAAATAGCTGATCTGTTTGATTGTCAATATAAGCTTGATTGACAAGTATTCCATCACTCACATCTTCAACTTCAGGCCCTTTTTTCGTTTGTTTTAACATTTTTTTTGTAATGGTTAAAATACTTTTATGTTGACATTTTGGACATTGGCAGTATTCATAATTTAGCATAGGCATTTGATCGTCAGTCTTTTGAACGAGCAAATCCCGAATATCTTTTTGAAGTTCTACATTGGCTAATGCATCGGCATAACTACCTACACGGCTACTATTTATATTGTTTTCTAATTCTTCATTGGACAAAGAATAGAAAAAATATTTTTTGTACCAAGTTTGGCAATCTTCACAAAAGGCGTCTTCTATAGATAAAGCCGCTAAAATTGGGCAAAGAAAGCCTATGAATTCAACCAGATAAACGCCAGCTAATCCCAACCCTGAAATTGAACCTTCTGAGCTACCTTTTGTAATGGTGATTTCACGATAAGGTATAATTTCATTTATTAATATAGTTATGGTATCAATAGGCGATAAAAATAGTGAAATCCAATTTGACAGATAGTTAGTGTCGAATAATAAAACTTCGAACGTAACCAAATTTGAATAATAGGCAAACAAACAGATTAAAAAAGTCATTAAAATATTGATTTTAACGTTACGGATCTTCGCTATTTGAGATAAATGAGTTTGCAGTACGACTATCAAAGAATACATCCCCACAAGAAGACCGATATCAATAAGAATTAATGGAGAAAAATGAGAAATTATGGCATATACTACGCCGAGTATAATAGCCACAAAAATACCAATCAAAGTCAACAAGATAGTTGAACCAAGATTAAATTTATTGGAAAATTGATAGTATTCATTTGTACTACTCATTGTTTTATCCTTGTAATTTTAAAAATGCTTTTCTAAAGTATACGGCCATGTTTTTTTATGCTTCGAATCTGAGTTGGCCACATCATTGCTCAAGCCTTACTGTATGCTGTTTTTGAGGGGATATAGATTAGGATAGATAAGTTATTCTAAATTTAAACTATTTTACGAATATTGGCAAACGATGACCTAATGTACTACACCTTTTGCCGTCGAGAGAGATTGAGTTTTTATTATCACTAGATGCAGAGTGGTTTATTCTCGTCAAATCATGGCAGAGGTGACTGCGCGAGCCAAATTGTTGCAATCGTATCCCCACACAGGGCATGACTGGCATGGCATCAATATAACTTTATCTATCGTTAATTTTAGGAATCACATATTTTTGACCATTGTAACGTAAAGTAAATTTTCTTGGTTTGAGTTTAATTATTTTATCTTCACACTCATTTGGTATTTCAGAGTTGATGATTTTGATTTTAGTTCGTTTATCTGTCACATTAATATCGGCAAAATCGTTAGTTTTTTTTGCACTCATGGATAAGATACTCTCTATTTTATTGAATTCACCTATGCATCCATCATTCGCTTCCCCGCCAGAAAGATATACCTTCAGCATGGAGAGGATGCGGGTGAGTTTATTATTGTGGAAATGATATAAGTTAAGATTCTGTTCTTCGTAGGGAAAATAACTCGAATTGTTTGAGCGGTTTAGACGGATGCCGAAAGCTCTTGACTGAGCAGTAGGATAATAGCGTGCCGTATCGATACTTAACCCAGTAAAATTGATGGCATCACTGGTGATGGCTTTTTTTTCAAAGTTGCGTGCAATGACTTTGTTATTCTTATTATTGACTAAAATAACATCTAAATCAAAACCGGCATAATTAATATCCTGGTCTTTGCTGATTGCCAGTACCACAATAGTTTTAGATGGATCTTCAGGCCAAACCTTACAATCTTCGAAGCTAAAATCTTTATCAGAAACATTAGGATGATATTTAAGTGTTAAATCGTTAATCAGTTTACTGCAATTAGCGTAGCTGAAGAATGGCAAAACCAAAAGTAAGTATACTGCCATGTTTTTTATGCTTCGAATCTGAGTTGGCCACATTATCGATTACACCTTATAGTATGCTGTTTTTGAGGGGATAGATAAGTTATTCTAAATTTAAACTATTTTACGAATATTGGCAAACGATGACCTAATGTACTACACCTTTTGCCGTCGAGAGAGATTGAGTTTTTATTATCACTAGATGCAGAGTGGTTTATTCTCGTCAAATCATGGCAGAGGTGACTGCGCGAGCCAAATTGTTGCAATCGTATCCCCACACAGGGCATGACTGATTGATTGCAATAAGCGCCAACTGTTCCGGCAGCCCAGGCGTATGTCAATATACTGAGCAGGGATATTGACACAGATAAAGATCTCTATTGATGGTTGGTGACAATACGGTGACAGAATATTTGTTGGCATCAAATAATCAAATGTCTGGATAAGTGCCTGTTATTGTGCTGAGCTTGAATGAGCGGCTAGATTAAATGCAGGAAAGGTACATCAGGCAACCGATAAGCCGGGTTCTGTCTTGGACAGTCATTCATCTGGGCGCTACATTACTATAGCGCTCAAGCAACCTACCCGGATGCTCGGCGAGCAGCTTCAAGGCATCCTGTTTGGTCTTGCTCCGAATGGGGTTTAGCCTGCTACGCGTTGTTACCAACGGTACGGTGCGCTCTTACCGCACCATTTCACCCTTACCTGTGCTGTGTAAACACAGCCATCGGCGGTCATGCTTTCTGCGCCACTTTCCGTCGCCTCACGGCGCCCGGCCGTTAGCCGGCATTCTGCTCTGTGGAGCCCGGACTTTCCTCTATGTACTGAAGCAGTGCACAGCGACTGTCTGGTATGCTGATGTACCGCGCTTATTTTATCACATTCTCGTGTCCAAACTGTTTTACTTGTCAGAAGTTGTATAATGATTCCTTTTATCATATTCTTGTATCAGGCATATTGGTTGCCTAAGTACCTGTGTGACCTACGAGAAAGTTTAAGTTATGTTTCTTGACCGTTTTTTTTCCTGGTTTGAAAGCCGTATAGATGCTTATCCGGAAGCATTGCCACAACCACCAAAAAAAGGGGTGTTGCCGTTTATCTGGAGTTGTTTAGACGGTACCCGAGGCTGGTTGTTATTGATGGTAATCATGACAGTTGGAACCGGTATTCTGGAAGCTCTGGTTTTCCGTTTTCTGGGCTCAGTTGTTGACTGGCTCGGTACTTATTCGCCTGCACAATTATGGCCGGATAAAGGGCATGAATTGCTTTTAATGGCCGCAGTGATGATTTTCAGTATTTTCTGGTCGTTTTTGTCTTCTAACGTGCAGTTTCAGACTTTGCAGGGCGCTTTCCCGATGCGTTTGCGCTGGAACTTTCACCGGCTGATGCTCGGTCAGAGTATGGGCTTTTATCAGGATGAATTTGCCGGACGGGTATCAGCCAAGGTGATGCAGACTGCTCTGGCTGTACGTGACACGGTTATGTCGGTCGCGAATATGATGGTGTATGTGCTGGTGTATTTTGTGACCAGTGGCGTGATTCTGGCTGGTATGGATAGCTGGCTGCTGCTGCCATTTATTATGTGGATCGTGCTGTTTGTTCTGGTATTAAAATTTTTGATTCCACAACTATCCCGTACCGCTCAACGGCAGGCAGATGCTCGCAGTCTGATGACCGGTCGTATTACTGATGCTTATACTAATATTGCCACAGTCAAACTTTTTTCACATAGCTCGCGCGAGGCAGCCTACGCTAAAGCTTCTATGCAGGAATTTTTGGTCACGGTTAATGCGCAGATGCGTTTGGCCACTTTGCTCGACAGTTTGAGTACCGCAATTAATATTTTGTTGGTGGTCAGCTCGGCCGGACTGGGAATCTGGTTATGGATACAGGGACAGGTTGGTGTGGGGGCAATCGCCACGGCAACGGCCATGGCTTCGCGCATTAATGGTTTATCGCGTTGGGTCATGTGGGAAAGTGCACGCCTGTTTGAAAATATCGGTACAGTGGAAGATGGCATGAATATTCTGTCGCGTCCGCATACTATTCAGGATAAACCCAATGCACTGCCGTTAAAGGTTGTACATGGTGCGATTGATTTTGAACATGTTAATTTTGCATATAGCGCTGATAAGCCATTGTTAACTGATTTTAATCTGCATATCCGTGCAGGGGAAAAGGTGGGTTTGGTCGGACGCAGTGGAGCGGGCAAAACCACATTAACCAATTTGTTGTTGCGTTTTTATGATGTGCAAGGTGGTCGGATTTTGATTGACGGACAGGATATTCGTGATGTCACTCAGGAAAGTTTGCGCGCTGCACTTGGGCTGGTGACTCAGGATACTTCTTTATTGCATCGTTCGGTACGCGATAACATTATCTATGGTCGACCTGATGCTACCGAACAAGAAATGCAACAGGCAGCGGAAAAAGCGGCAGCGGCTGATTTTATTCCTACTTTGAGCGATGCTAAAGACCGTCATGGCTATGATGCTCATGTCGGTGAGCGCGGAGTGAAATTATCTGGCGGGCAACGGCAACGTATTGCTATTGCACGGGTTATCCTGAAAGATGCGCCAATATTATTACTCGATGAAGCCACCAGCGCGTTAGATTCTGAAGTGGAAGCAGCCATTCAAGAAAATCTAACTCAGCTGATGCAAGGAAAAACTGTGGTAGCGATAGCACACCGTCTGTCTACTATTGCTGCGATGGATCGACTGATTGTTATGGATCAAGGACGGATTGTTGAGCAGGGCACGCATAGTGAGCTATTGGCCAAAAATGGGGTGTACGCCATGCTGTGGCAGCGGCAAAGTGGTGGATTTATTCCAGAAATGTGAATCACGACACGATATAAAAGCTCTTTTCGTTAACATCTAATCGTTCTAGAATAGTTAGTGTTAATCAAAATAACATGTTAACCATTCAGAAGGAGGAATGATTGATGGATACGAACAATCGATCAGGATTGATCCAACAGTTACAAAATATCGTCGGACAGCAACACACTCTGACAGATCCGGCGCATACCTTGCCTTATCGTCAGGGAATCCGTTTTGGTGTGGGTGATGCCCTTGCCGTTGTATTACCGGGTAGTTTAGTTGAACAATGGCAGGTATTGCAGGCCTGTGTTGCTGCTGATGTTATTGTGATCACCCAATCTGCCAATACCGGCTTGACGGGCGGATCAACACCTGATGGTAATGATTACGACCGCCCTATCGTTATTGTCAGTACGCGCCGGTTAGACGGGATCAAAGTGATTGCCAATGGAGAGCAGGTGGTCTGTCTGCCTGGCAGCACCTTATTTCGCTTAGAAAAAGAACTGAAAAAATATAATCGTGGTCCACATTCCGTGATCGGCTCATCCTGCATCGGGGCGTCGGTCATGGGCGGGGTGTGTAATAATTCTGGTGGAGCATTGATCCAGCGTGGTCCAGCTTATACACAAATGGCGGTATTTGCCCAGTTAGACGAACACAATCAGCTGCATCTGGTCAACCACTTGGGAATAGAATTGGGCGATACGCCCGAAGCCATTCTTAATAATCTGCAAAATGGTCAATATACTGATAAAGACATCACCCGCGATGCCGGTTTGGGGCACGATCACAGCTATCGTGATCATGTGCGTGAAATTGATGCAGATACACCAGCCCGCTTCAATGCGGACCCAGCGCGCCATTATGAAGCATCGGGCAGTGCTGGTCGGTTAATGGTTTTTGCTGTGCGTTTGGACACTTTTCCTCTTGAAAAAACCTCAGCTGTATTCTACATAGGTACCAATGATACTCATGAGTTGGATGATATTCGCCGGCATATATTGAGCACCTTTAAAAATCTGCCTGTATCGGGTGAATATATGCATCGAGAAGCCTTCGATATTGCAGCGGTGTATGGTAAAGATATTTTTATTGCCATTCAAAAATTTGGTACCGATGCCATGCCGCGGTTATTTGCTTTCAAAAATTTTGTTGATCGTACCACCGCCAAAATCCCCTTTTTCCCCAAAAATTTCTCTGACCGCTTTGCGGTGTTTGTGTCTAGATTGCTACCACAGCATTTACCACAGTCCATTCGTGATTACCGCGACCGTTATGAACACCATTTGATCTTAAAAATGGCTGATGATGGGATTGCTGAAGCAGAGGCGTTTTTAAAAGACTATTTTCAGCAAAAACAAGGCAATTTTTTCCGTTGTGATGAAAAAGAGGCCGAAGCCGCCATGTTACACCGATTTGCTGCTGCCGGAGCGGCAACCACTTATCGCAATGCACACAGCGATCAAGTAGAAAATATTGTTGCACTGGATGTGGCGTTGCGTCGGAATGACAGTGAGTGGTTTGAACACTTGCCAGAGAGCATCAATCAGCACTTTATCCATAAAATGTATTATGGACATTTTTTCTGCCATGTTTTCCATCAAGATTACATTGCTAAAAAAGGCACCAATTGCAGCCAAGTGGAAGATGAAATGTTGGCTATATTGGATCAAAGAGGTGCACAATATCCAGCCGAACACAATGTTGGTCATCTGTACCATGCCAAACCAGCTTTGACCAAATTTTATCGACAGCTAGATCCAACCAATAGTTTCAATCCTGGTATAGGAAAGACGTCGAAAAAGAAATACTGGGCCTAACAGTATCTGCATACAATCACCAGTCTGACACAGTCTGGTGTTTTTTTATATCTAATGCCATTAGCTTGATAATCACCAAATTGTACTTTAGCAGATTGTTTGATTAGCGCGTCGCTGTTTTTATCGGCGCCTGCCATAATCATTGCTTGTGAAATGCGTTGCATTAATAATTGTTGAATATTCACACTAAACCTAATTGATTGTAATAAAATGCCCAATATAATACTGGTAAATTGATAAATTGTCACTGTGGGATTAGTTAAGGACAAGTAAATACAGCGTGTTTATATAAAATAAAATTATGGTAAATTAGAGTGACATAGGTTACTGTATGCTCAAAATAAATTGCCTAAATAGAGAGAGTGATAAATGTTCCGAAAATTTGTTAAATGGGGTGTAATTGTCAATATATTTTTATTTTTTTCTGCTTTAGCCTTGGCTCAAGCACCTGACAAGGTGCCAAACCTAAAACTCCCCATAACTTCTTCACAATTTAAAAAATACTATAAGCAAAGTAATGGTTACACTATCCTTTCGGACGAGTATTCAAAACTCACTCAACCCTTAAATAAGCAAGAAATCGATTTTCCGATTAAAAATGGGTCTAATGTATTTGATCGATTTACACAAGATATCCGCTACTACGTAGTAGGTGGCTTTGTGCAGGATAATTATCTTTACAAAGTGATAATTTATAATGGTAATCCTTTTGGTGATACTGATAGAAAAATAGCAAATGTTCAAATAAATAGTTACGATGAACAAGGTAAATTGATTGATGCTTTGCTTTTAGATAGTGGATATGACTATAAATATGACAATAATATTAAATTTTCGGTCAATGAGGATTTAACAATAAACATAAAAAGGTCTCTGGAATACTGTTTTGAATATCCTGATGCAGAGTCACATAAAAATGCCCCTAAGCGGAAATATTATAAGGAAGATATATATCAGATTAATCAAGGGCAATTTAAGTTAGTCTCTTCCGAGGAAGAAAGAGTTGATTTGTCACAGTGAAGGGTAACTATTTACAATTAAACCTTCACCCTCTAAGCTAATATTGTTCTCAACGGGGTGCCGAGTTAGGCTGAGAATGTTAACTTGCTAACATAACCCGTCGAACCTGAACTGGATCATGCCAGCGCAGGGATTTGAGTTATGATATCTGCCCAAACCTTTTGTCTTTTACTTACTATTTTGGAGGCAAAATGTTTCGTCACAGTCAATTATCGTCTATTGTTTTCCTTTATTGTGCTTTACCGGCGCCGTCTTTGCTGAGCAGCCAACTTTAACTGTCTATAGTTATAACCCTTTTATGTCACAGTGGGGTCCCTAAGAAGCGATCAAAATGATTGTAATAAATTGCCCAATGTAATACTGGTAAATTGATAAATTGTCTACGAATGCATAGCCTAAGATTTAATTATTGATGAATAGCATTCATAAACCCTCGTAAACGGCGGTACTTAATCTCTGACCAAACAAGCAGTATGCTGTAAAGGCAAATTTATTGTTCGCTAGCAGCACACAGTACAGGAGATTTTGTATGCAAAAGCGTTATTTAGGCAAAAGTGGCTTAGCTGTTTCAGCTTTAGGTATGGGATGCATGAGCTTAAGCTACGGATATGGACCGCCGATCAATGCTGAACAAGGCATTGAATTGATACGCTCAGCGGTTGCACAAGGGGTGACCCTGTTCGATACCGCAGAAGTTTATGGACCCTATTTGAACGAGGAATTAGTTGGGGCAGCGCTCAAGCCATATCGTCATCAAGTCGTGATCGCCACCAAATTTGGGATTTCGATTAATGAGAATAACCAGCAAATTTTAAATAGTCGACCGGAACACATTCGTCAGGCTGTTGACGGCTCCTTACGCCGATTACAAACTGATGTGATTGATTTACTTTATCAGCATCGGGTAGATCCGCAAGTTCCGATTGAAGATGTAGCTGGAACAGTTAAAGAGCTCATCAATGCAGGAAAAGTGCGCTATTTTGGCTTGTCTGAAGCCGGTGCCGATACCATCCGGCGTGCTCATGCCGTCCAACCTTTGGCTGCCGTCCAAAGCGAGTATTCGATGTGGTGGCGCGAACCTGAAGAAAAAATCCTGCCCTTATTGCAAGAGCTCGGAATTGGGCTGGTGGCGTTTAGTCCACTGGGAAAAGGCTTTCTCACCGGAAGTATTGATGCCAATACTACCTTTGCCGAAAATGATTTCAGACGTCAGGTGCCACGCTTTGCACCGGCTGCCTTGAAGGCAAATCAGAGTTTAACTCAGTTGTTGCAATCATTAGCTGCCAAATATCAGGCCACAGCCGCACAAATTTCTCTGGCCTGGCTATTGGGGCAAAAACCGTGGATCGTGCCGATTCCTGCGACCACCAAATTGCATCGTCTGAAAGAGAATCTGGCTGCAACCACTCTCAAACTGACAGCGACGGACATCAGCGAAATGAATCAGGCACTGGCACAAGTGCAAATTGTCGGTGAGCGCTATCCTGCTGAATTACAAGCACGAGTTGGTCGCTAGAGATTGCTTTAATTAAAGTGGCATACGCAGTGCCGATAGCAGCAACCGAAACGCCTGCGTATGCTGTTTTCTGCTAGGGTAATATAAATAATAACCCGGAAAAGATGGACTCCATTGCTCAAGCACGCTCACCAGCTTGCCGGATGCCAGCTCTGGTGCCACCATGTCTTCAGGAAAGCAGCTAATGCCCAATCCCGCCAATACCGCATTCTTACGCAGTCCTATATGGTTTAGAATCAGTTGTCCACCTAACTTAACACGAAATAATTTTCCTGCCTGTTCAAATTCCCATTGATATATGCCACCGGCACTGGGTAATCGCAAATTAATGCATTGATGATGCTGTAATTCTGTTGGATGAGTGGGCAGACCATGACTGGCAAAATAAGCCGGCGTCGCCACAACAACCATACGCATTTCATCGCTGATTTGCACCGCCACCATATCCTTTTCAATACTTTCTCCCAATCTGACACCAGCATCAAAGCCATGACGCACAATGTCGACAAAATGATTGTCGATAACCAACTCCAGATTAATTTGTGGGTATGTTTTGAGAAAACACTCCAGCTTAGGCCACAAAACATAACACGCCGCATGTTCCCCAACCGATAAGCGAATATGCCCGCTGACCACACCGTTACGATCAAGCAGATATTGCAAGGTCTGCTCCAATTCATTCAGGCGCGGTTCCAGTCTGGCAATGATCTGGGCGCCCACATCTGTCACGGCAACACTGCGTGTCGTGCGGATTAAAAGCCGTGTTTGCAATTTCTGTTCCAATACCTTGATGGAATGGCTCAGGGCAGATTGCGTTACGCCAAGTTTTCCCGCGGCCTTGGTAAAACTTTTTTCTCTGGCTACCGCAAAAAAACACAGCAATTCATTGAAGTTTTCTTTTAACACTGGCTATCTTCCTGTTAAATTTGGCATTTAAAAATGCATGGTCAACCAAAAAATCATCGATTTCACTCGCGTTTTCGTTGCTGACTTTTATCCACGAATTAATATTTGCCGACTCTTCTATGGCATAAAGTCACAGTTCACCCGTAAAATCCGTGTACAATATAACTGTAGCCTGCTTTAGCAGGCTTTAATTTATCTTTAAAAACCTATCTTACCTCGGAGTATACGCTTCGCAGGCGCAGCAATAACCTTGCCTTTAGTGCAAAAAATGGTCAGGACACAATTACAATGGATAGCCATAGCAACGCTAGCGAGCTGGAACGACAACACCTAGATACCGATCATATCTGTGAATTGGTGGCAACATTATTGCCAGCTGCTGAATATATTCATTCACCTAGTCAGTCTTTCCTGCAGACAACAGAGCAGGAAGAGGCCATGGCCGAACTTCTGACCACCTTGCACGATCTGCATCCCGCAGATATGGCGACATTGCTAGAATCTTTACCATTAGAAGAACGTATGCTGGTGTGGAAACTGGCGACACCCACCGAAGATGGTGAAGTCTTACTGGAAGTATCCGATCCAGTGCGTGAAACCCTGATCGATAACATGGAACAGCAGGAGTTGCTGGCTGCGGTTGATGATCTGGATGCAGACGAATTGGCCGAGCTGGCGCCCGATTTACCAAAACAGGTGGTGTATGAAGCACTCAGCAGCCGGGATGAAGAAGAGCGGGCACAAATAGCGGCGGCGATGTCGTTCGAAGATGATCAGGTGGGTGCCTTAATGGACTTCGAACTGGTCAGTATCCGTGCCGATGTAAGTTGTGAAGTTGTATTGCGGTATTTACGCCGGTTTGAACGCCTGCCCGACCACACCGATAAAATTTTTGTCGTTGATGATCAGGATGTGCTCAAAGGGGTGTTGCCGATCCGTAGCTTGCTGGTAGCGGATCCAGAATCAGAGGTTTCACAAGTGATGGCCGATGACGTGGTTACCTTTCGGCCTGAAGACGATGTCGAAGAAGCAGCGGCTGCATTTGAGCGCTATGACTTAGTGACCGCGCCAGTCGTCGATAATAATCGCAAACTGATCGGGCGCATTACCGTAGATGAAATGGTGGATGTTATCCGTGAAGAATCCGAAGCCGATATGTTGAATATGGCCGGTTTACGCGAAGAAGAAGATTTGTTTGCCCCGATCATCGATTCAGTTAAAAACCGCTGGATTTGGCTGGCTGTCAATCTGTGTACCGCCTTTCTGGCCAGCCGCGTGATCGGCATGTTCGAACATTCCATCGAAAAAATTGTTGCCCTAGCTACGTTGATGCCCATTGTAGCGGGTATAGGTGGCAACTCAGGCAATCAAACCATCACCATGATTGTGCGTGCCATGACTTCTGGGCAAATCAGCAACAGTCAGGCTCGGCGATTACTGCGCAAAGAGCAAGGCGTTGCACTAGTCAATGGTCTTATTTGGGGATCGGTCATGGGTTTGCTATCGTATTTTCTTTACCACAATCTGGGCATAGGCTTAGTGATGGTGGCAGCCATGACTTTAAATCTATTACTTGCCGCCACAGTTGGCGTATTAATTCCGGTATTAATGCAAAAATCAGGGCGTGATCCAGCACTGGGTAGCAGCGTTCTGATAACCGCGGTAACCGATTCGGGCGGATTCTTTATTTTCCTCGGTCTGGCTACCCTGTTTTTACTCTAACTGCGCTAACGGATGTTTATCATGACCCAAGAAAAACCAACCACGATCAGTCTTTGGCTACAACGCAGTGGTTTGAATAGGCTGGAGGCGCGACTACTACTGCAACACATTTTGTCTCTTAGTCATGCCGACATCATCGCCCATGGACAGCGTCAGCTTACCATACAGCAACAAAATCTCTTGGATCAGCTAGCTGCCCGAAGACTAGCTGGTGAGCCAATGGCTTATTTGCTGGGCTGGAGAGAGTTTTATGGTCGGCGTTTTAACGTGTCAGAAGCAGTTCTAATACCTCGCCCAGAAACAGAACACTTGGTGGAAGCAGCCTTAACACGTCTACCACCACAAGGTCGTATCTGGGATTTAGGCACCGGTAGTGGTGCCATTGCGATCACCCTAGCTTGTGAAAGACCCGACGCCGAAGTGTGGGCTGCCGATATCAGTGCGGCTGCCTTAACTGTGGCCAGAGAAAACGCCATTGCCCTACAGGCTAAGGTAATTTTTGGTCAGGGTTCATGGTATCAGGCTCAACCACAACCATTAGCACACAGCGTGGATATCATCGTTTCTAATCCACCTTATATTGCTGCGGACGACACCCATTTAATGCAAGGTGATCTGCGCTTTGAACCAAAGCACGCCCTTACCGATCATGACAATGGCTTGAGCGCCTTGACATCCCTCATAACCGGTGCATCCACATTTCTGCGTCACCAAGGCTGGATAATGCTTGAACATGGATATGATCAGGGACAAGCTGTGCGCCACACCTTAGCCCAAAATGGTTTTGTACAAATACAAACGCAGCCAGATTTGGCTGGATTGGATCGGGTCACTCTTGGGCAATGGGTAGCAACGGCATAAATGGTAAGGGGAAAAATAGCAAAAACCGCTGCCGAATAGGTCGAGCAAGCGGTTTTTGCTGTGTATAAAACTCTGATGCAACAGCCATCATTACATAAAAATCGATATTAAAGCTTGGCACATTCGCAAAATGAGTTCAAGAAACGGCTCAATGAAATAGGCGAGCAGACCGGTAGCCATCAGCAACAAAATAATCCAAGTACCATAGGGTTCCAGCTTACGATATTGCATAGATGCACGTGCCGGTAAAAAGGTATCGATAAAACGTGCCCCATCTAGTGGCGGAATAGGGATTAAATTTAAAACACAGAAAACGGCATTAAATTTAATGCCCATCATGGACATGATGCTTAACGGTTCCTGAAAATATTCTGGAATCCAAAAGCTGATAACATACATCATTGACCAAGCTAGACACATTAACAGACTGGTTAACGGTCCAGATATTGCCACCATGCGTATGCCCATTCGTACATCTCGAAATTTACGAGAATTAATCGGCATCGGCTTGCCCCAGCCAAAAATATACTGACCATTGGATATTAAAAACATAATCAGTGGCAAAATAATTGTTCCAATCAGGTCGATATGCTTGAGCGGATTGAGGGTTAATCGTCCCATCGTTTCAGCAGTGTCATCACCGTAATATCGTGCAACATAGCCAGACGCGACCAACGTTAGCGTAATCGCCGATAAAATGGGTATAATCGCCAGAAAAACTAAGCCGATTTCAAAATTCTCCAATGTGCTTTCCTTTAAAGATTACAAATTTTTCATCAGAACCAGATATAGTACCAGTTTGCCATTTATAATCCAAGCAAACTGATGTCTCCCTTACCTGCGCGTATCAGTTCAATTCCATCTGTCATATCCACCACCGTCGTCGGGTCTGTACCACACCAACCGCCATCAATCACCAGATCTACTGCATGCTCAAGTTGATCACGGATTTCATATGGGTCGGTTAATGGTTCATCTTCATGCGGCAGCATCAGTGTGCACGACAACATCGGTTCGCCTAGATTCTGTAACAGAGCTAACGCAATGCGATTATCCGGTACGCGTAAGCCAATGGTTTTGCGTTTCGGATGCAGCGTGCGCGCCGGTACCTCTTTAGTGGCTTGCAAAATAAAAGTATAACTACCCGGAGTAGAAGATTTCAGCAACCGGAACTGACTGTTATCCACTTTGGCGTAAATACCAAGCTGGCTCAGATCATGACACATCAACGTCAGATGGTGTTTCTGATCAATACCGCGGATACGCAGAATCCGTTCCATTGCCTCCTTATTACCTAGCTGACAGCCCAACGCATAACAGGAATCAGTTGGATAAACAACCACACCACCATGGCGTATGATATCCGCAGCCTGCACAATCAATCGTTCCTGCGGATTGTCAGGATGAATAGCAAAAAACTGAGCCATACTCGTCTTCCTTATTTCACATTTATTACAATATAAAATCCCGGATGGATAATCTTGCTTTGCGAAAATTTTGCGTCAGCAAGATACCATTTTGCATTAATCTTATCGACGTTCCATCGACAAAGTCTTTGGCAAAGGTGCGCTGAAAAGTTAAATAACGAACTAACAATAATAATCCCGCCCAAAATGTGGCCGCAATCACCAACAGTAGAAAACTGATGGACGGATTGTATAAAGGTCCACCAATAATCGCGCCAAGAACGACATTACCCACCTGATCTATAGCCGAAATAGGTGCCAGTGATCCTTTACCTGATAGGTTGATGTATAACAATAGGATACAAAATGCCGCAAGCATCTTAGTAATGATGTTAATGTAAATTGAGCTTATGCAATTCCTTTGCCGGCTTCCAAAATATTGAACTGCATACAAAGCAAGCATTAAAGATATTGAGTAACTATTATACCTAAACAGGTGCAGATGGATGTGTTTAGTAATAATAAAGCTAGATTAATTTTATTTTTGTTAGCTGTTTGTTTCCAACACTTAGGGCTAGGCATACAAGACAAATATCCACCTTTAGTTGGTTTAAATTGCACTTTCACAATGGTTTTATGTTTTGTATGGGTTGTTTATCTTTTTCTGTGGCGGCGAGCTTATTGTTAATGGAGAAAAATATCTGACTTATTACGAATCATTGGAATTGGGTCGTGCCCATATTCCATTGTATTACGGCATTCTCTGTTATGATATGCTCCATTAATACATGTTTTTTACTTTCGTTTTTTATTATTTGGTTTAAGCTGAATTTAACCGCTTAATCATAGTGTATTTAATAATACTTAGAAATATTCATTAATCTGTTTCTTTTCTGGTATGTAAGAAAAAGCCTCTTCCTTTTTTGTTTCTCTTTTTTTCAATATCTATAGCGGTTGTTAAATTCTGATTTTGAGTGTATTGATTCCATAGTTCTTCCTCTTCCTTGATTATCCACTGTTCTTCTGTGTAGTTTTGCCGTCATAGGTGCGTAAAACCGCAACTATTTTTGTTTTTCACTTTTTAAACTATCTAAATAATTATCCAGTAGGCTCCCTTGTTTATCTCCCAAATAACGTTTGATAGTAAATAGTGTTTCTCCGGTGGTTCCGTTAATGAGATAATACTCAATTTTGTTATTATTCAGTGAGTTATATTTATAGCAAATTTCATATAAAGGAAGATTTACATCTTTTTTTTCTTCATATCTTGAAACATAACTAACACGTTCAACATCCAATAAGTCTATATCATATTCGTTCTTCATTTTTTTTATTAAATCTTCTATCGAAAATTGATACGGCTTGTCATAATCTATTTTCTTGATTAATTGCCCCGTTTCATTATAACTTTCCCAAATTCCTATGTTGATTTTATAAAATTCTGTTCCAGTTAATAATAAACGATTGGTTTTAAGTGAGAATTTATTAAATTTATAATAAGGTGAATTAATATTATTTAATTCTATTTGTACTGCATCATTAAAATATTCAATACTTATTCGTTCCTCTCCTTTTTTTAAATATTTATCTTTTCCTGTCGGTGAATATTTTGTATCTATTTCCCAATCTTTATATTTATTTATGTCGAAATATTCCTTTGTATTTTCGTTTAAATTATTTTTTATTATTTGACTACTGCAACTGTTTAGTAAAACTAATAAACCTACTACAATCAATTTTTTCATTTTTCCGTGTCCGGTATATTAGGGTTAATTATATGCCATTGCCAATGCCACATACTGTACGCTATATCTCTGTACCGCATAACCTTATTGGCTCAATGTGATTTATCCTAATCAGTATTTGGAAAAACATTTTCGTCTAAAGGAGAGCTATTTCTATGCGTATGCTTCACATTAAATCCATGCAATCCTTCGTGGTTCATGGTACAAAATGTCTTAAAGGAAATAAAATTAAATTTTTTTGAAAATTTTTCTTCTTACTCCTGCAAAATCAACTGTAATTTCAAATGCAGTTTTCCCATGAATATCATCATGACTATTAGCTCCTAATGGAAAAACGGTAAAGTAACCCAATCTGTATTCACTGTTAATTGAATTCCCATTAATATCTTCAGCTTCAACTAATAGTTTGAAAATTCTTCAAAAAAATCAGGTGCATCTTGATTAATTTTATTTGCGTTGTCAACATATTTTCCGCCGATTTAAATTTTTTATTGGTAGATAAATCTAAATCAATGGGGAAATTTTCAAGTATTGGAATGATTAAAGCTTGATAGAATCAGTTGTAAAATATTTTTTCTCTTTATCATTAAATTTCCCTTTTCCGATTTAATATTATTATTATTGACATCCGTCAAAATACTCATTACCACCAACTTTTCTTCTTTACGTATTTTTTATCATTGTGCAATACCATCATTAGGACTATGCCGTTTAACTGTTTTGTAGTGATTTTTATCAATTATTTTATTATTTAAATCAATATTATTTCTGTAATCAGCTAAATTTAAGTGAACAAATCAGAATGGTGCCATATTGCCTATTGTTGAATTGTCATGATTTTTTATTCTGGTTTGCCGTTATTCTTTTACAATAGCCGATGTTTTGCTTAGCAAGCAGCATTATTATGTGATTGACATAAGAGAGCTATTCTAAACACAAGCCTGTCAAACTGACAGGTAAAATATGCCCATTGCTGATAAAAAAACATGATTGACCGTAAAACGATACAGCCAGCATAAAATGCTGCTGCAAAATTTACAGAATTTAAAGTGCAAATTCATCATGCAGCTTGAAATTATTCTGGTAAATTTACTTGAACATCCGCTCGAAGCCATCGTCAACACATGGAATCGCCATATTATTCATTGGTGGTTACTGTTGCCGCAGTGGAGTATCCGATGCCATCAAGAAAAAAGCTGGCTATGCTCCTTTTCGCGAACTTGGCCGAATAGGTGCACTTAAATTAGGTTCCGCAGTGGTAACCAGTGCCGGTAAATTGCCTTATCAAGCCATTATCCACGTAGCCGGTATCAACATGTTCTGGCGTACCAGTGCCTATTCAATTCGTACTTCAGTTATTTCTGCCATGCACCTAGTCAATACCCGCAATGATACTTCAGTCGCCTTTCCTCTGATTGGTGCCGGCTCAGGTGGCTTTAGTCCAGAGCAGGCACTGCGGCTTATGCAGGAAACATGATTACCAATTGAAACTAACGCACGGGTAATTATTGTAAAATATGTGTCCCCTAAATCACATTTGTAGAAAAATTTAATAATGTTAAATCAAATTACAATCATCCGAGCAACATCAGAACAGCTTGATGATGCCATCATGCTTTTTGCCAGCTATCGGCAGTTCTATGGCCTGACGGACAAACAGACAGCAAGCAGAAATTTTATTCAAGAAAGACTGGAAAAGCAGGATTCCGTTATCTTCATTGCCTATGATCAACAACAAGCTTGCGGGTTTGTACAGCTATATTTCTCCTTTTCTTCATTATCCGTATCGCCCACAATCATACTCAATGACCTATATGTCCCTGAAAACCACCGACAAAAAGGGATTGCCACACAACTGATGCAATACGTCACACAATTTGCACGTGATAATGGCTACAGTGGTATTTCATTGTGTACCGCCAACGACAACCACAAGGCAAGAGCCCTTTATGAACAGGCTGGCTATCAGATTGATGAACAATTTGTTTATTATTTTTTAAACTTAAACTAAGGCCAACAAGCGTGCCGAAACAGCCTAAAAGTGGTGAAACAGCCACAACGCACCAGCCGACCCGAAAAAAACAACTGAATATTTGACGGCCAGTAGAAGCTGATTTAAAGTACCGCACACATCAAATTATTTATATTGCAACGGAAAGGAATCATTATGTTTGTACTACCTATCCTTTGCAGGTCAACCCAGGGCTAATCACCTCCTGATCCTTGGCTTCGGCCTGCCAATTTCTTTACAGCACGTTATACCTATTCATACACAATGAACAAGGATGACAACGCCTGTTTATTATTTAAATAAAATAAATTGGAATGGATCAGAATGGGCAATTCTATTCAGCAGCCGTCTGCTGGCATCATCCTAATTACCACCCCCGAACTGTGGTTAGAAGGCGAAGCTATCCAGCAGCTGCATACAACAGCAACATTACCCGACATCAGCTATGCAGCAGCCATGCCGGATATTCATCCCGGCCGCGGCTATCCCGTTGGCGCAGCTTTTTTTACTACACAACTTATTTATCCAGCACTGATTGGCGGCGACATTGGCTGCGGCATGTCAATATGGCAAACATCACTTAAAACCCATGCCATAAATCAGGCCAAACTAATCAAACAACTGGGCAATCTCGATCAGCCACTGAATGCATCGGAATGTATCCGCCTCTGGCCAGATATACAGCCGCTACAACAGCATAACTATGCATCCGGCACCATAGGTGGAGGCAATCATTTTGCCGAATTACAAATGTTGGATACCATTTATGTAGCGGAAATCGCCGAACAAATCGGTTTAAATAAGCAGCACCTGCAACTAATGGTACACAGTGGTTCCCGCGGACTCGGTGGCGCGATTCTGGACAAACACATCCGTCAGTATGGTCATCAGGGCTTAATCGCAGATAGTGAAGCCGGTAAATCCTATCTGACACAGCACAATCAGGCACTGGCCTATGCACGGCAAAATCGGGAGCTGATTGCCCGCCGCATACTGACTAATCTGCGTGCACAAGGGCAAAAACTAGCAGACATCTGCCATAACTTTATCGAAGCGGCCTGCATCCATGGCGAAAGCGGCTGGCTGCACCGTAAAGGTGCAGCACCTGCTACCCAAGGACTAGTCGTGATACCGGGTTCGCGCGGCGATTACAGCTATCTGGTGCAACCATTGGATACCCCAATCGCCCTTTACTCCCTCGCACATGGTGCAGGACGCAAATGGCAGCGCTCAGCCTGCAAAGGCAGACTATCCCGACGCTATACCGTCGAACAGCTAAGCCGTACTGTCCATGGCAGCCGTGTAATTTGTGCCGACCGTGAACTTATCTATGAAGAAGCACCGCAGGCCTATAAATCCATCGATAGCGTCATTACTGCCATGGTACAGGCTGAATTAATCCGGCCAATAGCCCGTTTCAAACCAGTTATCACCTATAAAGTAAAAACGGAGAAAAAATAATGCTGCTTTTACAATTATCAGCGGCTTACGGTCCGGCTGAATGCTGTCTGGCCGTAGCAAAAGCACTGGAACGCCTGCAACACGAAGCCATAGAGATTCAGGTTGAAATAGACATATTGGAGCAAGAACAGTCAAAACATGGACTCCACTCAGTACTGCTTGCTCTTAATGGTGAACTAGAAAGATCCTTAGCTAAACAGTGGGTGGGAACCATTCAATGGATTTGTCCCAGCCCCTACCGCCCAAAACACAAACGTAAAAACTGGTTTATCGGCGCCGCATGTTACGAGACAATTACCCAACATCAATCTGATGAAATTATTTTCGACACCATGCGTGCCTCCGGTGCGGGAGGTCAGCATATTAACAAAACAGAATCGGCTGTCCGAGCCACCCACCTAGCCAGCGGTATCAGCGTAAAAATCCAGACTGCACGTAGCCAACATACCAATAAAAAACTGGCTGTTCTACTGCTACAACACAAACTGGCGCAACAGAAACAACAGTTATACGCCAAACACAAAGCAGAGCGTCATCAGCACCATCATCAAATAGCGCGCGGAAATCCCACACGAATATTTATCGGACAGGATTTCAAACCTGTATAATGTTTTAGTCCAGTGCATCCATCGTCCATAAAGCTGATTACTTTATTTTCATACTACACAACTGAGCTTACTGCACATAAGCTCAGTTGAATTAATTAAACCCAAGAAAGAGACAATCAAAAAAGGTGTTTTTCTGTGGGGATGTAGAGTTAAATAGCAAAAATTTGTGTAATATTTTCAAATACCTGAAAAAAATAAAAGCAAAACGAATAGTATCATCCAATTCATATTCCGATTTATTCACTCAACCGTATAAAATGTTTAGTACAATCAAATAATCTTGCCGTAAATCATTCTCGATTTAATCCACAATGTTACGGTGATAAACACACATCAGTACAACCACCAGGCAGCTTAGTAGTGAGAATAATCTTGAGCACAGAAATCACCGACTACAGATTCGGATAAACCCTCTCATTCAAAAAAATCAAGTCAATAAAGAAAAGTTTAGTGTTAATCTGATAATATTATGCCAGTGCCAATGCACCAGAAGATAGCAACTCACAGGAAAAGTACTGGAGAAATATATGCTGACAGGAAGCTGTTTATGTACTGCAATTCAATACCAGATTGCTATGAGCGACCAAATTGAAAAAATGGTCTTTTGCCACTGTCAACGCTGCCGCAAATGGAGTGGTTCCGCATTTAATTCAGCGGTGCAAATAAACAGCGATGCTTTCACAATCCTATCAGGTCGGAATAAGCTAAAAAAATTTTCAGTTAATGGCGTAAACCGTTTTTTCTGTTCTGAATGTGGATCTAACCTCTATACTTCACGAGACAGTATGCCAAATATTTATCGTTTGCGTGCCGGAACACTAAATACAGCAATTTACCCTCAGCAAAAAATACATATTTACACTCAATCCAAAGCAAACTGGGATTCCATCTGTGATGGTGGCTTACAATTTGACGAAAATATAATATAACGAAGAAATAGAAATATATTCAAATCACAGAGACAGCTCAGCACAAAAAAGACATAAAAATACTTGTGTTTAAACTGACACTGAAAAATTCTGTATTCAAAAAAAGAACATCTAAGGAAATTAATGTAAATAAGCCATAAAAAACAGGTGTCAACTATAGTCTGCCACAAATATAACAGCTACAGTAAACACATCATGGTATCGATAAAACCATGATTGCAAAAACCAAAAATGCAAATAATGTTGGACTAAAGCCACCGCACAGACAAAGGAAGCCACCTTGAATCCTATCTACATCAACATCATCCTCAAAATGCTGGTTGCTTTCTGCATCCTGCTGGTGTACATCAACCTATCAGGTAAAGGATCACTGGCACCTATTTCGGCTATAGATCAGGTGGGTAATGTCGTTCTTGGCGCGATTATTGGTGGACCTTTATACAATCCGTCCATCAGTTTTCTACTGTTGGTGATTGCGGCCACATTTTGGGCGGGATTATTATTGTTAGTTCGTTATTTAACTTTTCAGCGCACCTTTGCCAAAGACTTTGTCGATGGAACGTCGATAAGATTAATGCAAAATGGTATCTTGCTGACGCAAAATTTTCGCAAAGCAAGATTATCCATCCGGGATTTTATCATGTTGCTCCATCAGCGAGGTTACACCAGTTTAGAAATTCTGAGTGATGTCTGGTTTGAGTACAATGGGCAGATGACCGTAGTAAAAAAAGGCGAACCGGCCATGGCCATTGTGGTTATTGAAAATAGTGTGGTGAATACTGATAACTTAAAAATATTGGGTTACGATGAAGCTTGGCTGGAAAGTGAATTGGCTCGTTTAGGGCAAAAACTGGATGATGTCTTTCTCGCAGAAGTGCATGACCAGAAATTATGGGTTTACCCAGATAATAAAGACTATCTAACTTGATCCAAAAGATGATCTAATGCATGAAACATAAGCAATCGAGGCCGTTTAATTAGTCAGATGGGCATCAGTGCAGCAAAACTGCTTTGCCATTAATCATTAATTTGACTAAAAAACCGTTAAGAATCCATGATTCCCTATATTAATTAACCATCATGGCGTTTCGGGCAATTAATTAAGCAGGGATATCATCCGTTGCATCATCGAGTTTAACTAAATATTCAAAAATTAATACAGTTGCTTCAACATCAGTGTTGCCTCTGTTACATAACACATAGGCTGCAACATTCAAATCGGGATCTATGCTTGTGATCATGATTAAAGAGACGCAATAATGCCTATTGTGGTATCCATATTCAGGCAATGATCTGAGTAGCAACTACTGCATAATCGTCATCGCTTGAATAAAAATGAATCTTTCCAGCTACCCAATTCATTGTTTAACCATCAGGTTAAAATAGAATCCAGTTCACATAGCAGAAGCAAAAGCGGAAGCAAAAATACTAACTGGTGGTTCTGAAAAAGAATGGGTTTTCAAGTTGAAGCATCTGCAGATGCCGGTCGGCAAAAACTGATTATGCAGGCCAATCTAATTTTTTTAGAATAGCTAAAGCTAAGGTAGGATTACATGGAGGGGCTGCTGCAATAGGTGGAAAAGGAGGAGCATATTTAAACTATGATGACTATGAAATTGGATTTAATATAGGAGGAGAAATAGCAGCTTTAGTGGGCATAAAAGGAGAAGTAGAAGTGGCTATCAGTGTAAAAACAGTTATAGACGGTGCAGTAAGTTTAGTAGACCATATATACGAAGTTTTTTCCCCCTTCTGCAATAGAAGGAACTATATTAACAGGATGTTCTACAGCTAGAATAGGATAATTTAAATAACAAGAAAATGAAAATTTTATTTTTTATATTATCAGTAGTTTTATATTACTTTTTTTCTTTTAAGGCTCCCCTCATTTATCCTAAAAGAAAACTATGTCTATTTTTAGGAGGTTGTTTAGTTTTATCTCCTATAATTTATGTAATATTAAATATATTTAATGCTCTATTAATAGGAATCTTAATTAAATATTTTAACCTTACTGTATTAAAAGAATTCCTTCATATTAAATTTTTCCCAAAATTATTTATGTCTTTTTTAATAGTGTTTTTTATTAACTTATGCATCATACTAGTTGCTGATAATATTTCAGATTATCTGATTAAATTCCACCAAAAATATAACATTGAAAACCTAAATAAAAATCCTGTGAAATTTGTGCTATCAAATAAAGAAAAAATAAAATTATATTATCGAATATTTTTTATGTTAGGAAGTTGCTTAATGCTCTATGGAGTATGGTTTAAAATGGAATAACTTAATAACTATGAAACTGAAGATAGGGGATTGTGTTCTTTAGTTTTATTACTAAACAGATGTCCAATTGCGATAAATGTATAATTTTATATACCTATTTTTATAAAATTTTTTACATATAATTTAAACATATGAAACTAAAAATTGCTGTTTTTGCTTTTTAGTATTGGTAACGGGTTTGGATAGTGAACAGCAAGCATATTGCTTATTTATCCAATCAGATAATGTCTAGTTATCCAGTCAGTGTTTATTTGCCTAGGTTTTACAAGCCACAAAGCGAAAAAACTTGTCTAAACCGTAACGCAACATAGTTTTTTCCCTATTCGTTGCATTATATTTTTTGCTAAAAGCATTCCGTAGAAGGATAACTGAACAAAGTAAATTGCATGAGATAAGTCGATAAAACAAAACGCCTTGTTTTAAACAAGGCGTTTAGGAATTTGGTTGCGGGGGCAGGATTCGAACCTACGACCTTCGGGTTATGAGCCCGACGAGCTACCATGCTGCTCCACCCCGCGTCTGGTAAGGTGATAATTATACGCATAATGCCGACAATGTCAAGCCTTAAATCAATGAAAGTGGTTTTGGGCAAAAGTAATCAATGATCTTGCTGATATTGTTGCCACCATTGCACCAATTCGTATATGGATGCCAAGGCTGCTTTTGGAGTCAGCTCATCCGGATTCAGCGATGAGAGTTTATCGCTTAGATCAGCCGGTATCACAGCAGCAGCCACCATGGCTTCATCGTGTTCAGCATCATTGCGTGTTGCGTCTAGATCGGATTTCACTTGAAACATATCCATTTGAGGTTGATTCGCCGCTGCGTGCTGTTCCAATGATTGTAAATGCCGATACGCTGAATTTAATGCACGGCTGGGCAGACCGGCGAGTTTGGCCACGGCAATACCATAACTTTTGCTCGCTGGTCCAGGTTCAATGTGATGCAGGAAAGTAATTTCTTGCCCATCTTCCAAAGCGGCAAGGTGCATATTAAAAGCGTGACTAAATTGTTCCGGTAATTGAGTCAGTTCAAAATAATGGGTGGCAAACAAAGTATAGCTTTGATTTTTCTGCAGCAAATGTTCAGCAATAGCCTGGGCTAGCGCCAATCCATCAAAAGTGGAGGTGCCACGACCCACCTCATCCATTAAAACCAGTGATTGATTAGTGGCATGATGCAAAATATAGGCGGTTTCTGACATCTCCACCATAAAAGTTGAACGGTTGGAAGCCAAATCATCTGAAGCACCGATGCGAGTGAATATCTGATCAATCGTTCCTAACGTACAGCTTTCCGCCGGTACCGGTGCACCCAGATGCGCCAATAGCACAATCAATGCAACCTGTCGCATGTAAGTGGATTTACCGCCCATATTCGGACCGGTGAGCAACATCAGGCGATGTTTATCATCCAGCTGCGTGTCATTAGCGGTAAAGTGTTGAACTTGTTCCGCCACCACCGGATGCCGACCGTTTTTAATCTGTAAACAAGGATAGTTCACAAACTGAGGGAAGCAATAATCGCTGAGCTCAGCATAAGAAGCAAAGGTGGTGAGCACATCCAACGTTGCCGCAGCTTTGGCGCAACGCTGTAATAATGGCAGCTCTTGTTGTAATTGTTGCAGTAAAGCGTCATATAGGCGTTTTTCCAAGGCAAGCGCATTTTGCTGCGCTCCAAGCACTTTTTCTTCAAATTCTTTCAATTCTGCAGTGATATAACGCTCGGCATTTTTCAGCGTTTGACGACGCTGATAATCTGCCGGTGCCTGCTCTGACTGCGCTTTACTTAGCTCAATATAAAAACCATGTACGCGGTTGTATTCTACTTTCAACGTAGATAAACCGGTGCGTTCGCGCTCACGGGCTTCCAGTTGTTGCAGGAACTCATCACCGTGATCTTGTAAGCGCCGTAATTCGTCTAGCTCCTGATGATAGTGGTGATTGATCACTCCTCCGTCACGCAACCAGATTGCTGGTTCCGGCATGATGGCTGCGGTTAATTGTTCAGCAACCGCTTTGGCCGGTGGAAATTGTTCAAATAAGGTCTCAACCAGACTGCTATCGGGTACTTCCGGTAGCTGAAAATTGGCCAAAGTATGCAAGCTATCGCGTAAAGAAGATAGATCGCGTGGACGGGCACTGCCAATAGCAATGCGTGCGGCAATACGTTCAATATCCGCTACTTGTTTTAACATGCCGGCTATGGCAACACGATGTACCGCCAAAGTTTCAATGGCTTTTTGGCGCGCAACAATTTGTTTATGCTGGCGCAGAGGTTGGTGCAACCACATGGCCAATAAGCGACTGCCCATGTGAGTAGCGCAATGATCTAAAACTGAAAACAATGTCGGGGATTTTTGTCCGCTCAACGTTTGGGTTAATTCCAGATTGCGCCGTGTGCTAGCATCCATGCCGATATAGCTGGTTTCCTGTTCCAGCGTCAGACTGTCTAAATGCTTAGGAAGCTGCATTTGTGTTTGCTGCACATAATTTAACAATGCGCCTGCTGCACCAATGGCAACATCATGTTTGCCTGCTTCCAAGCCAAATGCGCGCAAATCCTGACTACCGAAATATCGCTGTATCAGTCTTGCACCGGTATCCGCTGCAAACTGCCAGGCATGTAACCGCGTTAATAATTGCTGATAGCCAGCCAGATTCAATTTATCCTGAGTCTGATCTGAAAGCAGAATTTCCGCAGCCTGTAAGCGTGCCAATTCGTGTACCACGGCTTCTGGATCAATAATTTTGCAGCGAAATTCACCACTTTGTAGTGACAACCAAGCCAAACCGAGTTGTTTTTTTACCCAATACAAAGCAGCGATGCGATTGGTTTCTTTATCTTCCAGCAACGCACTGTCTGTCAGTGTACCTGGTGTGACAATGCGTACCACCTGGCGTTCTACCGGTCCTTTGGTCGCGCCAACTTCACCCACTTGTTCACAGATGGCCACGCTTTTTCCGAGCTTGACCAGTTTAGCCAGATACTGCTCCACAGCATGATAAGGGACACCCGCCATTTTAATGGGTTCACCATTCATTTGCCCGCGAGTAGTGAGCGTAATATCCAGCAAGCGTGCTGCTTCTACCGCGTCTTCAAGAAACAGTTCATAAAAATCCCCCATGCGATAAAACAACAATTTATCCTGATGGTCGGCTTTTATGGACATGTATTGCGCCATCATCGGTGTCATAGTCGGTTTGCTCATTGGCTTAGAAAATTATTTTGTTTGACTAAAGGGTTATTGTAACAGACTGCATAAGTTGTGTCGGTTGGTTTAAACCGACTAGCTTAATTAAATCTTGGAGAAATAGCTAAGCTAAAATTCAGTAAATTATTGATTATTGATATATTTGCTAAATTACTGCAGACAGATTCGGTATGATTTGGTGAATAAAAAAGAACTATCTGCCTGTGGTTATACCAGGCAGATAGTTCTGATAAAGCTAAATCATATTTAATTGGTTAGACGTGCCGCATCTTGAGCAATCATCAATTCTTCGTTCGTCGGGATAACCAATACAGGGCGGCTACCTTCTTGGTTAATGGCACCACGTTGTCCGAAGCGAGCGGCTAAATTGCGTTCCTGATCGATGCTAACGCCAAGAATGCCTAACTTATTGATAGCCATTTCGCGTACTTCAGCTGAATTTTCACCGATGCCACCGGTGAAGATAATGGCATCAAGACGTCCATCCAATAACGTACTATAAGCACCGATATATTTTACTAACCGATGCACAAAGACATCGAGTGCATTGGTAGCACCTTCGTCTTTACCATAATGTTCAGTTACATAACGACAATCGCTGCTCACACCAGTTAAGCCCATTAGACCAGATTTCTTATTCAATAAATCATTTATTTCGTCTACAGGCATATTCAGATTTTTGGACAAGAACACAATGATCGCAGGGTCAATATCCCCGCAACGGGTACCCATCACCAGACCTTCCAGCGGAGTTAACCCCATTGAGGTATCAACCACCTTACCATTTTTGATGGCCGTAATTGAGGCCCCGTTGCCCAAATGGCAAGTAATAATGTTGGTCTCTTCTAATGGTTTTCCTAACATTTCAGCGGCTTGAAGACTGACGTAGTGGTGGCTGGTACCGTGGAAACCATAACGACGAATACCATGTTCCTCATACAATGCTTTAGGCAGAGCGTATAAATACGCTTCTTTCGGCATAGTAGTATGGAAAGCAGTATCAAATACACCGACATTTTTGTGTTTTAAGTGTGGAAATGCCTGCATTGCTTCCCGAATACCAATTAAATTCGCAGGATTGTGCAGTGGTGCAAAAATGGCAGCTGCTTCAATATCTTTTAGTATCGTTTCATCAAGCACCACAGATTGAGTAATTTTCTCACCACCATGTGTTACACGATGTCCGATCGCAGTAATGCTGGATTGTAATTCCGGTTGCTGCGGCAAAATACTGTCAATAATGAATTTTAAAGCCTCACTATGCGCCGCTCCTGCGCCCAGATCTTGTTGCTGTTTCTGACCGTCTAAATTCCATTTAATTCTGGCCTCAGGCAGATTAAAACACTCTGCAAGCCCAGACAGATATTCTTTCCCACTTTGAGGATTAATAATGGCAAATTTTAGTGATGAACTACCACAATTTAGCACCAAAACATTATTACCTAAACTCATAATTACCCTTTTAACTTTAGTTGTTTTGTATAAACAATTAATTCTATAGTATGAAATTTACGCACTCAAGCAGTTAAATCAAGGTAATCGTATTAAACAGTCCGATGGTGGCTAAAAAGTGAATAATCGTGGTGGCAATAAAAATGGTAAAAGCAGGGGGATCAATATGAGTATCACCATGCACCAAAAATAAGCGGGAAAGTAATTCTCCCAGCAATGCACAGCAGATACCAATTAACCCCGCCCATAATATACTGCCGGACAAAGCGGCTACCGTAGCTGCTGGCAGACCAATATGATGCGAAATAGGTATGTTGGTATTGAAATGCAAAAAGATTAATGAAAAAGCAGAAACCCCGAATGCCAGCAATCCACCATTACTACCTAATGAAAGTCCGAGATAACCTGCCGCCAGACCAACCCCGACTCCCAACGTTAATAGCTGAGGCAGACGGCTATGATAGGGCATCCAGCATTTTTCAGCAGGCGGATTTAAATGACTAATTCCGGCTGCTGGTTTACCCAATAAGCCAGTTTTCCCAAATACCAAACGGGTGATAAAGCCCGAAACAACGACGGTAAAAGCAACAGTATCAGTCCAACCCAGTCCCGAAGAAAACGTGGGAATTTTATTGAATACCCAGATACATAAATAACCAATGATCCCAAATATACCACCCACCAGTAAAACATCCGGTGCATCAAGACCACATAGACCGGCAGTAATATCTCGTCCGGAACCAAGTTTACCTTTTCTTGCAGCATAGGCCGTTGCAGCCACCCCTGAAGCAAAGCCACCTGCATGCGGGCCGAAATAGCCAAATGGAAGGTTAACAAAATCAGATGGGTGGCCGGTACACACCTGAATAGTGACGAGAACAATAACCAATAGTCCAACAAATTCAAAAGCAGCTAAAGCCCCCAAAGCAGCACCAAAAACACCAAACCCAAATGCGATTAATAAATTAGATATTTCCATTTTGCATAAACTCCGGTTTATTTAAGGTTTCAGCATGAAATTATCTAAACTTAACACAATAATGCTATGAGTAAACTGTATTTTTTTGACATATACACCCTGTTAATTGTGAAATTGATGGGGTAGAAAGCAAAAAAATACTATCTGTATTGATGACATCATCAAATACTTAGCCATACCGGATATTGAGTAGTCAAAACTTGAGCCAATGTTGGAAAACTAACCAGCATGATTTGGTTACAGCGAAGTTAACGAATGGTGCAGCAGCAACATCTACAACTCTTAATTTCCATTTCGATAATTCGAAGCCTGATCAATCTGGAATTATTCATTTAGAGCAAACGATTACAGGCATATTGCTGAATATTGCATTAAATTCAAAAAACAGATGATTTATGATTTTTTTGATATGAAAATCGATCAATGACAAGAATGTACTATTAGTGAACAAAGATAAGCTATTACTTCGAAAATAATGAATGTTAGATTAACGTTGATGAAAAATGCGTTCTTAAATTCGATTAATAGGTAGTCATATGGTCAAACAGTTTAGCATTAAATCCCATATTTATAGTGGAACGAATGCTTTGCAGATATTAAAGCAGTATGCCGGTCTGCGTATCGGTATTGTCACTGACAATTTTATGGTTTCATCTGGCTTGATTAATCGAATTACTGAACAATTATCTCAATGTAAAGTAGCGATTTTCAAAGACGTCAAACCTGATCCCAGTATTGAAATTTTGCAACAAGGCGCACAGTTCTTTTGTGATTTTAAACCAGAGATGATCATTGCTTTTGGTGGCGGTTCTGCTCTGGATGCCGCCAAAGGCATTTTAGCTACTTTGATATCAATGGGCACCGCAGAAG
Organism: uncultured Neisseriaceae bacterium; assembly: GCA_945267035.1. Classification (GTDB taxonomy): domain Bacteria; phylum Pseudomonadota; class Gammaproteobacteria; order Burkholderiales; family Neisseriaceae; genus Snodgrassella. The sequence goes on along the minus strand of CALYOS010000004.1, from coordinate 51,569 downwards.
AAATTGCTTTAGTCGCCATCCCCACCACGAGTGGTTCCGGTTCTGAAGTCACTTCTTATGCCATTATTTCTGATCCAACCAATAACATTAAATATCCACTTGTATCGGATGATCTGCTGGCAGATATTGCCATTCTGGATTCCTCCTTGGTAATGAGCGTACCCAAAAATGTGTCTATGGATACCGGTATGGATGTCATGACTCATGCCATTGAGGCGTTGGTTTCCATTAATGCCAATGATTTTAGCGATGCATTGGCTGAGAAATCCTTGCGCATGGTGTACGAATATTTACCTCAGGTATTGGATGATCTGAGTAACCAGCTAGCCAGAGAAAAAGTTCACAACGCGTCTTGTATGGCTGGAATGGCTTTTAATTCAGCCGGTTTGGGATTGGTACATGGCATGGCGCATGCCCTTGGGGCTTTACTACATATAGCCCATGGCAAAATCAATGCCATGCTGTTGCCTATCATTATTCAATTTAATAGTTTGGATGATGCATTGATTACAGATCGTTATGCTCATTGCAGCAGAATAATTGGGCTACAGCATCATGATCATACTGTGTTGGTACAACTGCTTATTCACGAAATTCAGTGCATGAACAAAATGATGGGTATTCCAGCATCGCTCAAAGAGTTAGGCGCAAATATTGAATTATTACAACAGAATCTGCCACAAATCATCACCGCTGTATTAAATGATAGTTGCACCAAAACCAACCCGAAACCGGTTAATCATAGCGATATCCGTGCTTTAATCCAGCAAATTATTGGCTAGCAGAGGGGGAAATGAAATTGTGGGTAATAACCGCTGAAAAGAAACAATGCTATCTTTCAGAAATGGGGTATGGCAGGAAATCAACCTTATTTCTGCCACTAAGAGAAAACAGACAATAAATGTAAACAGGATTAATGATTTTAGAGGAGTAGAAATAATCGATAACAGTTTTGATGGACCTGTGTAGCGCAACCAACAAATCATAAATCCTCTGTAAGGAAAACTTATGCCAACTCCTGAAAACGTATTACATCAGTTTGCACAGTTAATCAATCAACAAACTTGTAAGCAACCTTTCGGCAGGTTAAAAGTTGGTGTAGATCTAGGCACAGCCAATATTGTCCTTTCGGTTATTGATGAAAAAAATCAGCCTGTTGCCGGTATTGCTTATCCCTCTACCATGATTAAAGATGGCATTGTGGTTGATTATGCTAAAGCCAGCCAGATCGTTTCCGAACTGAAACAAAAACTGGAAGAAAATCTCCAACAATCCTTGATTTATGCTGCAACGGCCATTCCACCAGGGATTTCCAGCGGAAATGCCAAAGTGATTGCCAATGTGGTTGAGTCAGCTGGTTTAATTGTGACAAACGTGGTCGATGAACCCGTTGCGGCTGCCACAGTTTTACAGATAAAAAATGGTGCAGTGGTCGATGTTGGGGGTGGCACCACAGGCATGGCCTTATTTCGCCATAACAAAATTATTTTATCGGTAGATGAACCCACAGGGGGAACGCATATGACATTGGTTTTAGCTGGTGCGTTAGGTATCAGTGTGGAAAACGCTGAACAGATCAAAAAAAATGCTGCACGCGCTGATGAAGTTTTTTCGATCATCAAACCGGTAATTGAAAAAATGGCTGCGTTGGTCAAAAATTGGCTCCAACCTTATCGAACCAAAAACATCTATTTGGTTGGTGGAGCCAGTTGCATCAAGAATTTTGCCCAAGTATTTCACGAGCAGACCCGTCTTAATATTATTTGTCCTCCTGAGCCTTTGTATGTCACTCCTATGGGTATTGCGCTTCACGTGCACCTACCGCAAAGATAAAGGGAGTTTGAATGCATAATTCCAACTTATCTGAGCTGATCAATAAGGTTATTGTCGATTTGGTCTCTGATGCCGTGCTCAACATAGTTGACCAGCAATTAGCATTGCCACAATCAATAGTCGTTGTATTTAGCGGCCAAGCCGGACTTTGCTATGCTTCAGTCTTGCAACAATTGCTGTCATTACCTAAGAATCAAACCATCAATATATTTTTTTCCAATTCAGCACAGCAACATTTATCCAAACAGAAAATTTTAATATCAGCACCTACGAAAAATATTCATTTTTTCCACGACACAAATGAAAACTTCACGCAAGATTTGCCATATGACACACTTTTGTTACCAGAGTTATCACTGAATAGTTTAGCTAAAAGCGTAAATCATATTGCGGATAATTTGCCGGCAAAATGGATTCAACAAGCATTGCTGGATAACAAGCGCATTGTAGTAACCTTTGATTATTTAGCTCAGCACCATCACTTAAATCCAACTTATCAACATGATATTGATGCGCAGATTTCCAAGCTGATTGCCTACAATATCGAGTTAGCCAGTATTACTGACATAACAACAAAAATTAAAGCTTGTTACGCTGAAACAAAAAATCTACCCGTTAAAACTCAGGAAAAAGATTCGACCACTCATGGCAATCACCGGTTGAACTTTGCTCGTCAAACGAAAAATAGGCTCATAGCATCCTCTCAAGTCCGTTGTCATAATGCACAAACGCCCTTGTATTTGGGTTATGACACGCTGGTGACCCCTCTGGCAATGGATATCATCAGACAAAAAAATATTCCCATCATTAAAGGTTGAAATATATGTATTTAGCTGAAGTAATTGGAACCGTGGTATCAACCACAAAAGATATTTCGTTAAATGGCATGAAATTACTCATTGTCAGGCGCTTAAATGCTCAAATGCAATCGGAAGGTACAACGGAAGTGGCTGTGGATACCGTGGGTGCAGGTAATGGCGAAATGGTCATTGTCTCAAAGGGAAGTTCTGCCCGATTAGCCAATAATAAAGACCATTCTGTCATAGATGCGGCCATTGTAGGTATCGTTGATACCACTGAACTGGTCGAATGATCGGAGAAGTACTGCTATGCACAATCTACAACCCAATCTCATTGATCACTATATAGATAATGCCATCAATGATCTTTATCAGATGACAAATCAACATCGATCATCCCAGTCAGATCAGCACGATCTGATGCCAGAGTTGTCGCTCAATGAAATGATGTTACTGGCGTCTTTAGCTGAACAACAAGCAAAAAGGCTGGGTATAGATATCGTCTTTGCATTGGTTGATCGATATGGCTTACAACGGTTCTATTTTAGCATGCCAAATGCATTATTAGTCAGCCATACTTTAGCGCCCAAAAAAGCCTATTCTGCGGTAGCCATGAAAATGCCAACGCATAAATTAGCAGAAATGATGCAGCCTAATACCGCTCTTTTTGGCGTTGAACGAATTGCTGATATTTGTGGTGTCGGTGGTGGTTTTCCTTGTTTACATCAAAATCGTATCATTGCTGGCATCGGCATTAGTGGCGGAACGGTGGAGGAAGATATGCTTATTGCCATTAATTGCCTCAGTCAGTTCAGTCAACAATGCTTCCCTCTAAATAGTAATTAAATTTCTAAATCATCCATCCAACAGTCTTTTAACCATTCATTATGCCAAATAAATAGTAACAAAAAAGTGTCGCTTTTTATTTTGAGCTTACTTCTGTAAGCAATCAACATTTATAAAATCCTTTTTCTATCTACCCAATAAACCTAAACGTTGGACAGCTTTTGATAAGTTATTAGCATTATTTTGTCTTCAGTAAAAATCAAAAACAAAATACTCTCTCCATTTGTCAAGACTTTTATCAAGCGCACCTTTAGTATCAGTATTAACAAAGATTTATCATAATCCTTTTGGATAAAAGTATAAATTCCATCCCAAAACAGCAGGAAAAAACAATCCCTACCGATCAATAATCAATTCACCTGAATAACTATCTAAGGAGCTGTCATGCAACAAGAAGCGTTAGGAATGATCGAAACCAAAGGTTTAGTCGCTGCGATTGAAGCCGCAGATACCATGGTTAAATCAGCGAATGTCACATTAGTGGGTTACGAAAAAATAGGTTCAGGACTGGTCACCGTGATGGTCAGAGGTGATGTTGGTGCAGTCAAAGCCGCTACCGACGCCGGCTCAGCAGCAGCAAGCAAAGTCGGTGAACTGGTGTCTATCCATGTTATCCCACGGCCGCATACCGAAGTCGAAAAAATATTACCTTCTGGCATAGTGAAAAATTGATAACTGGAGAGGAGGGCTGAGATGAGCCAGAATTTAGTAGAACAAATCGTATCAGAGGTGATCAGGAAACAATCCTCCTCTCTGGGAACGGCACAGGTCGCTTCTTCAAATTATAGCGAATGCGGGCTAACAGAATACGTAGGCACAGCAACAGGCCACACCATCGGACTGGTGATCGCCAATGTCGATAGTCAGCTGCATGAACTTATGGGCATAGATAAGAAATATCGATCAATAGGGGTGTTGGGAGCAAGAACCGGAGCTGGTCCGCAAATATTTGCCGCGGATGAAGCGGTAAAAGCAACCAATAGCGAAATACTCAAAATAGAATTACCGCGCGATACGGAAGGAGGAGGGGGCCACGGTAGCTTAATTATATTTGGAGCAGAAGATGTATCGGATGCCCGTCGGGCAATAGAAGTATCGTTAAACGAAGTAGAGCGGACGATGGGAGATGTATACGGATCACCAGCAGGGCATCTGGAGTTTCAGTACACAGCAAGAGCCAGCAGCGCGTTAAATCAGGCATTTGGCGCACCGATAGGAAAATCATTCGGGATGACAGTAGGATGTCCAGCGGCGATAGGTGTAGTGATAGCGGATGTGGCAGCGAAGTCAGCGGTGGTAGAAGCTGTTGGTTATTCAAGCCCGGGTCATGGCACCAGCTACAGCAATGAAGTGATCTTTACCTTCTCAGGAGATTCTGGCGCGGTGCGACAGGCAGTGATAGCAGCCAGAGAAGTCGGGCTGAACCTATTATCAACACTCGATCCGAGTGTCCTGAAATCAACGACTACACCTTACATATGATATTGAGAAATTAGCGGGTAATGAATATGAATGATTTAGCAATCTCTCAAGCTGTGGCTAATGTATTAAAAAAATATAGTGGTGCGGCAGAGTCCAAGGAAAACACATTTCAACCAGCGGATCAGTCGTTATCAGGTGCCGAAAAAGATTCCGATCACCATGGATTAATTGACGCAATAGTGGCTGAACTACTCCAACAGAAATCTGAAACCAAACCATCTGAGCCCTATTCAGGCAACATTCAGTTTAGCAATGAACATGGCATATTTACCAGTATGGATCAAGCTATTGAAGCGGCGTATCAGGCTCAGAGGCAATATTTAGTCTGTTCGATGGCTGATCGACAAAAATATATAGATGGCATTCGCGCAGTTTTTTTGCAGCAATCGGTGTTAGAACAAATATCCGCAATGGCAGTTGAAGAAACTGGCATGGGTAATTACGAAGATAAGCTCATTAAAAACCGTTTAGCGGCTACCAAAACACCGGGTACAGAAGATTTGATTACCCAAGCTTACAGTGGTGATGATGGTTTATCCGTGGTGGAATACTCTGCTTATGGCGTGATCGGTTCAATTACGCCAACCACCAATCCAACAGAAACCATTATCTGTAACTCTATCGGTATGCTGGCAGCAGGTAACAGCGTGGTTTTTAGTCCTCATCCACGTTCTAAAAATATTTCGTTACTCGCAGTTAAGCTGATCAATGAAAAATTAGCGCAGTTAGGTGCACCGGCCAATCTGGTGGTTACCGTTGATCAGCCTTCTATAGAGAACACCAACGTCATGATGACACATCCCAAAATCCGGATGCTTGTCGCCACCGGAGGACCAGCTATCGTTCAATCAGTATTGTCCAGTGGCAAAAAAGCGATTGGAGCAGGGGCAGGTAATCCGCCAGTTGTCGTTGATGAAAGTGCCAATATCGAAAAGGCTGCCAAAGACATCATCAGCGGATGCAGCTTTGACAATAATCTGCCTTGTATAGCGGAAAAAGAATTGATTGTTGTTGATCATGTAGCAGATTTTCTAATCCATTGCATGAAAAAAAATGGTGCCTACCTGCTTTCTGAACCAGCACAAATTGCACAATTACAAGAACTCGTTTTAAACGACAAAAAAACGGGTCCTAATACCAATTTTGTCGGTAAAAGCGCTATTTATTTGTTACAGCAACTCAATATTGCTGCACCTAATGACACCAAAATCATCCTGATTGAAACGGATAAATCACATCCTTTTGTCGTTCATGAGCTAATGATGCCGATTTTACCGTTAGTACGGGTCAACAATGTTGATGAAGCCATAGATCTGGCTATTGAAGTTGAACACGGCAACCGACATACCGCGATTATGCATTCGATGAACGTGGAAAAACTTACCAAGATGGCCAAACTGATTCAAACCACTATCTTCGTTAAAAATGGACCTTCCTATGCTGGGTTGGGTGCAGGTGGAGAAGGATTTTCATCCTTCACCATAGCAGGACCTACCGGAGAAGGTTTGACTTCAGCTCGCTCATTTGCTCGTCAGCGTCGATGCGTCATGGTGGAAATGCTGAATATTCGTTAAGAAAAGGCGTAAACGTGGCAAAGAAAAGAATCATTAATGCCCCGAGTAAGCAAATTCTGGACATGTTAAAAAAACGTACCCCGCATGATTTTCGAACATTATTAGACCAAATTCATGTCGACGCAGTAGGTTTGATAATGGTTTCAATTCCTGATCTGTACTTTTATGCCGATGTGGCCAGTAAGTCTGCCAATGTCGTGGTATCTGAAGTGTTTGGTAGTTGTCCACAACATGTAACCACGTTGGCGATATTTGGTGAAATTGCCGCTGTTCAAGCTGCTATGCAGTCAGTTGAGGAGATTGAAATTAGTGAACAAAGCTTCTGAAGCAAAAAAATATAGCGCATTACCCGTGTTGATTAAATAAATATGCAGTCCTGTTTCTTAATCAAACACCCAAAAACGGATACTGAAAATAAATATCTTGTTGACAAATAAACCAAGGGAGAACAAATCAAAATGGCTATCCAGGATTGAGCATGTGATCAGACATAGAACGAAACGCTGCTAATTAGCCAACAGTTATTCGAGCCATCATAACTGTGGCAACGTGAAAAGCTTAACCAGCGTTATCAGCCAATTTAATCACTAATCACGTAGATAAACTAACTATTTGGCATATTAAAAGATTTATTCAATTGACATGGTAATAAAATTATACAGGAGTAAAAAAGATGATTGAGAAAGGGTTCACTAATCCAACCGATCGCGTTGTTAGATTAAAAAATACCATCATTAATGCAAAACCCTACGTTGAGTCAGAACGTGCCGTATTGGCCACGCAAGCTTATAAGGAAACAGAGGGTTTACCTGCCATTATCCGTCGGGCAAAAGTTGCCGAAAAATTATTCAATAATTTACCAGTAACCATACGTGATGATGAACTCATCGTCGGCGCGATTACGAAAAATCCTCGTTCAACAGAAATCTGCCCAGAATTTTCTTTTGAATGGGTAGAAAAAGAATTTGATACGATGGAACATCGCATTGCCGATCCATTTATCATCCCTAAGCAAACCGCACAAGAATTACACGAAGCATTCCAATATTGGCCAGGAAAAACAACCAGTGATTTAGCAAATTCCTATATGTCGCAACAAACTCGCGACTGTATTGCTAATGGCGTATTTACCGTCGGCAACTATTTTTTTGGTGGTGTAGGTCATGTCAGCGTAGATTACGGCAAAATTTTACGCATAGGATTTAGTGGCATCATCGAAGAAGTCAACGATGCATTAGCAAAATTGGATCGTATGGATCCAGGATTTATTAAAAAAGAACAGTTTTACAATGCAGTCGTGATCACCTACAAAGCTGCAATTAATTTTGCTCATCGCTATGCAGATAAAGCCAACGAATTGGCACAACGCGAAACCAATCCGCAACGTAAAGCTGAATTATTACAAATAGCACAAAACTGTCAAAGAGTGCCCGAACGTGGAGCAACAAATTTTTGGGAAGCATGTCAGACCTTCTGGTTCGTTCATTGCATGTTGCAAATCGAATCTAGTGGACATTCAATCTCTCCTGGACGTTTTGACCAGTATATGTATCCATACTATCAAGCCGATAAAAGCATTAGTGCAGAATTTGCACAAGAACTGGTTGATTGTTGCTGGATCAAACTCAATGATGTCAACAAAACCCGCGATGAGATTTCGGCTCAGGCTTTTGCTGGCTATGCAGTATTTCAAAATCTTTGTGTTGGTGGTCAAACCGAAGAAGGTTTGGATGCAACTAATGACATGAGCTATATGTGTATGCAAGCTACCGCACATGTCCGCTTGCCACAGCCTTCATTCTCCATACGTGTATGGCAAGGAACACCAGATGAATTTTTATACCGAGCGTGTGAGGTCGTGCGTTTAGGTTTGGGCGTGCCGGCCATGTATAACGACGAAGTGATTATTCCGGCATTACAGAATCGAGGCGTGTCTCTCAGAGATGCACGGGATTACTGCATTATTGGTTGTGTAGAACCTCAAGCACCACATCGTACAGAAGGATGGCATGATGCAGCATTCTTCAACGTAGCCAAAGTACTTGATATCACCCTAAACAACGGTCAGGTAAATGGACGTCAGTTAGGTCCAGTTACTGGAGATATGACCACATTTCGTAGCATTGATGACCTATATCGAGCTTTTGAAACGCAAATACAATTCTTTGTGCGCAATTTGGCAGAAGCATGTAACAGCGTGGATATCGCCCATGCAGAACGCTGCCCACTGCCATTCTTATCAGCCATGGTAGATGACTGTATCGGTCGCGGTAAATCACTGCAAGAAGGTGGTGCGATCTATAACTTTACCGGACCACAGGCATTTGGGGTCGCAGATACCGGTGATTCAGTCTATGCCATTCAAAAACAGGTATTTGAAGATGGTAAAATTTCCTTGGCTGAACTAAAAGAAGCCCTTCAGGCAAATTTCGGTTATCCAGTTGGAGCACATTTGGCCAATGGCAAAGTAGACGTTGATACATCACTTAACGAACAGCAAATATACGATATCGTCAAAGGGATTATTAATAAAAATAGAACTTTAGATCCTGAGGCTATTAAAACAGAAGTCTATCGTCAAATATCGACACAGAGTGCTGACACCAACAGTAGCAACCAACACTATGAAGAAATCCGGCGCCTGTTAGCCAGCACACCTTGCTTTGGTAATGACATAGACGCCGTTGATTTAGTTGCCCGCCATTGTGCATTGATTTATTGTAAAGAAGTAGAAAAATACACCAATCCTCGCGGTGGTCAGTTCCAGGCTGGCATTTATCCGGTATCTGCGAATGTCTTGTTTGGTAAAGATGTCAATGCATTACCGGATGGGCGTTTGGCGAAAGAACCCTTAGCAGATGGTGTTTCACCTCGACAGGGTAAAGATACCCTTGGTCCAACCGCAGCGGCAAATTCTGTGGCCAAACTAGATCATTTTATTGCCTCCAACGGAACCCTCTATAACCAAAAATTCCTACCATCATCATTAGCAGGTGACAGCGGATTAAAGAATTTCAGTGGCATGATTAGAGGTTACTTTGATCGCAAAGGGATGCATATGCAATTCAATGTCATCAACCGAGATACCTTGCTTAAAGCTCAGCAAAATCCAGATCAATACCGCGATTTAGTTGTGCGAGTGGCTGGTTATAGTGCGCAGTTCGTCGTATTAGCCAAAGAAGTTCAGGACGATATTATTAGTCGAACCGAACAAAAATTTTGATTAACGCGGGCAAGCATATACCCATGTTACCAAACAAGCATAACCAAATGGGTATATAAATAAAGTAAGGGATTTAGTACTTATCCTAAATCCCTTACTTAAACACTCGCGATTAACATCGCGACCAAAGTAATGTGCAACTAACTGCTAAAAATTTCTATTTTCCATCATCTATAACCATATGCAGGTCTTTGTCGGGATTAAGCAAATATCATTCATATCTGCTAACAGATGATAAATAAAACATAAAAATAAAAATTCACCAACCATCAACTAAGAAAAGAAAAAAATGGAAAAAATAGAATATGATCTTGAAGGCACAGTATTCAATATTCAACGCTATTCATTGCATGATGGACCTGGTATCCGCACCATTCCATTTCTGAAAGGATGTCCATTAGCATGCAAATGGTGCAGCAATCCAGAATCACAAAAACCACAACCTGAAATCATGTATCAAAAAAGCAATTGTATTCACTGTGGTAAGTGTTTTGAAGCCTGTCGGTATGGAGCATTGTCCAAAGAAAATCCCTATATGGTCGATCGCGATCGTTGCGTGGCGTGTGGCGCCTGTGCAGAAGTTTGTCCTACTAATGCCTTAGTTTTAAAGGGCAAGAAAATGACCGTATGGGAAGTTATTCATGAATTACAAAAAGATGAGAATATATATCGACGCTCCGATGGTGGCATAACTCTCTCAGGTGGCGAGTCATTATCCCAACCCAAATTCACTCGAGAATTATTACGAGCTTGTAAAGAAAGGGGATGGCATACGGCTATAGAAACCACCGGCATGACGACCAAAGAAATAATAGAATCGGTCATGCCCTTTGTCGATTTGGCCTTAACAGACATTAAAATCATCGACCCTTCAATACATAAAAAAGTGACTGGTGTTGATAATCAAATCATTCTGGAAAACCTCATTCGTATTTCAAACCTGACTAAAACCATAGTCAGAATTCCAGTGATACCCAATGTTAACGATAATATTGAAGCCATTAGAGAAATCGCTGAATTCACCAAATTGATGAAAAATATTAATGAAATCCATTTATTACCCTACCATAATTTTGGCGAAAATAAATACAACCTACTTGGACGCATTTATCCACTTCATGGTGTAAAAGAATTACCTAAAGATAAAATTAATCTTTTAAAGCAGGAAATCGAAAAATTTGACATAGCATGCCAGATTGGCGGGTGAAAAGCGAAAATAAAAGCATTAAACCTTTAATTATGCAAAAAAAGTTGAAAAAAGACAAAAATAATGAATGAAATAATGTTCTAGATTAAGTTCCCCACAAAACAGCATTGAAAATTATTGATATATATTGTAATTTTCAATTAACTATTTTATGTTCACCGTCATTATGCCAGCTTTAAAACGCATAAAAATCGGAGTAAATGGAGTGTTTAATGAGTTATACATTCCGATTAACGGAACTAATAGAACTAAAGCAATTACAAACATTGCAAGAAAACTTCAGTAAATCCATTGGCGTGGCAATTGTCATCGTAGATGAAAAAGGGGTTCCGATAACCAAACCTAGTGGGTTTTCTAAGTTTTGTAAACTATCTCGAGCAAGCGTATTGCAACAATACCGGTGTTTTCAGTGTGATAACGCTGGTGGTCGCGCAGCCATGTCTGCCAATAAACCAGTCGTTTACCGTTGCTGTTGTGATTTTGTTGAATTTGCCGTACCGATCATTGTTAATGAACAGTATCTGGGGGCTTTTATTTCAGGGCAGGTGAGAGTAGAGCCTGAAAAAGAACAAAAAATTCCCTACATATTAGATCGTTCTTTAGAGTGGAAGAAAAATAAGCAACTCATCAAGGCTCATCAACAGGCCAATTATATTCCCTATGATAAATTCGAAGCCGCAGCTTATACCGTATTAGATATCACCCTGTTCTTAGCCGAACAAGCCTATGCCAATAAAATCCAAAAAGAATTAAATGCAAAAAGCATTAAACTGGCAGAAGAACAACGCAACCGTGCAGACTTAGAACGCGCACTGTGTGATGCTGAATATAAAGTTCTTTCTTATCAATTCAATCCACATTTTTTGTTCAATGTTTTAAATACCATTGGTCGCTTGGCCTTATTAGAAAATGCGCAGCAAACTGAAAACATGGTCTACTATTTTTCCGATATGATGCGCTACATTCTAAAAAAAACCGATCATAAATTAATAACAATTGGTAGTGAAGTTAATGCGGTAAAAAGTTATCTAGCTATACAACAAATACGCTTGAAAGATCGATTTAGTTACCAAATTGATATTCCTAATAAATATCTGAGTGTCACCAGCCCATTTTTAGTTTTACAGCCATTAGTAGAAAATTGTTTCAAATATGTCATTGAACCTAAGGAAGAAAAAACACATATAACCTTAAAGGCCTATGATGATGGAGAGGATGTATTACTTGAAGTTATCGATAACGGTGATGGCATCGCTGCTGAGCAAATAAATGAAATATTATCTGATGATACAAAGGGAGATAAACAAAACAGTATTGGAATCAAGAATATTCAAAATAGACTAAGACATCTATTTGGTCAACGCTATGGTTTAGAAATAAAAAGTCCATTTAAACCCAACATGGGAACAACAGTACGATTAAGATTTCCTATAAACAAAAAAACAGCATAAAACTAGAGAATTTTAATATGTATAAAATACTATTAGTCGAAGATGAATTAATCGAGTTAGCGGCATTAAAGAAAATCATTAATAAGGGGTTTGACAGCATCAAAGTATTTGAGGCGAGTAAAGGTTCAGAAGCTATTGAACTCATTGATCAACTTAATCATATCGACCTAATATTGGTTGACATCAATATTCCGTTACCAAATGGTTTGGAAGTGATTCGCTATTTACGCGGAAAATCCCACGAAACCAAAGTGATTGTAACCACTGCCAATGATGATATTGATGTAGCTCGGCATATGTTCGGATTGAAGGTAGATGACTACCTGCTCAAACCAATTAAGCCACAAGTTCTCATCAATACAATCAAAAACTGCTTAGAATTTAATGAGCAAAAAAGTCATGAAATCAGACAGCAAAAAGCAACATTCAATCAATATCTGGATAAATTTCAGTATATTGAATGGAATAATCAAATTATTGAAAGTTTATCCCTACAGTATGATCAAATAATCGCTGAAAATAATCAGGAAATATTTAATTTAATCGATCTGCTGCAGCAAATAATCAAAGCTAAAGGGTGGGATATCGAACAAATACATGAATACGAATCATATCTAAATAATACCCAACTTGATAAAAGTAACTACTACAAAGTACTGTCAATGATGCTGGATATCAGTCACCGTATTTTTGATATGGCGTATAAAGCATCCGGCAAAAAATTAACCCCAATTCAACGTGCTCAACATTTCATCGAACAAAATATTTTAAAAGATATTTCTTTGGATAAAGTTGCCGAAAAAGCCTACATCAGCTCTTGTTATTTAAGTCGATTGTTCAAAAAAGAATTTGGTATGGGTTTTTCAGAATATATTTCCAAACGTAAAATAATCCTCGCCCAGCAACTTTTACGTTTTAGTGATTTGCAAATCAATACCATCGCATTAGAGCTTGCTTATAATGATGCTAACTATTTTTGCCGACTATTTAAAAAAGAAACAGGACTATCACCGTCAGAATATCGCCGTCAGGAAAATAAAAATGTTGAATGCTGTCTTTCCTCTTGAATAAATACACACCAAAAATTTCATTGAGCATAGCATCTGCGAAAGCATATCACTTTAAGACTAACTAGTATTTATTTGCCCAACGCCCACCAGCAGGAACAAAAAAGTATAGATAGTTGTAAAGATATTTTGCGGAACAAAGATTAGCATGAAGCGAAGAAATTGATAAAGTCAGGAATGATAAAAGATGCATAACTATCTTTTTACATCAGAATCTGTTTCCGAAGGGCATCCAGATAAATTAGCTGATCAAATTTCTGATGCAATATTAGACGCCATATTAGTCCAAGATTCCAAAGCGCGTGTAGCATGCGAATGTTTAATCAAGACTGGTGCTGTCATCTTAGCCGGAGAAATCACCACTACGGCACTCGTTGATTATGAATCTGTGGTCAGAAAAACCATCAATCGTGTCGGATATAACCATTCAGAAACCGGTTTTGATGGACATACCTGTGCGGTCATCAATATGCTTGGTCATCAGTCAATGGATATTTCCCGTGCAATTGATCAGACAATAATAGAAGAACAGGGTGCTGGTGATCAGGGAATCATGTTTGGTTACGCTACCGATGAAACCCCAGAATTCATGCCCGCAGCAATTACCTACGCTCATCGCCTGATGGAAAGACAGGCACAGTTGCGCAAAAATCAGCAATTACCGTTTTTATTGCCGGATGCAAAATCACAAATCACATTTTTATATGAAAATAACCAGATAAAAGGGGTAGATACCGTTGTTTTATCTTCACAGCACCACCCTTCAATCTCACTTGATCAACTTAGAGAAGCCATTATTGAGGAAATTATTAAACCCATCATTCCACAAAGATGGATTTTACCTTCTACCCAGTATCTGATTAATCCGACCGGACGTTTTGTTGTCGGTGGGCCGGCTGCTGATTGTGGTTTAACTGGGCGCAAAATAATTATAGATACCTATGGAGGGGCGGCCCATCATGGTGGTGGCGCATTTTCGGGCAAAGATCCCTCAAAAGTGGATCGGAGTGCGGCCTATGCTGCACGCTATGTAGCCAAACATATTGTTGCAGCTGGGCTAGCGCGTCGTTGCGAAATCCAGATTGCTTATGCAATTGGCGTGGCTGAACCAGTTTCCGTGATGCTCAATACATTCAATACCGAAAAGATTGCGATCACAAAAATGAAAGCATTAGTTCAGGAGATATTTGATTTACGCCCTTATCACATTATTAACCATTTGAATTTATTATCACCCATATACACTCCGACAGCTTGTTACGGCCATTTTGGGCGAAATATATTTCCATGGGAAAAATTAGATCAATTGGAAAAATTTCCACAAATATAGCGAGTTTCAGTTATAGGCATTCAACAATTTTGCATAGCAATCTACTTAACAATTCAACAACCATGCCTAGTCTATAATGAAATACCAAAATCTATAGGTTTTACATGACTTACCATTTTCATTTAACCGAGTTAATTGATATAGAGAGATTACAGACTCTACAAAATCACTTTAGAAAAGCAATGGGTATCGATATAGTCATTGTTGATGAAAAAGGCATAGCGGTGATTAAACCAGATAATTCAGGCTTGTTTGATCATCATACTTATCATGGAAACATATACAAACATCACTGTTACGAAAATAAAAAATCAGATACACGTACTATTCAAAGCTTAAAAAAATTAGAAGCCACTCGATGTGACTGCGGATTTATCGAAGTGGCTGCTCCATTGATAGTAAGAGGACAATATTTAGGTGTTTTTTTATTAGGTCATGGCAAGATTGAGATGGAGAAAGAGCACAATACTCCGGAAATAGGTTGCATGCAAAATACCCAAAAAAAAACGTTTAACCAAGCTACAAGCACCGCAAAAAACAACTCAATTTCTTTAGAACGATTAGAAGCCGCAGCAAACTTATTATCCAATGTCACCCATGGTATAGCTGAGCAAGGTTATATCCACAACATGCAAAAACAACTACATGCAAAAAGCATTAAGTTAGCTGAAGAACAACGTAACTTAGCCCAGTTACAACATGCTTTACGCGACGCAGAATATAAAGCATTAACCTATCAAATCAACCCTCATTTTTTATTTAACGTACTCAATACTATTGGAAAACTCGCTTTTTTAGAAAATGCAGAAAAGACAGAAGAGATGGTTTACCTTTTTTCGGATATGATGCGTTACATACTTAAAAAAGGAGACAACACATTAATTACCATCGGTAGTGAAGTACGTTCCATCAGAAGATATCTGGCTATTCAGCAAATTCGCATGAAAGATCGATTTACTTATGAAATCACCGTGCCGGATAAATATTTAGAAATTGCTAGTCCCTTTTTAATCTTACAACCCTTAGTAGAAAATTGTTTCAATTATGTCGTTGAGCCACGAGAAGTAAAGAGCCATATCGGCATCAAAGCCTATGATGATGGAAAAACCATTTTTATCGAAGTCTCAGATAATGGTGATGGAATTTCACCAGAAAAAATCTCCTTCATTCTCTCCAATACAACCAAACGAAATTTTGATAAAAGCATCGGTATAAAAAACGTTCAAAATCGTCTCAAACTGCTATTTGGTGAGCAATTTGGTTTAGAAATTGAAAGCCAAAATAAACCAAATTTTGGCACAATAGTAAGATTGAAATTGCCCATGAGCAGCAAACTGCATCATATTAATTAAATCACATTAAAAATAAAACCAAACTTTAAAACATCAATTGCTGCCCGTTTACCATTAGCAATATATTGCGAATAAATTTTATTAAACAGCAAAATAATCCCTGTTATTAGCAAGACTTTTGTCAACCATCGTTTTACCATCAAACCATCTAAAAATTATCATAATTCAGCTGCATAAAATATTTTTCTTCAGCATAAAACAACAGAAAAAAACAATCCGTACCGTTCAAATAATCAATTTATTTGAATAACTATCTAAGGAGCTGTCATGCAACAAGAAGCGTTAGGAATGATCGAAACCAAAGGTTTAGTCGCTGCGATTGAAGCCGCAGATACCATGGTTAAATCAGCGAATGTCACATTAGTGGGTTACGAAAAAATAGGTTCAGGACTGGTCACCGTGATGGTCAGAGGTGATGTTGGTGCAGTCAAAGCCGCTACCGACGCCGGCTCAGCAGCAGCAAGCAAAGTCGGTGAACTGGTGTCTATCCATGTTATCCCACGGCCGCATACCGAAGTCGAAAAAATATTACCTTCTGGCATAGTGAAAAATTGATAACTGGAGAGGAGGGCTGAGATGAGCCAGAATTTAGTAGAACAAATCGTATCAGAGGTGATCAGGAAACAATCCTCCTCTCTGGGAACGGCACAGGTCGCTTCTTCAAATTATAGCGAATGCGGGCTAACAGAATACGTAGGCACAGCAACAGGCCACACCATCGGACTGGTGATCGCCAATGTCGATAGTCAGCTGCATGAACTTATGGGCATAGATAAGAAATATCGATCAATAGGGGTGTTGGGAGCAAGAACCGGAGCTGGTCCGCAAATATTTGCCGCGGATGAAGCGGTAAAAGCAACCAATAGCGAAATACTCAAAATAGAATTACCGCGCGATACGGAAGGAGGAGGGGGCCACGGTAGCTTAATTATATTTGGAGCAGAAGATGTATCGGATGCCCGTCGGGCAATAGAAGTATCGTTAAACGAAGTAGAGCGGACGATGGGAGATGTATACGGATCACCAGCAGGGCATCTGGAGTTTCAGTACACAGCAAGAGCCAGCAGCGCGTTAAATCAGGCATTTGGCGCACCGATAGGAAAATCATTCGGGATGACAGTAGGATGTCCAGCGGCGATAGGTGTAGTGATAGCGGATGTGGCAGCGAAGTCAGCGGTGGTAGAAGCTGTTGGTTATTCAAGCCCGGGTCATGGCACCAGCTACAGCAATGAAGTGATCTTTACCTTCTCAGGAGATTCTGGCGCGGTGCGACAGGCAGTGATAGCAGCCAGAGAAGTCGGGCTGAACCTATTATCAACACTCGATCCGAGTGTCCTGAAATCAACGACTACACCTTACATTTAATTAGGTTTGATTATGATTGAAAAAAGTATTGGCTTAATTGAAACAGTTGGATTAAGTGCTGCCATAGCCGCAGCAGATAATGCCATGAAGTCGGCCAATGTCACTCTCATTGGCTATGAACTGACCAAAGGTGGAGGAATGGTCGTAATCAAAATTTATGGTGAGGTAGGTGCGGTGAATGCTGCAATTGCGGCCGCCTCGATTGCTGCAGCAAAAGTGGGACAGGTTTTTGCAACTAAAATTATACCGAGAGTAGCTGAAGGAATAGATCTCATTTTAAATTCACCAGAAACCATAGCAAAAGAACAACTGCCCAATCCAATTAAAATGGATACATTACAATCTATTGATGTAACAGTGATCACTGAAGAAAAACCTAGCCAACCTATTTCAGAGAGTAGTGCATTATCGGCTCAAAATTCGGCATCAAAGCCGAATCAAGAAAAGAAAGTTATTACTAAAACCAGCAAAACACGGAATAAGCTAACTTCCAATAAAGAAAAAAATAAATAAAGTTAGGAATTTAAATATTTATCATATTCTTTTTAGACATTTAAAAATATTTTAGAACATCAGCATAAATAAGGTTGATGTCCTTTTTTTTTCATTATTGCATGAGTTAATGCAACAAAAATGAAACACATCTCATTGGTCACCTAGCGACAACGTCAATAATAATAGTTATGTAGGATGAATATTGCTCTCAATTGATTAATTGAGTATAAACACAGATAGCTTAAACTCCTATTCCTTAATCAGAAAGCATCTATACACAAATAGCATCATGCATTGTCAATGATATTCTTTTTATATTTAAAAGCAGCAAAGTGTCTAGATATCAAGCTTAACCCGTCTGCATTTCTTGCAACAATCATATATGCGCATTACTCTTGTTCTAATTTGCTAAAGCCTGCCATAATATTATTACACATTTTCATTTTTAGATATTACTTAGAAAAAGTTTGCCATGAACTTCAAAAAAATCCGCCGTTATCTGCTTTTGAGTAGCGTTTTGATGCTGGCTGCATGTAATTTGTTTCATAAAAAAAACAAGACACAACCAACTGAAACAATCATGTCGCCTGTTGGGCAAGCTTTTCCTGTTGATTATGTGTTTAACCCTGACAAAGCGGGGGTGAGTTATCGAGTGGCTTCGTATCAGGCTTTACCAGAATGGTCGCACCAGTCTTTTGGTGATAGTCTTGAAGCATTTAAAGTTAGTTGTCACAAACTAAAATCACAGCCTTCATGGCAGGCGGTTTGTCAGCAAGCGCAGCACACTGGCAAAAGTCATCATCATGCCAAGAAATTTTTTGAGCAATATTTTACTCCTTGGCAAATAAGCCAAAACGGACAATTGGCTGGCACCGTAACCGGTTATTACGAACCTATGTTGCTCGGTGATACTAAGCAAACAACTCAGGCTCGGTTTCCAATTTATGGCATTCCAGATGATTTCATAGTTGTACCAATATCTTCAACCCAACAGCAAGGTACCGTGCGTGTCCGCTTAACCAATAAAAATAGCGGAGTTATTGCTGCAGATGGAAGGTATAGTGCCAATTTAAGCGCATTCCCCCTTAACAACAAAACAAAAGCGATAAAAGGCAGAATCGAAGGGAATCAATTTGTGCCCTATTATACCCGGGCACAGATTAATGCTGGTGCACTTAATGGCAAAGCCCCCATATTGGGTTATGCTAACGATCCAGTCGAACTTTTCTTCCTGCATGTACAAGGATCAGGGCAATTACAAACCCCCGATGGACGCATGATACGGCTTGGCTTTGCCAATAAAAATGATTATCCCTATGTTTCTATTGGTAAATATATGGCTAATAAAGGTTATCTGCCATTGGCTCAAACATCAATGCAAGGGATAAAGGCGTGGTTACAACAGCACCCGCAACAATTAGCAGAGGTATTAGGGCAAAATCCCAGCTATGTTTTTTTCCGCGCGTCAACTGAACCGGCTAGTGGACCAACTGGGGCACTTGGTGTTCCTTTAACCAGTGGTTACTCAGCTGCCGTAGACAGTCATTTTATTAGTTTAGGCGCACCATTATTTCTGGCCACCACCCATCCGGCTAATGGTTATGGGTTAAATCGCCTGATTATGGCGCAAGATACTGGCAGCGCGATTAACGGCGCGGTCAGAGTAGATTATTTCTGGGGATATGGTGATGAAGCAGGTGCTTTAGCAGGAAAAATGAAATTTCCAGGATATGTGTGGCAATTATTGCCAAACGGGATGTTGCCTCAGGTAAAATAAAATCTAGCTAATAAACGCAAGCTCAGGTAAAATATAATAATCTGTTAATAATTGTAAGCAATGTTCTGGCAATGGAAAATATGCATTTAATAATGCGCTTAAATGTTATTCAAATAAAAGAAGGGCATAAGATATGGATCCAATATTAATTGTGCCCATTTTAATTGTTCTGCTGGTGGTGTTGTTTGTCGTTTATAAACGCCAAAAAGCAGGCGGGCGCCCTCAGTCAACTAAAAAAAATTCGTCTTCAAAATCCTCCAAATCCTCTGGTAAAACCAAAAATAAGGGGAAAACGACCTCTGTAAACAAAAAAAACAACATATCAAAAGAAAAAAAACCTGTAGCGGCGTCTACGACCAAAGTTGAAAAGCCAGAGCCTAAAAAGACCACGGTATCACAGGATTGGGATTGGAATTCGACTACTTCAGATGAGACAACGGTTTCCGTTGCTACAGTAGATCATCTAACTGAATATAAAGTTTACAAACAGTTTGGTTATTTTCAAAAAGCTGCCGAGTCTTTAGCCACCTATTTAGAGCAAAATGCCAGTTCGCAAAGCGAAGCCATGGTTAGCACTTTGGCGGCTGAACTGGCTGATTTATGCATTCAAGCTAAGGATGCAGATAAATTGTGTGAAGTTATTGATGTATATCGTCATGCATTTGATCAGCCGAGTATTGAAAATCTCATTCGTCAGGGACTCGGGCTGGATGAAAATCATTTAGGTCTACGCGTTCTGGCAGAAGATTTATTGCATTGGGACGTTAAAGAAACTGAAAAAGAAGCCGGCATTGATCATTCTCAAATGCCTGATGAACATGTTATCGCAGAAGATGCTTTAAATGAACAGGATGCTGACCAAGCTCTCGAACCACTTGTAGAAGGTTATGTAGGCCACTTCAACATTCGTGGAGATGAGCGTGAAGTTATTCTTAGCTTTTCTAAACCTGAAAACAGCTATGCATTGCTCAAAGAGCAACTGCCTTATGATGCGGCCATCAGATGCTTGAATAAAGCCATCAAAACTTCCAAAAAGCCAGCCGGTCTCATTATCGATGCCCTTGCCTTGGATTATCGCCATAATAGCATCAATGTATTTGCCCAGCATTTGTGGAATCTATACTATTCATTGGGTAAATATGGCAATAAAGTGAAGGAACGTATGCTTGGCTGGGGTTATAGCTTGGGCCAACATCCTATGTTTGAAGAGCTAGAAAAAAAACCTGGGGAAACCGTCTTAAGAGATATAGGCATTAATCAAGGTTATTTACCCGTTAACAGTAGTGCACTTAAGGCCAAACGCTTGCCTTTGGTTGAAAATTCAAATTCAGGTAATGATGTAGGTGAAACCCCAGGTGAACGGGTATTGCATGATGTGAAATCCTTGCTGACATACGGTCAGTTTGATGAATCAATGGATTTGCTCGAAAAATCAGTATTACTCTATCCGCAGGAATCTCAGCTTTACATTACATTATTTGACTTATATGAACGTGCCGAAGAATGGGGACGGCTTGAAAAAATGTTGCAGTCAATCCGCACAGAAATTCAGACTCCCCCTGAAGAAGTTGTTTTGGCAATGAGTCAATTATTGCAACGTATTAACCACGGTGGTATGCAAAGCTCATGATGAAGAATTCGATACCTAAAGTAAAAACTGCCGAAGTTTTGCTCGTCAATGTGGATGATCGTCAGACAGCACTGTTGCGCATGGCATTTAAAATGTATAACAGTGTCAATTATCAGCTGATACAGCACGAAGAGAATGCTCAGCCTGAATTGATTCTGGTAGATGGGGATTCTAAGGATGGTGAAACAGTATGGCAGCAAACCAAGGAAAAATATCCAAATGCTGTTGTGGTATTTTTTGCACGTCAGGCACCCTCAATCACCGCCCCCTATTTGATGAAGCCCATCAAATTTGATACTTTGTTTCAACATTTACGCAATCTTCAGCAAGGTAATGGCGTTTGGTTGCCAGAAAATTATGACGATCTAGAGCCTGCTGTAAGTAAAACAGAACAGCCAGCTCAAATTGATGACAAGCCAACAGATGACAAGCCAATTGAACAATCAATTAAGATTGAACGCTTCCAAACAAAGCGAACATTACTAGGTTTGGTTCAAAGCTTATCGCAGCAGAAAAATGATACTGCCATCATGTTTGAAGACAAGCCGGTATTGATCGTATTCCCGGATAAGTCTAAGGTTTTACTCGTAGTAGAAAGCGATGTTTTGCAAAAATTATGCTTGCGTGATGATGTAGAATGGAAAACTCGTGTCCTACCTGCATCGGCTTCAACAGCAAAATTGCACGAAAAAGCTAAACTTAAACTGCAGGCGTGTATTTGGCAAATATCCATCTGGACTTCACGCGGACGCTTAATTGATCCGATCACGCCAGATACCATTATCAAATTAAAAGCGTGGCCAAATATGACACGGCTGGCTTTTTTACCTGAGGGAATAAGGTTATCTGCCTTTCTGGTACGTAGTCCTGTGGCATTAAATACCCTGTACAAACTATTGCCAGTGTCATTGGAAGATGTTTTGAATTATATTGCTGCTACCTATTCCATCGGTGCACTCGAAATAGAGCAGCCGCTGACTCATTCAGCACCTGAACAAGAGCAAGAAATGATTCTGACCCGAAAAGCGTCACCATCGCCTGAACCCACAGAAGAAGATGGAACGGAATCGGCAGAGGATACTGATGGCGAAGCAGCAAAACCGAAAGGTTTACTGGCGCGTTTGATGGGTCGCTTGCGTGGCAACTAATACCTAAGCAGGAGTAATCATGGTTGAAAATAAAATTATATTTACCGGCCCGGTGGGGGTAGGAAAAACAACTGCTATCGCTGCGTTGTCTGATGATCCTCCGATACAGACCGACGCTAATGCATCAGATATGACGCAGGATCGAAAAGGTTATACAACTGTAGCAATGGACTATGGCGTCATCAGACTAGATGATCAGACTAAAGTTCATTTATACGGTACCCCAGGTCAGGAACGTTTTGACTTTATGTGGAGTATCTTAAGTAAAGGTAGTATGGGTTTAATTCTGCTGCTAGACAATACACGCCAGAATCCCTTGAAAGATTTGAAATTTTTTCTAACTTCTTTCCATGATTTACTTGAAGATGCTCCTGTTGTTGTTGGAGTGACGAAAATGGATCTTAATCCACAGCCAGGTGTTGAAGTTTATCAGCAATACTTGGCACAGCATAATATGAATGTCCCGGTATTTGAAGTTGATGCTCGCAATGAAGACGATGTAAAACAACTGGTTACTGCAATGTTGTATTCCATAGATCCGGGGTTGGAAGGGTAATTTAAGATGGAATCTACATTACAATTACACAATGATTTATTTCCTAAAGTTATGCCGGCTGGAGCTTTTTATGCTGTTTCCAGTAGCAGTCCTAGTGCCAGTCGTAAGCTATTGGCCAATATATTACGTGCTGATGTCAATGCTAAATTGACAGAAGAGCGTTTAAAACAATGGGCTGAAACTGATGATATACATACAGCACTCAGTCTGTTATACCGTTTACAACGCCTGGAATTTTTATATGGTGAAGCTCAGCCCAGTTCTCAAATAGTCAAAGTAACATCAGATCTATTTGAAGATATTTTGGGGCAATTATCTGACAGTCACCGTGCTTTATTGGTAGACCAAGATGGTTTTTACCTTGCAAATGTAGGTTTTAATCATGAGACGGCTGAAGAAGTGGCCAATCTGGCTAGTGAGGCGACCAGATTGTCAGAAAAAAACAGTCTGCTGATTAAAAATAACCTCAATATTTATAATACTGCAGTTGGGATTTGTGATCCTGCTGGTCAGAGTGAGCTGACATTTTTCCCTTTATATATAAGGGATACCAAAAATATTTTGGTAACAGCTGGTCTTCCATTACTTAATAGTGAAGCCTTTGTCACTCTGGTTCGCGGTCTCTATTTGTTGGATGGCGAAGATATTAAGCTAACAAATAAATAACATCCATAGAAAGATATCAAGATGCAAGAAAAATTACTGGTTTCGGTATTGAGCGATTTGAATGATTCTTCGGCTGATATTACCGCATCTGCTGTAATTTCTACCGATGGTCTACCGGTTGCAACCTTGTTACCGGATGGTGTTGATCCAGATCGAGTAGGTGCCATGGCTGCAGCCTTGTTGGCCTTAGGAAATCGCACCTCGCGCGAATTACAATGCGATGACCTTGAACAAGTGATGGTAAAAGGTAAACACGGCTATGTTCTGTTGATACAAGCTGGAGATACCAATGTTTTGGCTGTTACTGCCAACGAAAGTGCTACGTTAGGTCTTATTCTGCTTGATGCGCGCCGAGCTGCACGTAGCATTATTGATATCCTGCGCTAAATACATCCTTATTCCTGTTGAAAAGGAAAGAAATTATATTTTAATAATAAAATGAAGCTGGAAATCCTTATCTTATTGAAATGTTAAATAGATAAATTTGGAATTCTTCAAAATCTCAGTTTTTCGCATAACACTACGAAATAGTACTTGTATTTCGGATTGGATGAATAGTTAATTAAACCGATAGTGCTCCTCCTTTGCTAACCAGATAACAATTTAAACCATACATGGTTTTATTTAAATAATTGTCTTGCTGGTTGTAGAAGGAGGAGTAGACTTTTAGGGTATGAGTTCACATTTTAAAAAGAGATATCTTAATAGCGGTTTTACAAAGTGGAACCTAAGATCAAGTCATGATAGCTATGTAACTTCATTAATGTTTTAAGCCTAAAACAAGATATTTATCATCGTCGTTTTAAAAACAAAAAGTTTAAAAGCTCAAGTCAATTTGCAGGCAATATAAGCCTTCAGTGTGAGTCAATTATTTAAATCAGCAAAGCAAAAGTTCATCAATTTGATATGCTGTTTTAACAAAAATAACTTGTTGCTCTGGAGTCAAATTGAGAACAATGTTGATGTGCCTCATGAACTGCTCATTTGTGATATTCATAACGTCAAAGGCTGTTTGAAAAATTTATAGTTGGGCTCTCAGCCCAGCAGCAGCCATGACCGATATTACTTTTGTAGACTATCTCGAACCCTTTTTTGTTTTTGATAAAATTGCGATTAATTTGAAAACTATGCTTTCTTGCATATAATATTGAATGGTTTAAAGCTAAAATCAGTGGAGTATTTCCATTTTTATCTTTAATCATTATTGCAAAAAAATAAATTGAATTGATATTAAAATTGCGTATATTATTCGAGCTAAGTTAATTCATCAGATTAAATCATTTTATTACTCATAGCTATGTCATTTAAATGAAGATCGCCAAGAAGAAATTTTTTTTAGAACATTTAGAACAAGTCTTTAACTTAAGTGTCGATAATTTTAGCCATCGTGAACATGTGCCTGATCAAAAACAGTTTCGACACTGGATTTGGCAGACATGTAAAAATAAATTTTATTACGCTAATATAGCTGTGCTTTTATATAATGAAGAAGCTGCACGTGAATTAAACTGTCAATATCGACAAAAAGATTATGCAACAAATGTTCTCAGTTTTGCCTTGAATGAAGGTGAAGCTGTGTACCATGCAAATAAAAATGTATTACATGGTGATCTGATTTTCTGCCCTCAGGTCATTGAAAAAGAAGCGGCAGAACAAAATAAACCATTGATGGCTCATTATGCTCATTTGACTGTACATGGTGTTCTGCATCTGATGGGCTATGATCACATCACTGATGATGAAGCGGAATTAATGGAAGCTCTTGAAATTCGTATCATGGATCAGTTAGGATACCCTAATCCCTATGCACAGGATGAATATTAAATATGGACGATAGTTCGTCGAAGCCAGGTTTTTTTGAACGCTTAGTTAACCGTATCGCAGGTGAAGTACCAGACACTGAAGATGATGTCTTGCAAACACTGCGTGAAGCGCATGAACGGCAGGTATTTGATGCAGATACTTTGCAATATCTGAAAAATGTATTGGATTTTTCAGATATGGAAGTGCGTGACGTCATGATCACCCGTAGTCAAATGGATGTGATTAAAATCGATGATTCTACAGATAAGATCATTGCTTATATTGTTGATACGGCTCATTCACGTTTTCCGGTAATTGGAGAAGACAAAGATCAAATTCTGGGCATCTTACATGCCAAAGATTTTTTGAAGTACTGGGGACGGGCAGAGCAATTTCAATTAGATCAGATTCTCAGACCGGCCGTTTTTGTACCGGAAAGTAAATCCTTAAATATACTTTTAAAAGATTTTCGCGAACAGCGCAATCACATGGCTATCGTCGTTGATGAGTATGGAGGTACTTCAGGTTTGGTTACATTTGAGGATGTCATCGAACCGATTATCGGCGATATTGAAGATGAGTTTGATGAGGATGATAGTGCTGATAATATCTTTGCCGTATCGGCAGAGCGTTTTCGAGTCAATGCCGTGACAGAAATTGCCAGTATCAATGAATTTTTTGGTACCAACTACTCTGATGATGAAGTTGATACTATTGGTGGATTGGTTATTCAAGAGTTAGGGCACATGCCGGTACGTGGAGAAAAAATTACCATTGGCAAATTGAATTTTACCGTTGCCCGAGCCGATGCGCGACGATTGCAGACTTTGATGGTCACCATAAAGCAAGAAAATTAATCAGAGCTATCGGTAAAGATCTTTGCTAAAATGACAAATTGATATGCAGGTGAATTAACCTTAATCTGGGTGTATCATCTGATGTTAACGAAATATTATGCAAAATCAAATATTAAGGTTTAATGATATTATAAATGATTAGTCCGTCCTTTATTTGGGTCCTACTGATCCATGTAGAGAATGACTAAAATCAATTAACAAAAATGGAGATTGAGTGACAGACACACCAAATATAACTGAGCAGCATCCTTTATATATGATGTTGAGTAAGGGGTGGCTTTACTGGCCGTCTTTGATATTGTCTGCGGTAATGGTGCCATTGGCTTTTGCACCTTATTATCACTATTGGCTTTTACCACTATTCTTGGCTGAATTGCTGGTTTATCAAGCTATTAGACCTGAATGGCGTATTCGTTCGGCTTATTTTTGGGCATTAACAGCATATACGTCCTTATTATATTGGGTCGATACTGCTTTACATGATATTGCTGGATTACCTCAGTATCTTGCTCTGCCGTTAACTTTGCTTTTGCCAGCCTATCTAGCCATTTATCCGGCTGCAGTATTTTGGCTATTAGGGAAGTTCAGAGTCTCCGATAACATACGTTATGCCATTTTGTTTCCGCTGTTGTGGACCCTAGCTGAGTTTGTCCGCGAACGAGCATTAACAGGTTTCGGTTGGGGCGCATTAGGCTATAGCCAGATAGCAAATTCCCCATTAGCGGGTTATGCCCCTGTTGGAGGTATTTTCTTGGTTACCTTAGTAACGGCTGCAACCGCTGCATGGGTGGCAATGTTATATTTAAACCCAAAAAAACGAGCAAAAATAGGTTTTGCAATTAGTTTGGTCGTACTGTGGACTGTCGGAGCTTTATTGTTACAGCACAATTTTACTCAGCCAGATGGTACACAGGCTACAGTAGCTTTAGGGCAGGGTAATATTGAACAAACATTAAAATGGAATGAAAATTCTTTACAGCATACTTTGCAGCGTTATCTTGATCAGGTTGACTCTACGCAAGCTGATATTGTGATTCTGCCGGAAACCGCTATACCCCTTATGCGTCAAGATATGCCACCAAAAGTTCTGGATTTATTTGTGCAGACCGCTAATCGACATGGATCGGCTCTAGCCGTCGGTATTCCTCAGTATACTGCGGATGGTAAGGGTTATCTAAATGCGGTAGTTAATCTTACTGCAGCAGCACAAACAGAACCGCCTTCTTATGCCAAAAATCACTTGGTACCATTCGGAGAATATATTCCATTACCCAATATGCTGGGCTGGTTATACCAACGTATGGATATTCCTTTAGCAGATTTTTCAGTAGGCGGGTCTGCACAAGCTCCATTGCAATTGGCTAATCAGCGAGTTGGTTTCAATATTTGTTATGAAGATGGTTTTGGTGATGAGCTGATCGCAGCAGCAAAACAATCCAGTATGTTGGCCAATATCAGTAATATGGCTTGGTATGGAAAGTCACATGCTATGCAGCAGCATCTGCAGCAATCTCAAGCACGAGCTCTTGAAACCGGTCGTTATATGGTGCGTGCTACCAATACAGGAATGACTGCAATTATCAATCCAAAAGGTGAGGTTGTTGCACAACTAGAACCGGATGTTGAGGCAGTCCTTAAAGGTAAAATTGAAGGCTATCAGGGACTAACTCCATATATGCGGATGGGCAGTAGTTGGCCACTGGCCATAACTTGTTTGTTATTTTTGACGGTATTTTGGCTTTATGGTCGTTTCCGTATCAAAAAGACATAATTTATGGTATAACTATCATATATTTATTGTATTAAGTATTTATACTCAATTTTACCAAATAAATACGGATGAAAAATAATGATTGAAGTACATTATTGATCTGACTACAATAATGAATTACTCACTTGATTGTTGAATCGACTTTGAGGTTGTTACAACCGGACAGTTAATTTAACCATCAGGTACACACAGAAAGGATAGGCATGAATAAAGCTTTTGCATTACCCGTGCCGACTGGACACGGCAGTTTGGAGCAATACATCCATACTGTAAATAATATTCCGATGCTTACTCCTGATGAAGAGCAGAATTTGGCTATTCGTCAGATTGAAGGGGATCTTGAGGCAGCAAAGAAATTGATTTTGTCACATCTGCGTGTGGTGGTTTCCATTGCACGGGGTTATGATGGTTATGGTCTGAATCAGGCAGATTTGATTCAGGAAGGCAATATTGGTTTGATGAAGGCGGTAAAACGTTTTCAGCCTAGCCGCGGTGTACGTCTGTTTTCATTTGCAGTACATTGGATTAAAGCAGAAATACATGAATTTATCTTGCGCAACTGGCGCTTAGTACGCGTGGCGACCACCAAACCGCAGCGAAAATTATTTTTCAATTTACGCAGTATGCGTAAATCCATGTCAGCGTTAAGCGATAAAGAAGCGCAGTCTATTGCAGACGATTTAGGTGTTAAACTTTCCGAAGTCATGGAAATGGAGCAGCGTATGACCGGTAAAGATGTTTCTTTACTGGCAGAAAATGACGACGATGATAATTTTGCTCCAATTGATTGGTTAACAGATAGTTCTTCTGAACCAACGCAAGTATTGGCCAAGCAGGCGCATTATGCTTTGCAGACAGAAGGTTTGCAGGAAGCGTTGGCTAAGCTGGATGATCGTAGTCGTCATATTGTTGAAAGCCGATGGCTGGGTGATGATGGTGGTTTGACCCTGCATGATCTGGCTGGTGAATATGGCGTGTCAGCAGAACGTATTCGTCAGATTGAAGCCAAGGCGATGCAAAAATTGCGTGGCTATTTGGCAGATGCTGAGTAAATTGAGTTTGAATAATGAAACTGCACGAATTGAGATTTCGTGCAGTTTTTTGTTTAACTATAGAATAAAAATGACCCTATTTTCTGCAAGGATAATGACTTAGCTTTAGTCAGAATTAAATTATTGTATTGAATGAATATTTTGCAATTTGTTCGTTAAAGAATAATAATCACCGCCATGTTTAAATATAAAAGGCGGCTCAACGCAGAGTTTTTAGCATTATAGTGAATCTACATGATTAATTCAGCCAAGTGAACTAAATCAATCTTTTTGATATTTAAATCATGTTGAAGAAATAGACAAACTATATTGATGACTAAACAGCTTAAATCCATGTTTCAGATAAAAATGATGCAATGGGTTGTCTAAAGCGATTGTTGTGCTTGCCATTATGGCACTGCAATGTTCCTTTACAGCTATCTGTTGTAATGCAGATAAAATCAGATTGATATGCTGATCAGTCAGGCTGCAATGGTATCCTGCAATATCGTCAATTTTAAGATAATGCCCACTATAAAAATCTGCATAAATTCTATAGCCGCATACAGCAACCGCATTTTGTGTATCTTTTTCAAATACACCAATCAATCTGTATCCTTGTGCTTGCTGCAATAAAAGTAATTGCTCAAACTGTGCCATATCATGCAAATTGGCATATTGTTGTTGAAACGCGGTGAAAGCTATATTGGATTCTGTTACATCTAATTCGCGCCAAAATATTGATTCACTTTCTGAGGAAAAAGTGTTTGGTGAGACGGGTTCGATCTTGTTTTTTTGGGGCGTATCGCTGCATGGTAAAGGCTCTCTATTTTCTACCATTTGATACTTTTGCGGTTTTGAAAGAAAATCTTCGCCCTCTATAACACGTAAATCATTGTCTCTGGCAAAATCCAACAGAAATTTAAATGCTGCAGGACTAATTTGTTGAAGTTGCTTATCAATGGATACGCAGCGAATTTCTTGTATGAGAACAGGACGTACCCATTGGTGATAACTAAGACGATGTCCATGATCAAAAGAAGACAGAATTCCACATAAACGTTCTGCCCAGTCACTGGGACGAAAACGTTTATTATTTAAGGTCATTCCTTGAATGACAATTTCATCACGATTATAAGTTGGCATACATCCCTTTTATTGAACGTCGATGGCGAAAAAAGGAAAAATTATGCTGATATTATACCTGAATGCAGTCTTATTTAGTGTGCAGGCAGCACAATCTTAAGGGTTGACTGGAATGGGTTTCATCCGTATTTCTAAAGTGACGCCGATCATCATCAAGCTTGCCATAAATTCACTATCTGAATTTCATATGTAAAGACCAGTAGAGTTAAGTGTGGCTTAACATGGGAATTAGGTGAAAAGAGAGCATTAAATAGTTCATTTGTTAGATAATACTTAATTTAAATATATTTAAGTTGATATCAATTCTGGATTCTTTGTTTAGCTGGAAATGTCGTTTGATACACCAAAAATTTTGATGCAACTTTGCAATTACCTTAAAAACCTTTAAGGTTTGTTCACCATGCGAAAAATGGATATGGTTAGGACAGAGTTGGGATCTTTACCGGATCAATCCGTTTCATGTGGATGGGATCAGCTTAACTGAGTAAATAATCATCTTTGGGATCGAAAAAATTTCGGCAATGATTAAAACGGTTAATTTAGATGATATACGGGAAATTCTTACAGAAATAGGTGTGTGCAGGCGATGACGCTTGGTGCAGTAAAAGGTTTTGGACATCAACAGGGTCTTACCGAAATCTATCGTGGTGCCGAATATGCTGTCGATTTTCTCCGCAAAATTAAATTGAAATTACTTTCCCAGATGAGTGACTTGAATGTGTTGTCGAAGTAAGTAGAAATTCGGTGGCAACCGCTAAAGTGGGCGACGGCAAAATCGATATCATGCCGGTCGAAGAAGCGATTCGGATGCGGACAAGTGAGACTGATCGAAACCCCATTTAGCAATCGCACAATTGATGAGTAGGAAGGAATATGAATAAATTGAGCAAATTTCTAACTGTGGCAATGATGATCTTGCCTTTACCTGTGTTGGCTGCAGATCTGAATAGCTGGTGGCGTCCACTATCGCAGATTGATGGTGGAAACACGGCTTGGGTAATGACTTCGGCTGTTTTGGTTTTATTCATGACTATTCCCGGTTTAGCTTTGTTTTATGGCGGGATGGTACGCAAAAAAAATGTGCTCGGCACCATGATGCACAGTTTTGCTATTGCTGCTCTGGTTAGCGTGATTTGGATGGTGATTGGTTATTCATTGGCTTTTACCCCTGGCAATGGTTTTATTGGGGGATTTGACCGCTTTCTGTTACATGGCATGGGACTGGATAAGTTTAGAGAAATGACCACCATAGTCAATGGTGAGGGTACTGTGCCTGAATCGGTATTTATGTTTTTCCAAATGACTTTTGCCATTATTTCTACAGCGATAGTAACCGGAGCATTTGCAGAGCGTTTAAAATTCTCTGTTTTATTATTATTTTCTGGGCTATGGGTCATTTTGGTTTATGCGCCTATTTGTCATTGGGTATGGGGCGGTGGTTTTATGTCGCAATCCAAAACACCAGTAATGGATTTTGCAGGTGGTACGGTAGTGCATATCAATGCGGGTATAGCAGGTTTAGTCGCGTCTTTAGTCATTGGTAAACGCCTTGGATTTGGCCGAGACGTTATGGCACCACATAATATGGTATTGACTTTGACTGGTGCGGCAATGTTATGGGTTGGCTGGTTTGGGTTTAATGCTGGTTCAGCAGGCGCGGCAGATGCTTCGGCTGGTATGGCGATGGCAGTGACTCAGATAGCGGCAGCTGCAGGAGCATTGACTTGGATGTTGTGCGAAAAAATGGTTGGCCACAAACCATCTGCTCTAGGTTTGGCCTCTGGCGCTATTTCCGGTTTGGTTGGCATTACCCCTGCAGCGGGTTTCGTTGAACCGCAGGCTGCGCTCATTATTGGAGCAGTGACAACCATTGGCACGTTTTGTGCCTCGGTGTATTTGAAGCGAAAATTTGGCTATGATGATTCTCTGGATGCTTTCGGTATCCATGGCTTTGGTGGTATTGTTGGATCAATTCTGACGGGTATCCTGTTTAGCAATGCCATTTTTGCTGGTGATGCTTCAATATTGAGTCAGTTAGTGGCACAAATTAAAGATGTGGTCATCACCATTGCTTATAGCAGCGTAATCACTTATCTATTACTGCAAGGCATTGCTAAAATCTGCGGGGGTCTACGAATTGATCGTGATGCAGAGCATCAAGGCATGGATCTCAGCATTCACGGAGAACGCATAGAATAAAGCTCATTGCCGTGATTTAAATTCAAAATATTTACCATAGCCAGTCATGTAAATGACTGGCTTTGAGTTATTTCTATGTTCGAAAAAAAGATGGTTTGGTTTGAGGCTGTGAAAAACGTCAAATTTAACGATATAGATATTTATGCAAAAGTGTTAAAGCAAAGTCTACCGCTTTTGTCCGTATTTCATCACGATTGCCGAAGAAATGTTGTTGTTGGGCACTAATGCGTTGTTTTGTCGCCAAACCAAACCATACTGTTCCGACTGGGGTTTCAGCAGTACCACCACTGGGACCAGCAATACCGGAAATAGACAAAGCATAATCAGCTTTAGCGGCAATCAAAGCACCTAGTGCCATTTCACGTACACATTCTTCGCTGACAGCGCCATAATGATTCAGGGTGGTCTCATTTACCTTTAAAAGTTGACTTTTGGCGTGATTGCTGTAGGTAACATAGCCTATTTCAAACCAAGCTGAACTACCGGGTAATCGGGTTAATTGGGCTGCTAATAACCCGCCAGTGCAGGATTCCGCGCAGGTAACTTTATGTCCAAGTTCATCTAGTTTAGTGGTGATGTCAATTAGAGTTTGAGTCATGATGATGCTTTCTAAAATAAGCAATAAGACCATTAGTAGAGGCATCATGACTTAGCGGTTCTTGCCCGCTCAGTTCCGGCTGAATATTTTTTGCCAAAACTTTGCCGTATTCAACACCCCATTGATCAAAAGAGTTAATACCCCAGATAATACCCTGTACAAATACTTTATGTTCATACATTGCCAGAAGCATACCTAGATTAAATGGATTAATTTCGTCTAATAACAAGGTATTTGATGGTTGATTACCAGGGAATACCTTTTGCGGTGCCAAAATATCACGCTGCCTATTATCCAGATGCATTAATTCTGCATAAGCTTCTGCCAGTGTTTTGCCGTGCATCAGTGCTTCTGTCTGAGCGAAGGCATTAGCCACCAGAACTTTATGCTGGGTGCTGACGTGATAAAAGCTATTGATGGGTACAATAAAATCAGCGGAAATTAACCGTGGACCCTGATGTAATAACTGAAAAAATGCATGTTGACAGTTAACCCCTTCTTCCCCCCAAATAACAGGTCCGGTATCAAAGTCCAGATGCTCGCCATAACGACCAACTTGCTTGCCATTACTTTCCATATCTAATTGTTGCAAATGAGCAGCCAGACGGCGCAAGCCATGATCATAAGGAATAATGGCGTGGCTGGTGGTTTGATAAAAAGTGTGATACCACAAGCCGATCAGGCTAATGAGTACGGGTATATTATGTCGTAATGGCGCATGGTAGAAATGTTCGTCCATGGCTCTTCCGCCAGCAAGAAAATCTTGGAAATTCTTTTTGCCAATTGCACACATCACCGATAAGCCGATTGTCGACCAGACAGAATAACGCCCACCCACCCAATCAAACATGGCAAAAATATTTTTGCCATCAATACCAAATTGCTGTGCTTTATCAGTTGCACTGGATATGGCAATAAAATGACGCGCAATATCTTGTTGAGTAAAACCTTGTTGTAAAAACCATTGTCTCGCCCCCTGCGCATTCAGAAGAGTTTCTGGAGTAGTAAAGGATTTACTGGCTATGATAAACACAGTTCGGGCTGGGTTGATGGTTTTTAAAACTTGCATGAGATTCGCGCCATCAACATTGGATACATAATGAATATTTAATCCTGATTGATGAAAAGGACGCAGAGCCAACGTGACCATTTCCGGACCCAGATGAGAGCCACCAATACCTATATTCACAATATCGGTAATCGTTTCTCCCGTTACGCCCTTATAGTCACCGTTGCGAACAGATTCGGCAAAAGAAAAAGCTTTTTTCAGCTCAGCGTGAATATCCGGCACAACATTGTGTCCGTCAACATAAACCTCAGCATTGGCTTCAAGTCTGAGTGCTGTATGCAAAACAGGGCGGTTTTCACTGATATTGATTTTTTCGCCACAGCGCATTTTTTCTATCCACCCACCAAGATCAGCTACATTGGCAAGTTCAATCAATAATGTCAGCGTATCTTCCGTAATGCGGTTTTTACTGTAATCCAGCAACAATCCATTCAACTTTTCATGCATTTTGTCAAAGCGATCTGGATCTTGTTCAAATAAATCACGCATGTGTAAAAACCGAGTGCTGCGCTGGTGCTGATGCAATTGTGCCCAGATGGCGGTCTGATTAATAGAACAGAAAGGATTCATCTTTGATTACAGTAATGGGTGGAAAAAAACAGGAGCACAGTATACAAAATCATTCGGGTAATTTTAAAAAATATTTACGGTAATACGCCATTTCTTCGATACTTTCCAGAATATCATCCAATGCCTGATGAGCTCCTTTTTTCGTCACCCCTTTCGCTATTGGTGGATTCCAGCGCTTGGCTAACTCTTTTAAAGTGGATACATCCAAATTGCGATAATGAAAATAAGCTTCCAGTCTTGGCATATATCGCACCATAAAGCGACGATCCTGATGGATGGAGTTACCACACATAGGTGACGCTTTCTCGGGTATCCATTCACTCATAAAGTCCAATAATTTTTGCTCTGTCTCAGCTTCATTCAAGGTAGAAGCTTTGACCTTGGCAACCAATCCGGTACGATTATGTGTAGCCGTATTCCAGGCATCCATGTGGTCAATAATGCTGTCAGGCTGATGAATAACATATACGTCTGATTGAGCTAAAACGTTTAGATCAGAGTCAGTAATAATCATGGCCACTTCAATGATGCGATCATGATCTGGATTTAATCCAGTCATTTCCATATCAAGCCAAGCAAGATTTTTAGCGTTTTGCATTAAGGGTCTTTAAATATCTACAATAAAAAAATATTTTAACTTTTTTCTGTAATGGTTGATAGATTAAAGTCAACATATTCTTTCTATGAATTTTTTAAACCTCCATTGTTATTTAGTAATAGTATTTATCTTGAAAGGCGCGGTAAATTGCAGACATTGATTAATGTTAAGTTTTAAATTTTGAGGCAAACTTTCCTGTTCTTTACATAACCGAAATTATTTAGATTTTCAAAATTAATATATATGTAACCAGAATAATTCGATTAATTTTTATTTGTGCCTGCCCATACATATGTTTTCTACAAATTCAAAAATTCATATTAGAAAATGATAGAAAGAGATTTTAAGTTTTGAAATGGTTACGGCTGAATAGAAAACATTGAAATAGATTTTTTCTCAATTTATGTATTGTTTATCAATTCTGAGCATCTAGAAAAAATCGTCAGGTAAATTCTTAGTTATGTTTGCGAACATATTTTTCAAATAATTTTTAACTCAAATTTTTCCTGTTCCTTTTTGTTGAAAAGGCTTTTTTTTAATCGTTTTTATTTACCTTTGAAGTTTTTTATCTTGTATCAGTTCTTTTCCCTTATAAAGATGACTTAATATATCTCCTGTTTGAGCATCTATATAATAAATATGTTCAAATGTTGGTGGAGAAATAAAATTCTTGATAATCCAAATATCTTTATTTTGAAATGGTTTTTTATCTTGATTATTGTTTACTTTGGGTATGTAAGTAGCAGACCATTCTCCTTTCATCTCTTTAGAATGATCATGATAAAGATTTTCATTTATCAAAAAAGAAATAATCTCATTATATTTTATATTATTATATTTTTTATCTTCATTTATTTCTCTAATCATTTTCCCATTTTTATCAAATAGTTGCGTCACACCGATAGAATTATTATCTAAAAAATACAGCGACTTTCTTTTTATTATACTATTTGGATAAAATTCTTTATATAATGAAATTAAAGGATTCTCCCTCAATATAGTGACTTGTACATAGACAGATTCACCTCTTCCAATTGATTTAAAATACTCTCCACCAGATTCGATGACTTTATTTCCCAAATTGTCTGTATAAATGTACTTTCCTAATTCTGCATCTTTATCAAACTGTTTTTTATTAAATATATCTGGTTTAGAATTCAAAATCTTGATGTATTCATAATATTGGTGATTACCCATAGAGTATGTCTTATTGAAAGGTGGCTTTGTTATTGAATTGTCGTTTTCCTGTCCAAAACATGAACTGCATAAAAAATAAAAAAATAATAGTATATAAAAATAATTCATTTCAACGAGTATTCAAAATTAAAATTCAATGATTTGCTTTGTTGTTAGGTGCGGAATCTTATTGCTTTATGATAGCCAAATTGAATTGTGCAATATTAAGATGAAATTCCTGTAAAAGCGTATCAAATATTATTGTTATCGTCCAGATATAACAGGGTTATTCACACGATTATTCAGCATTGATCATAAAATTTCGTTACAATGAGATTTTTAAATCATTGCTCAGAATTATGCCGATTCAGTTTTCTTCACATACAGTATATATTTTATTTCTGGTTTTTTTTGTAATCAGCATATTTGGACAATTATACTTATCAATACGTCAAAGTAAGATGGTATTGAGTCATCGTAATCATGTACCAGCTGCATTTATTGATACTGTAACTTTAGCTGAACATCAAAAAGCAGCCGACTATACTTTGGCTAAACAAAAGCTGGCTCGTTATGAAATTATCTTTCAAGCACTACTTCTATTAATCTTCACTTTAGGTGGTGGGTTAGATTTACTGGCGCGTATCAGTCAACTATGGGTTAAAAACAGCCTTGCTTACGGTATCGTGTTGATTGGCTTATTTTCTTTAGTCAATATGGTCTTGAGTTGGCCTATAGCGTGGTATCGCAGTTTTAGGTTAGAAACTCGCTTTGGTTTCAATAATATGACTTTGAAAACTTTTATAGCAGACCAACTGAAAGGGTGTTTGTTGGCTATCATAATTGGGGTGCCATTGTTATATATCATATTACTCATCATGCAGAAACTAATGCTACATCCTATATTTGGAGGAGCATGGTGGTTCGCCGTATGGTTGGTGTGGATGGTGTTTTCACTCATTATGTTATGGGCATTTCCCAAATGGATTGCGCCCTTATTTAACAAATTCATGCCGTTAACTGATCAAGAGTTACGCACCCGTATCGAAAAATTATTACAACGTACTGGCTTTCATAGCGATGGCATCTTCGTTATGGATGGTTCTAAGCGCAGTGGACATGGCAATGCTTACTTTACCGGTTTGGGAAAAAATAAACGAATCGTTTTTTTCGATACCTTATTAAAAGACATGCAACCGGCTGAGGTAGAAGCAGTTTTAGCGCATGAATTAGGTCATTTTGCGCATAAACATGTACTTAAGCAAATGATCGTCACCTTTTTACTCAGCTTGTTTATCCTAGCCATTTTGGGCTGGTTGCTGCCGCAGCCGGCATTTTATCTTGGGTTAGGCGTGCATGAAATTAGCCATGCGATGGCTTTATTATTATTTATGTTGGTTTTGCCTATTTTCACCTTTCCCTTTTCACCATTAAGTAGCATCATGTCGCGCAAGAATGAATTTGAAGCGGATAGATTTGCAGCTCAATATGCCGATGCCAGTGATCTAATTCAGGCACTGACCAAGTTGTATCGAACCAATGCTGCCAGTTTAGTTAGCGATATCTGGTATTCCCGCTTCTATGATTCGCATCCGGGTGCTCAAGAGCGTATTGCTGCATTACAGTCGCTCCAAGCAAAGGCAAGCCATAAATAAAGTATAATCAGAAAAACACCATATTGATGATTGCCAAAAATAACTTTTATTTTAAAGGTATACTTAAAAGAACTATTCAAATAAGCGCCATAATTTACTATAATTAAAATATATTTTATTGTGTTAATGCTGATATTTGCAGGTAATCTAATTGCTTTTTGTGCCTTATTAAACTAAATATGGTGTTGAATAGCAAACTCAGTTCAATAACGATGCAGATTAAAAGCTGGAAAACCCTATAAAATATAACCACTTCAATAATGATTTTGGTTGGAAATCTTGATTAATAAAGATAAGGTATTCTAATGAATGTATATAATCAAATACTTGTCCAAAGCCCCTCAGCTGTTGGCATGCAAAAATTTATGACCAAAACCTATGGATGGATGACCATTGGATTACTCACCACCGCTGTTGTAGCATGGATGGCAATCAATGATGGCAAAGTCATGTATACCATTTTAAATAACCCTTTAATGTTTTGGGGTATCATGATAGGTCAGATAGCTGCTGTGATGATTATTTCTTTTTTAATCAATCGGATTAGTGCCCAAACAGCAACTGCATTATTTATAGTGTATTCTGCTCTAACTGGATTATTTTTATCTTTAATTTTAGTCCGTTTTGCTTCTGTAACCATAACCAGTACACTATTTATTACCGCAGGTACTTTTGCAGCAACAACCCTATTAGGTTATACCACCAAAAAAGACTTATCCAGTGTTGGGGGATTCCTGTTAATGGGCTTAATTGGCATCATTATTGCCACTGCCGTTAATATTTTCTTGCGTAACCCAACAATATATTGGGCCATCAACTATATCGGATTAGCGATTTTTATTGGTTTAACGATCTACGATACGCAAAAATTAAAAGCCATGGGTGAGGCTTTAGAAGCTGAAAATACTGCTCCTGAGCAAATGCAGAAATATGCGATATTTGGTGCTCTGGAATTATATTTAGACTTAATCAATATGTTTATTTTCTTCTTACGCATAATTGGCGGACGTCGTTAATTACCTATCACTGCCAATTCTCAAGTTAATAAAAGGCGCAATGTGTTCATTGCGCCTTTTATTAAATCAGTCATTTAGATTACATCCAGCAATTCAATCCTAAATCACCGCAGCTATTCTACGTTCCACAAGGTTATGGTTATTATTCAACCCCCAAAATCATTTAACAACCTCTCGCTGAGCCTCAGCATTGCGATGGAAATAAATTATTTAAAATGAAACAAAAGCGTATAGATTTAACAACTACAAACTGCTGACCAAAGAGTTGGTTGACGAACAAGGCGAAAAGGAAAAAAATATTTAGGTAAGCTAATGTATTGGTTTTAATAAAACGTATTGTTCCGGCAATTTTTCCGAAATGCTAATTATAAAATAGATCCCTTTTATTTTGATAGAATGCAACGCAGATTCTTAAAAAGCACACGAATATGGCACAACAGTCCAAAAATGGATTAACTACCGCTCAAATTATTGCCAGTTTTGGTCGACGTTTTATCGTCCGTACCGACGAAGGCAATATCTATGAGGCAACCACACGAAAAAAAAGAATTGATTTCGCCTGTGGTGATCGGGTTCATATCAATCCGATTAATGAACAACAGGTTGTAATCGAAGATTATTTGCCTCGGCACAGCTTGCTGTATCGGCAGGATGCTACTCGTAGCAAACTTATTGCAGCTAATGTTACTTTGATCTTGATCGTGTTAGCAGCGGTGCCGACGCCAAGCGAAATGCTACTCCAGCGTGCGTTATTGGCCGCTGAAGCAGCTGAAATTAAGCCATTAATTGTTTTAAATAAAGCAGATGTGTCTGAAAATATTCTATGGTTGGATAAATTCAAATTTTATCAAAGTCTAGGTTATGATCTGATTAATGTCAGTGCCTTAGCTGATGTTACCCAATTACGGAAGCGTTTACAAAACGAATGCGCCATATTGCTTGGACAATCTGGCATGGGTAAATCAACTTTAACTAATGCTTTACTTGGTCATAATCAGGCGCGAGTTGGTGATATTTCGACTGCGTTAGACTCTGGTCGCCATACCACTACTCATGCCCAGCTGTATGATTTGGATGATCATAGTCAGTTGATCGATTCGCCGGGATTGCAAGCTTTTGGTTTGCACCATTTGCACGTAACCAATTTACTCGACTATTTACCCGATATGCGTCCCTATATCGGCAAATGTCGTTTTCATAACTGTAGTCATCGCCAAGAGCCAGGATGTGCTATCAAACAAGCTGTTGAGGAACATAAAATCAAACAGGAAAGACTTCAGTTTTTGCAAAATATCACCAATGAATTAAGCGGGTAAAATAGATAGCTAGATAAAGAAACAAAATATCATATGCATGTAATACCTTACGAATGGCTAGGAAAACCGCTGCTAACAACCATGAATGCAGTTCAGCAGCAAAATATACTGTTTAGATATAGGAAAGGCTGTTTTGCAATTTGCGGAGAATAAATCATTACGAAATTGTAGATTGACCAGAAGAATGCTTTAGTACAGCTAATTCCCTTAAAAAATGGAATTGCCTATGCCATCTCTAAATACTATTTATACCAGCCAACTCTTACTAACACGGTATAAATTTAATTGCTATGCCACAGTAAATGCACCAATCTTCAACTTGTTTCGTCTAATTTACTATTCATGCTGCCATGATTGATTAGCCCAACTTTTTTCAGCAGCTAAACAAGAAAAAAATATCAGGTATTTCAACATTGATACTAAGGCAGAATAAATCAGAATATCCATTTGCATTTACAGTGCACCAAAATTGCATATGGGTATTATTAATGAAGTTATTGATCCAAGCTGGCATAAATATTAATAAATTTTTATTAAAGAAAGAATATAAACAATAAAATCATCCGAATCCTCATTCACAGTAATCCATAACTAATATTTATACTTCTATTTAATAATCTTCAGTACTGGCATCAAGTTTTTTAAGGGTAAAACAGGATGATAAATAGTCCTAGTCAAATTTCAGATTTGTATCATTATGATTTCATGGTATTTAAATTTTCTGAGCCTTGTTAATTGCTGAGTAAGTTAATTTTAAATCACTTTCAGCCATTCGCTTTCCTGAGTCTGCTTATTTTTGCGATAACGTAACTTTAAATAGAAATCATCGCATATTCAGAGCTTTAACTTTTGCCTACGCACAACAAGCCGTGGATTAAGCTTAATCCAACACTAGGCTCTCTCAGGCTTAAAGCGTCGAATATTTAGGACTTGACTACTCAAGCATTGATTAAAAATATGATAAATTGCTTCAAATAAAACCAAATGATTGATTTGGCAGAATATGCATGATATCATCGCAAACTTGCCGATTTTACGTCGGCAAGATTCTTTATTTGTGCGAGGCCAATCAATCGTAATTGGTCCCTTTATAAAAGGAAATAACTATGACTTTAGGTCTGGTTGGGCGCAAAGTAGGCATGACGCGCGTGTTCGATGAGAACGGTGCTTCAGTTCCAGTAACCGTACTGGATATGTCTGCTAATCGTGTCACTCAACTCAAATCCGAAGATACCGACGGCTACACTGCCGTACAGGTTACCTTCGGTCAGAAAAAAGCCAATCGCGTAAGCAAGGCTCAGGCAGGTCACTTTGCCAAAGCCGGTGTTGAAGCCGGACGTGGTTTAGTAGAATTTGCCGTTTCTGCTGAAAAACTGGGCGAATTGACTGTAGGTGCTGAAATCAATGTCAGCATATTTACAGCAGGTCAGTTAATCGACGTTACCGGTACTAGCAAAGGTAAAGGCTTTTCTGGCACCATCAAACGTCACAATTTTGGTTCACAACGTGCTTCTCATGGTAACTCTCGTTCCCATCGTGTGCCTGGTTCTACCGGTATGGCACAGGATCCGGGTCGCGTTTTCCCAGGTAAACGTATGGCTGGTCAATACGGTAACGTTAAATCCACCATCCAGAATCTGGAAATCGTGCGCGTAGATGCTGAACGTCAGCTATTGCTGGTTAAAGGCGCAGTACCGGGTGCGGTTAATGGTGACGTTATCGTGCGTCCGAGCGTGAAAGTAGGTGCGTAATGGAACTGAAATTAATTGATGCTCAAGGTCAGGTAGCAGGTGCAGTTGCTGCTTCTGATGCTTTGTTTGCACGTGAATACAATGAAGATCTGGTTCATCAGCTGGTTACTGCCTTCTTGGCTAATGCTCGTTCTGGCAACCGTTCACAGTTGACTCGTGCTGAAGTAAAACATTCCACTAAAAAACCATGGCGCCAAAAAGGTACTGGTCGTGCCCGTTCTGGTATGACTTCTTCTCCGCTATGGCGTAGTGGTGGCCGTGCGTTCCCGAACAAACCAGATGAGAACTTTACTCAAAAAGTAAATCGTAAGATGTACCGCGCTGGTATGGCGGCCATTCTGTCTCAGTTGGTGCGTGACGAGCGACTATTTGTTATCGATGAATTATCTGCTGCTACACCTAAAACCAAAGCATTTGCCGAACAGGTAAAAAATCTGGGTATGGAACAAGTTTTATTCATTACCAAACAGCTGGATGAAAATGTTTATCTTTCCAGCCGTAACCTGCCGAATGTACTGGTTCTGGAAGCACAGCAAACTGATCCTTACAATCTGTTGCGCTTCAAAAAAGTAGTGCTTACTAAAGCAGCAGTTGCACAACTTGAGGAGCAATGGGTATGAATCAACAACGTTTAATGCAAGTGCTCTTGGCTCCTGTTGTTTCTGAAAAAAGCAACATGCTGGCTGAAAACCGCAACCAAATGACGTTTAAAGTATTGCCAAATGCCACCAAGCAGGAAATTAAAGCTGCTGTGGAATTACTATTTAATGTCAAAGTGGATTCTGTAGCCACCACCATCATTAAAGGCAAAAGTAAACGTTTTGGCCGTACCATCGGTAAGCGCAGCGATGTGAAAAAAGCTTATGTTAGCCTAGCGGCTGGTCAAGAGCTGGATATCGAATCTGCTGCTGCTTCTGCAGATAAGGAATAAGCATATGGCTATAGTTAAAATGAAGCCTACTTCTGCTGGCCGTCGCGGCATGGTACGCGTGGTAACAGAAGGCTTGCACAAAGGTGCTCCATACGCACCACTTTTAGAAAAACAGTCTTCTACTGCTGGTCGTAACCACGGTGGTCGCATCACAACCCGTCATAAAGGTGGTGGTCATAAACATCACTATCGCGTTATTGACTTCAAACGCAATGACAAAGATGGTATTGCAGCCAAAGTAGAACGTATTGAATACGATCCAAACCGTACTGCGCACATTGCTTTATTGTGTTTCTTGGATGGTGAGCGTCGTTACATCATTGCTCCACGCAACGTTCAGGTTGGTGCAGTACTTGTATCTGGTCCTGAAGCTGCAATCAAAGCAGGTAATAACTTGCCAATCCGCAATATTCCGGTTGGTACCACCCTGCATTGCATCGAAATGAAGCCAGGTAAAGGTGCACAGATTGCTCGTTCTGCAGGTGCTTCTGCAGTGCTGTTGGCGAAAGAAGGTGTGTATGCTCAATTGCGTTTACGCTCTGGTGAAGTGCGTAAAATCCATGTAGATTGCCGAGCCACTATCGGTGAGGTTGGCAATGAAGAGCAGAGCCTGCAAAAACTGGGTAAAGCTGGTGCCAAACGCTGGCGCGGTATTCGTCCAACTGTACGTGGTGTGGTAATGAATCCGGTTGATCACCCACATGGTGGTGGTGAAGGTCGTACTGGTGAAGCCCGTGAACCGGTTAGTCCATGGGGTACACCGACCAAAGGTTATCGTACTCGTCGTAATAAACGCACGAACAACATGATTGTTCGCCGCCGTTACTCAAATAAAGGTTAACTGATATGGCTCGTTCATTAAAAAAAGGCCCATATGTCGACCTGCATTTACTGAAAAAAGTCGATGCGGCTCGTGCTAATAACGACAAGCGCCCGATTAAAACCTGGTCACGTCGTTCCACTATTCTGCCTGATTTCATTGGTCTGACCATCGCTGTGCACAACGGTCGCACTCACGTGCCAGTTTTTATTAGCGATAACATGGTTGGTCATAAATTGGGTGAGTTCTCATTGACCCGTACCTTCAAAGGCCATCTGGCTGATAAGAAGGCTAAAAAATAAGGGATAAAACATGAGAGTTAGTGCAAAACACAAAAATGCCCGTATTTCTGCGCAAAAAGCCCGTCTGGTCGCAGATTTAGTGCGTGGTAAAAATATTGCCCAAGCGTTGAATATTCTGACTTTTAGTCCGAAAAAAGGTGCTGAGTTAATCAAGAAAGTATTGGAGTCTGCTGTGGCTAATGCCGAGCACAACGAAGGTGCTGATATTGATGAACTGAAAGTGGTTACCATCTATGTTGATAAAGGTCCAAGTCTGAAACGTTTTCAGGCACGTGCCAAAGGTCGTGGTAATCGCATTGAGAAACAAACTTGTCACATCAACGTGATAGTGGGCAACTAAGGAAAAGCGATGGGACAAAAAATTAACCCTACAGGCTTTCGCCTGGCAGTGAACAAAGATTGGTCTTCCAAATGGTTTGCCAAAAGCGGTGACTTTTCCCGTGTGCTAAAAGAAGATATCGATGTACGTAACTTCTTGCGCAAACGTTTGGCCAATGCTTCAGTAGGACGTGTAGTT
This sequence comes from uncultured Neisseriaceae bacterium, assembly GCA_945267035.1. Taxonomy (GTDB): domain Bacteria; phylum Pseudomonadota; class Gammaproteobacteria; order Burkholderiales; family Neisseriaceae; genus Snodgrassella. The sequence goes on along the minus strand of CALYOS010000004.1, from coordinate 6,641 downwards.
ATTGAGCGTCCGGCAAAATCTGCTCGTATTACCATTTACAGTGCCCGTCCAGGAATCGTGATTGGTAAAAAAGGCGAAGATATTGAAGTATTGAAACGTGATTTGCAAAAAATCATGGGTGTGCCAGTTCACGTCAATATCGAAGAAATTCGTAAACCGGAAATTGATGCACAAATCATTGCTGATAATATTGCCGGTCAGTTAGAAAAACGTGTGATGTTCCGTCGAGCCATGAAACGTGCTATGCAAAATGCCATGCGCGTTGGTGCCAAAGGCATAAAAATTATGTCTTCTGGCCGTTTGAATGGCATCGAAATTGCTCGTACCGAATGGTATCGTGAAGGTCGTGTACCTCTACATACCTTACGTGCCAATGTTGACTACGCTACCAGCGAAGCCAAAACCACATATGGCATCATCGGTATTAAAGTCTGGGTTTACAAGGGTGAATTGACCCCTGGTGAAATTCAGGCTAAGCCGGAACAGGAAAAGAAACACAGCAGAAAGGCAGGTGGTCGAAATGCTGCAGCCAACTAGAATGAAATACCGCAAACAGCAAAAAGGCCGCAACACCGGTATTGCTACTCGTGGCAATAAAGTTAGTTTTGGTGATTTTGGTCTGAAAGCTGTGGGTCGCGGTCGTCTGACTGCGCGTCAGATTGAAGCTGCGCGGCGTGCGATGACTCGTCATATTAAACGTGGTGGTCGTATCTGGATTCGTGTATTCCCAGATAAACCGGTAACAGAAAAGCCAATTCAGGTTCGTATGGGTGGCGGTAAAGGTAATGTGGAATATTACATTGCTGAAATTCAGCCAGGCAAAATGCTATATGAAATGGACGGTGTTGACGAAGCTTTGGCACGTCAGGCATTTGAGTTGGCTGCTGCTAAGTTGCCAATTCCGACCGTGTTTGTTAAACGACAGGTAGGTCAATAATGAAAACCAGTGAATTGAGAGACAAATCTGTTGAGCAGTTAAACGAAGAACTGGTTGGCCTGTTGAAAGCGCAGTTTGGTTTGCGTATGCAGCATGCCACCGGCCAGCTGGGTAAAAACAGTGAGCTGAAAAAAGTGCGTCGTAATATTGCTCGTGTAAAAACCATTTTGCGCCAGAAGGATGGTGAGTGATGACTGAAGCTAAAAACGTACGTACTTTGCAGGGCAAAGTTGTGAGCGACAAAATGGATAAAACCGTGACTGTCCTAGTTGAGCGTAAAGTGAAACACCCGCTTTATGGTAAAGTAATTCGTCGTTCAACTAAAATCCATGCTCATGACGAGCAAAACCAATACGGAATTGGTGACATTGTTGTCATTTCCGAAGGTCGCCCGTTGTCTAAAACCAAAAGCTGGGTTGTAACAGAGCTGATTGAAAAAGCGCGTAATGTATAATTAATACAACAATGCGCTTCAATTAGGGAACGAAGTCTTGCGACAATTCCATATTGTCTGTAAACTTCGTTCCTTAACTTTCAGATCTTGAAAGTTTCCGGTGTTCGCCGGAACTCTCCCTTCGGGACCCAAGACTGGTTTACTAGAACCATTAATGGTTTCAAATAGCTTTAAGTTGTAAATGGCTAATTGAAAAAGGTAAATTAAGTTGGATTTTAAAAGGTAATAACATGATTCAAATGCAGACCATCTTAGATGTGGCTGACAACTCTGGTGCACGTCGCGTAATGTGTATCAAAGTATTAGGTGGATCTAAGCGTCGCTACGCTTCAGTAGGCGACATTATTAAAGTGGCCGTAAAAGACGCAGCTCCTCGTGGTCGCGTTAAAAAGGGCGATGTATACAACGCTGTTGTGGTACGTACAGCTAAAGGCGTGCGCCGTAACGACGGAGCGCTGATTAAATTCGATAACAATGCTGCTGTATTGTTGAATACTAAGCTGGAACCAATTGGTACCCGTATTTTTGGCCCGGTAACCCGTGAGCTACGTACTGAGCGATTCATGAAAATCGTTTCATTGGCTCCTGAAGTACTGTAAGTGAGGTTGCGATGAAAAAGATTAAAACTGGTGATCAAGTGGTCATCATAGCCGGTAAAGATAAGGGCAAACAGGGTAAGGTCGTACGCGTTCTGGGTGAAAAAGTGATTGTTGACGGTGTGAACCGTGTAAAACGTCACCAAAAACCAAATCCCATGCGTGGGATTGAGGGTGGTGTGATCACCAAAGATGCGCCATTGGCAATTTCCAATGTGGCGATTTTCAATCCGGAAACCCAAAAAGCAGACCGCGTTGGTATCAAAGTAGAAACAGTAGACGGTAAAGTAGTTCGTACCCGTGTATTTAAATCTACTGGTGCCCCTGTGGGAGCTTAAGGAGTAATCAATGGCTCGTTTAAAAGATTTTTATAACACCACTGTTGTTCCAGAATTGACTAAACAGTTCGGTTATAAGTCCATCATGGAAGTACCGCGTATTGAAAAAATCACCTTGAATATGGGTGTAGGCGAAGCGGTAGCCGATAAAAAAGTAATGGAACACGCAGTTGGTGACCTGGAAAAAATCGCAGGTCAAAAACCAGTGGTAACTGTAGCCCGTAAATCAATTGCAGGCTTTAAAATCCGTGATAACTATCCGATCGGCTGTAAAGTTACTTTGCGTCGTGAACGTATGTATGAGTTTCTGGATCGTCTGATCTCTATTGCGTTGCCGCGTGTACGTGACTTCCGTGGCGTGAATGGTAAATCATTCGATGGCCGTGGTAACTACAACATGGGCGTACGTGAACAAATCATTTTCCCGGAAATTGAATACGATAAAATCGATGCTTTACGTGGTTTAAATATCACTATTACCACAACTGCCAAAACTGATGCAGAAGCTAAAGCATTGCTGTCTCTGTTCAAATTTCCGTTTAAGGGTTAATTATGGCTAAAAAAGCACTTATTAATCGTGAGCTAAAGCGTGAAGCTTTGGCAAAAAAATATGCTGCAAAACGCGAAGCCATTTTCGCTATCATCAATGATGCTAATGCAACTGATGAAGAGCAATTTCAGGCACGCCTGAAATTACAGGCAATTCCGCGTAATGCTGCCCCGATTCGTCAACGTCGTCGCTGCGCTTTGACTGGTCGTCCACGTGGCAATTTCCGTAAATTCGGCTTGGCCCGTACCAAAATCCGCGAAATCGCCATGCGTGGCGAAATTCCGGGCGTAATCAAAGCCAGCTGGTAATAGGAGTAGATAATATGAGTATGCATGATCCTATTTCCGATATGTTGACCCGTATTCGCAATGCACAGCGTGCGAATAAAGCTTCTGTAATCATGCCTTCTTCTAAACTGAAAGTGGCTATTGCCAAAGTTTTGAAAGAAGAAGGATACGTAGAAGATTTTGTAGTATCTGCTGAAGCAAAAGCGACATTGGAAATTCAATTGAAGTATTATGCTGGCCAGCCAGTGATTGAGCGCATTCAGCGCGTATCACGCCCTGGTTTGCGAGTATATAAAGGTTCCAACGACATTCCATTAGTAATGAATGGACTGGGCGTTGTGATTGTGAGCACTTCTAAAGGCGTAATGACTGACCGCAAAGCCCGTGCCAATGGTATTGGTGGTGAGTTATTGTGCGTAGTTGCCTAAGGGGAAAACATGTCTCGAATTGCAAAACATCCGGTAGTTGTTCCGGCTGGCGTTGACGTTAAGTTTTCTCCAGAGGCTATTACCGTAAAAGGTAAAAATGGTGAATTATCTTTGCACCAGCATGCTGAAGTTAATGTTGCTTTAGATAATGGTCAATTGGTAATTACTGCTAACGATAACAGCAATAAAGCAAACGCTCTGTCAGGTACTGTGCGTGCCTTGCTGCACAATATGGTAGTTGGTGTCAGCAATGGTTTTGAGAAAAAACTGCAGCTGATTGGTGTAGGTTATCGCGCTCAGGCTCAAGGAAAAGTATTAAATCTTTCTTTGGGTTACTCTCATCCGATTAACTACGAATTGCCAGAAGGCATTACCGCTACGACACCATCTGCTACTGAGATCATCATTGCTGGTGCAGATAAGCAAGTTGTAGGTCAAGTGGCGGCCGAAATTCGTAGCTTCCGACCACCAGAGCCTTATAAAGGTAAAGGTGTGCGTTATGCTGATGAGCGTGTCGTTATTAAAGAAACCAAGAAAAAATAATTGAGGCTCACTGATGGATAAAAATGTAGCAAGACTGCGTCGCGCACGTAAAACCCGTGCCAAAATCGCAGCCCTGAACAAAGTGAGATTGTGCGTTTTTCGCACCAATAATCACATTTATGCCCAGGTTATTAGCGCTGAAGGCGATAAAGTTTTGGCTCAGGCTTCTACTCTGGAAGCTGATGTGCGTTCTAGCATCAAATACGGTAGCAATGTTGAAGCCGCTACTGTAGTTGGTAAACGTATAGCTGAAAAAGCCAAAGCTGCCGGTATTGAATCTGTGGCGTTTGACCGTTCAGGTTTTCAATACCATGGTCGCGTAAAAGCCTTGGCTGAGGCAGCCCGTGAAAACGGCTTGAGCTTCTAATAAACTGGAGACCAGAAATATGGCAAAACACGAAACTGAAGAACGCGGTGACGGCCTGATCGAAAAAATGGTAGCCGTAAACCGTGTAACTAAAGTGGTCAAAGGTGGCCGCATCATGGCTTTTTCGGCTCTAACCGTTGTTGGTGATGGTGATGGTCGCATCGGTATGGGCAAAGGTAAATCTAAAGAAGTGCCTGTAGCGGTACAAAAAGCTATGGATCAAGCACGTCGTAACATGATTAAAGTACCTTTAAATGGTAGTACTATTCATCATGAAGTGATTGGTCGTCATGGTGCTACTCGCGTATTTATGCAACCAGCCAAAGAAGGTAATGGTGTGAAAGCGGGTGGTCCAATGCGTTTAGTTTTTGATGCAATGGGTATTCACAATATTTCAGCCAAAGTACATGGTTCAACCAACCCATATAATATTGTTCGCGCAACATTGGATGGTTTGTCTAAGCTGTACACACCTGCTGAAATTGCTGCTAAACGTGGCCTGACCGTAGAAGAAATTTTAGGAGCAGATCATGAGTGAGCAAAAAACCATTCGTATCACATTGGTTAAAAGCTTGATCGGTACTATTGCCTCTCATCGTGCCTGTGCGCGTGGGTTGGGTTTGCGTCGTCGCGAACATACCGTTGAAGTGCTTGATACACCCGAAAATCGTGGCATGATCAACAAAATCAGCTACCTTTTGAAAGTGGAGAATTAAGATGCTTTTGAATACCATTCAACCAGCTGAAGGTGCCAAACACGCTGCTCGTCGTGTAGGTCGTGGCATCGGCAGTGGTTTAGGCAAAACTTGTGGCCGCGGTCACAAAGGGCAGAAAAGCCGTAAAGGTGGTTATCATAAAGTTGGTTTCGAGGGCGGTCAGATGCCTTTGCAGCGTCGCCTGCCGAAACGTGGCTTTAAATCTTTAACTGCTGGTTTTAACGCTGAAGTACGTTTAGATGATTTGGCTAAAGTTGCAGTATCTGAAATTGATGTTTTGGTACTGAAACAAGCTGGTCTCGTACCCGCTACTGCTTTAAATGTAAAAATTATTGCATCTGGCAGTATTGATAAGGCGGTAACTTTAAATGGAATTAAAGCCACCAAAGGTGCGCAAAAAGCCATTGAAGCTGCCGGTGGCAAAGTAGCAGAATAAGGCAAGGAATCAAGTGGCTAATCCGCAATCCGCAACAGGACTATCAAAGTTCGGTGATTTAAAAAATCGTCTGTTTTTTTTACTTGGTGCGTTGGTTGTATTCCGCATCGGCTCACATATACCAGTGCCCGGTGTGGACGGTGCTGCTTTGACCAAATTGTATGAGAGTGCCGGTGGAGGCATATTAAGTATGCTTAATATGTTCTCTGGCGGCTCTTTGCAACGGTTTAGTATATTCGCTATTGGTGTTATGCCATATATTTCGGCATCGATTATCGTTCAATTGGCTTCTGAAATCATACCTTCTTTAAAGGCATTAAAGAAAGAAGGAGAGGCGGGACGAAGAACCATTACCAAATATACTCGCTACGGTACAGTTTTGCTGGCTACATTGCAAAGTTTTGGTGCAGCTGCTTTTGTTTATCAACAAAATGTGGTTGTAGTCAATCAATTCGAGTTTTACTTGTCAACTATGGTTTGTCTGGTTACCGGTACCATGTTTTTAATGTGGCTTGGTGAACAGATAACTGAACGTGGATTAGGCAATGGCATTTCACTGATTATTACTGCTGGTATCGCTGCTAGTTTACCTGCTGGTATTGGTCGTCTATTGACCTTAACCAGTCAGGGATCAATCAGTTATTTAATGGCTGTTGCTTTAATAATTGGTGCTTTGGCTTTGATATATGCTGTAGTTTATATCGAAAGTGCTCAGCGAAAAGTGCCTGTTCAGTATGCTAAACGTCAGGTTGGCAATCGAATTATGCAAGCGCAGAATTCGCATATGCCCTTTAAGCTAAATATGGCTGGTGTCATTCCACCAATTTTTGCTTCCAGCATTATTTTGTTCCCATCTACGTTATTAAGCTGGTTTGGTTCAGCTAATCAGGATGGATGGTTGCAAAAACTGGCCACCTTGTTGCAACATGGTCAACCTGTTTATATTTTGCTATTTGCAGCTACTATTATCTTCTTTTGTTATTTCTATA
>CALYOS010000003.1 GCA_945267035.1 uncultured Neisseriaceae bacterium | reverse complement strand
ATTTAGTGCCGTGGATAATTTAAATTATTATGACTTTTTAACTGAAAATTTAAATAAATTTCAGTTAAAAAAAAGTAGACCTGTTATTGTGATTGTTCTAGGACATGGGGTTACACCGGGAAATGAAGGAGCTCAAGCAAGAATATACCAATACAAATTAAAAGCGAACAATGGGTAAATTTTAAAACATGCAAAAGGTAATGTACAAACAAAAACCGCAACAGTTATAGATCTTTCCTCATATGTTCTAGAGGCTCCGAATACATGGATTATTGGAAATAATGATTATTCAAAAAGTAAAATAATAAATTAAATCATGAGAGAACTGAATCTAGTATGGTTTATGAAGTTTCAATAAAACTTTATAAACTATTGCTACAAAAAGGCTAAATGTTTTAATTACCAGAAATAGTAAAATCGTTGTTAATGTTGCCAATAATAAAGAAGCTATCTATTTTCGCTGTGATATAGCTAATAACAACAAAGCGGATTATTTTATTTCTATTCATGCGGATGGCTTAACCAATTTTACTTCCGGCGCGCATGTTATCTATAATGAAGGAGATAAAAAAGGGCTAGAATTAGCTAATGATATTTTTAGTTGTTATACTGTTGTCAATATAGGAAAGAAACACCCTGATGCTAGAAATAATGTAGGAGTTCTTTGGGGAAAAAATCAAACGAAATATAAAGTTTTAATCGAGCTTGGTTATATTACACACCCTAAAGATGCAAAAAGTATTTACGACAATATGGACTTAATAGCAGAGCAACTTGCTCAAGGGTTAGAAATCAACATTAATAAACATTTTTAAGAATAAAATGAAAAAATTACTAATAGTGTCTATTTTTTTTGTTGGCATTTTGGCATGTGTTCAACGCATTGAAGCAAAAAAGATTTCCGAAGCTCCCCCTTCAAATTCAGTACGAATTAAAGAATCCAATACTCCGGAGGGTTTTCTACGGTATGAATATTATATCAATGGCAATAAAGCAGCGGATTATATAAAAACTTACTATACTAAAGGCGGTCAATTAGAATCTGTGTATTATATGTCATCATATCAACGAGACGGCATTTCTGCTCAAGGATTTTACCCAAATGGAAAACTAAAATTCATCCGTTATGTAAGAGATGAAGTTAAAAAAGGAGATGTATTATATGTTATTTATTATCCTAATGGACAAATAAATCTTATAGAAACAATAGTTACTGACTCTTTAGAATTACCCAAACTCACTACTATTTACTTTGAAAATGGCGTTAAGCAATATGAAGGGGTTATGGATATGTATAATGCTACCACAATACCTGTAGGATTATGGAAAACATACGATGAAAAAGGCGATTTAATCGAAACCACCTATTATCATCCTGATGAATTCGGCAAAGACTATAAAATCGTAACTCAATATAAGAATGGAAAAGTTGTTTCAAAGAAAATTTACAATTTTGATGATTTATATGAGACTGAGTTAAAAGAGCTTTTCACCATACCGAAATAATAAATAATTGAAAAATGAAAAAAGTAAACTAATAACTGATACTGAAATAAAAATAACCGGAAAAATACAAGAACAATACTATTTATCAGATTTACAAGCGTTAGCTGAGCTCAGAAAAATAAATATAAAAAGGAAGATAATCCCAAGCTAGATGAATATGAAGGCATCTATCATTTGCAACCCGATAATTCCGTCTAAAAATGCCTCTCTATCAATTCGTTTCTCTTTTGGAGAAAACTATAAAAAAATACGCTACACACTTAATACAATATCATATGAAGAAATACAAAAAAACTCTTCACATACACGATTTTCAACAAAAACTAGATTTTAAATACGGAAAAGGAAAATTCCATGCTGTTTTGGTACTGAGCTTATTTTTCTGTCTGTCTTTTACTTCCTGCTCCAATGATTTACATAATAGCGGGACTACAAACAGAAGCAATATAGGCGGCTCTATTGAAGGAACTACCCATGAAGGGCAATCGAGCGGAGCAAGAATTCAAATAACGAATACGGGACAAACAGTTACATTAAACAAATCGCCTTATGGGGATAATCCAACGGTATTAGATGCTTATTTTGCCCAACAAGATACTAAATCCAAAATGAAAAAAACTGTTCTTTTAATTCTCGTTTTGTTTTTGCTTTCGCCACTGCAAAAAGAATAAATATGGAAGTAAAATATTATGGAAGTTTTTCTGGATATCATCATATAATCAAATTAATCAACATGATTGATATTGAAAGGGTAAAAAGAAAAATCATTATTTACGAGCGATTTATATCAATAATAAACTTGTATTAGTGGAGAAATATATAAATAAAAATTTTTTAGATATGTTTATACGTACAAAAAATAAACGGATAAAAATTGAAATTATAAATATTAATGGAGAAAAAATAATATCAAACAATTATGCAGCTGCAGATTTAATAAATTCCAACTATCTTATTTAAAAATAGAGGATACACCATGATAACATTAGAAAAAATTGATATTCCCATGACTGAACTCAATTCTAATTTGACTGGATTAGGACACGTGATACATTTATTTCCCCAACATATTATGGGGCCGAACGATGTCATCATTGATCAGTTTTGGGTGCATGATATCATCTTGATTGATCCGCGTACGCTGATTATCTGTATGGCATATTATATACAGTCTGACCCAGACGTAGCAAAAGATTTGGATTTTTACTTCTATTGTGTTATCGATCTGGATGCGAATAAAGTTGATTATTACCTTGAAAATGAAGGTGAAGATCCTGAATGTGAAGATCCAACACTACTTCTCGCTAATATGTTTATCGGTCCAGATTATCAGCCTTATACTCTGCTTGAAGTCAATCAGTTCAAAAAAAAATCTAATGTCATCATCCCACTTTTAAACCGCCAATACACTGTTTTACCATACACGGTTTTATCTAAGTCTATACGGCTTGCTAATGGTGATTTTAAGGGTGTGGTTAATCAATCGAGTATTTTTTATCATATTGTCGATTCTGTCAGTTATGAAACATACAGACAGCCAGACCAACTAACTCTTCTTAAGTTGAAACACAATGGCGTCTATACTTTCCGCCAAAACGAAATACCCTTACCTAAAAGCAACCATTTTTTTATTCATCCAAGCAACAATGAATTTCATTTACTCGCACCTGCGCCAGGTGAGGATGGTTGGTTGCACCGCCAAATTGATGAAAAAGGTAATATTATAAACTCAAGAATAATCAAAGTGGATAAAGGGTTTTATCCAAACAGAGCGTTAGTTTTAAGCTTTAGCGAAACATCTCGGGTTTTAAGTCTGAATGGAGAGAACCTAATTTATCTCATTACTATTTCACCAGAAGGCAAAATTAAGCAGGATGTTTTGTTTCAACATGAACACATAATTCAATATATTCATGATTCAATACAAATTTCTGAGCAAACTTATGTAGTTATTTTTTCAGACACCAATTATACGCTCAACTGGATAACTATTCGCCATGATGAGGTGATTGAAGGTTTTATTCAACATCAGGATGGCCATTTTCTCAATGTGCTGACACAAGAAACGTTTCAATTAAGCCAGCGAAAACTAAGGATTCTCAAAATTATTAAAATTCAGGATGACAAATATGGAATTATTTTCCTATATCAACATTATGAAACCGATGGTCTAACTGAATTAATTGTTATGTCTCGAAAAATAGATTAGTTGCGGAACCTAAAAAGAAAATCAGAATTTTCTCTTAAACGCGTGGATGAGTAGTCTTCTATGGGGGATTTACTCGCCCACAGTTATGAATTTGACATGCCATTCGCCTGTTAACTGGCGCTTTTCTCTCTTCCTCACTTAATGTCTGGCGACGAAGTCGTGGCATTTAATATTTTGCCCATGCTTTTACTTCGGTGTCATCACCTCTTTCATGATTGATTAATCTGTCGCCTTATCATGTTTCGTTGCTAAGACCTACCTAAATTTTTCGGCAAGCGTTGTTTCTACAGGTGTGTTAATTTACTCATTGATATCACACTCTGTTATCAATTAGTTTTTGTCAAAGAATTTTTTCTTCATAGTGCTCTGCATTGATCATGCTGTTAAATGATTTGAACTGCAAAATCGATTATTTGAATGTCAAGAGGTTATCTTTATTGAGGCACATTCAGTTCAGATAGGCATCAGTTGGGCTATATCAACACCAATTTATGTGCTAGATGACTCTTGATGGCTTAATTACAAGGGCTTAAATGGTAATTTAGGATAGTGAAAAGCTAGTCAGAAGATAAAACTAAAGGACTTTCAGTAGAGTTGAAAGTCCCGCATATATTTATTGGTGCACCCAACAGGGATCGAACCTGTGACCTCCGGCTTCGGAAACCGACACTCTTCCAACTGAGCTATGGATGCAAATTTAAAAATAGTATGCGAGTTTAGCCGAAAATAAGCAGTTTGGCAAAGATAAGATTGATAAAAGTAACATTTACCACAAGAGCATTTAGATAGCGTTTTCTAATCATTTGAAAAAATTAACATTCTTTAATCAATTCATACTTACTCCCATGTAAATAGCACCCTATTTCAATGCTTAAGTTGGCATATTTCAATATACTGTGCTATGTTTATTCGCTTAAATTGATTAAACATTGTCTTACAATACATAGACATACACACACAACCGCTGTACTAGCTGCTCAGATCGTATTGATTATGGATGCTTATCAAAGTCCCTTTATTCGTAGCTTACCTGCTGGTGTACCGCTGGATATCATTGGCGATGTGCACGGTGAATGGCTGCCGTTACAACATTTATTACATTTCCTTGGCTATGATGAATATGGTCATCATCCTCACGGGCGCAAACTGGTATTTGTCGGCGACTTGTGTGATCGAGGCACAGATAGTCCAGCCGTATTAGATTGGACTATCGAAGCTGTAGCCAAAGGAAATGCCTTCAGTGTCATTGGCAATCATGAATTAAATTTGTTGATTAATGACCCTAAAGATGGTTCAGGCTGGTTTTTTACTGAACGTACTCAAGATGAGGCGCGTTATGCACCATGGCAACATTATGCCAAACACAAACGCCAACAATTAACAGACCAGCTTGGACAATGGCCATTAATATTGCAACGGGACGATCTACGCATTGTTCACGCTGCATGGTTACCCGAGAGTATTCACAAACTGAATGAATATCAGTCCTCTTCCCTAACCGATGTCAATCAATATTGGGAACATCGTTTTCATGATGATTTCAAACAAACTGAGTGGTATGAAGTATACAAAAGGGAAATTCAGCTTTTGGGTGCCAAACTGGAAGACGAAAATGTCAGCATGTCATTTCAGCCAGGCATCGCCCATTATGACTTAATGCGAAGCTGCCACAATCCATTACGGGCTCTCACCAGTGGCATACAGGCTTTAGCTACAGCTCCCTTTTATATTAATGGACGTTGGCGGTTTACCATTCGCAAACCATGGTGGCAACATTATACTGATTCGGTGGCCGTCATCATCGGTCATTACTGGCGGAGCTGGTATCGTGATGGGGTGGCAGAACACCGCAAAGAATTATTTCAGGAACCACCAACACAATGGCTGGGCGCTAAACAACAGGTTTTCTGTGTAGATTATTCAGTTGGCGCGCGTTGGCGCGAACGGCAACAATCAATTGATCCTGCGCGCAGCCGGATGCATCTGGCGGCGTTGCGTTGGCCGGAAAAAGTGATTGTACTGGATAATGGTCAGCAGTTTTTGAGTGAACAAAAACATTGAATTATCACGCCAGTCATTCCTAGGGTTTGTTATAATAATTGTTTTAGACATTAAAACTTGATATGTCATATGGTTTTATACTGCATAACCAAGCAGTTAGACCAAACCTAACCGCCATTTCTACAGCCCACTATTACCATTTAAAGCGCAGAAAGCTTCTGATTTAAGGGTATTTGGGCGCCAACAGCATGTGTTGTATATTGGCTTGTGTGGGGAGACATAACAGAATCGATTAAATTGAATAATAAAATGACAGACACCCAATCTTCTTCTAATCAAGTTAGACGCCATTTGAAAACCCGTCACCTGTCGATGATTGCAATTGGTGGCAGCATTGGTACGGGACTGTTTATGGCCAGTGGCAGTGCTATTCACGATGCCGGACCTGGCGGTGCCTTACTGGCTTACATCGCTATCGGGGTCATGGTGTATTTTTTAATGACCTCTTTAGGCGAAATGGCCACTTATTTGCCAACTTCAGGTTCATTTTCTACCTACGCAGCCCGTTTTGTGGATCCCTCCTTAGGATTTGCCTTAGGCTGGAATTATTGGTTTAACTGGGTAATCACTGTAGCCGCTGATATATCGATTTCCGCATTGGTTATCACCTATTGGGAACCCTTACGTTTCATGCCTCCATGGTGTTGGAGCCTGTTATTTTTTACCTTGATATTTCTGCTCAATATACTGTCCGTGCGGGTATATGGTGAATCTGAATACTGGTTTGCCTTGATTAAAGTCGTCACCGTCATTGTTTTTCTGGTGATTGGTGTATTGACGATACTCGGGATACTTGGCGGACAATATGTCGGACTGACCAATTTCACCATTGGCGATGCCCCTATTTTGGGCAACGGCTGGTCGGGGAGATTCTTTACCGTTTTAGGCGTATTCCTCATTGCTGGCTTCTCCTTTCAAGGTACTGAACTCATCGGCATTACCGCCGGCGAATCCGAAGATCCGCAGACCAGTATTCCTAAGGCAGTCAAGCAGGTGTTCTGGCGCATTTTGATATTTTACATTTTGGCCATGTTGGTGATCGGACTACTGATCCCTTATAACAGCAATGCCCTGTTAGGTGCAGATGTTGATCAAATAGCCAAATCTCCGTTTACTTTAGTGTTTGAACGAGCTGGACTGGCTTTTGCCGCCGCAATAATGAATACCGTCATTCTGACCTCAATTCTTTCTGCCGGTAATTCTGGTCTGTATGCCTCTACCCGCATGTTATACGCCATGGGCAAAACAGGGATGGCACATCGCTCGTTTGGTCAGGTAAATCGCCGTGGTGTACCAGTTTTAGCCTTACTGGCAACAGCAATCATTGTGCTGGCGATTTTCTTACTGGAAAGTATCGATGAAGGGGCTTATGAATATGTCGTCGCAGCTTCAGGTCTTACCGGATTCATCGCGTGGCTGGGCATTGCCATCAGTCATTATCGCTTCCGTCGTGCCTTTGTGCATCAAGGTCGCGACGTGAATACTTTGGTTTACAAAGCCAAATGGTTTCCCTTCGGTCCGATTCTGGCTTTATTCTTGTGTATTCTGGTCATCATGGGACAGGATAGCAATTTATTGTTGCATGGCGACTTCAAATGGCAACGCTTTGCCATCACCTACATGGGATTACCCGTTTTTGCCGCTTTTTACCTGTACCATAAAATCCGTTATCGTACCCGCAAAGTACCACTGGATCAGGTTAATTTAAGCCAACAGCTGGATTAACAACCAATCTCGCCCAACAGCAGGCAGCCAGATATGGCTGCCTGACGTATTTTCCGTTAACATAAGTCACATTAAACGGATATATAAACACATGCTCACCTATACCCCTCCGAAAAGCAATATTAAGCCCGTCAGCGCCAAACGTTCGTGGCTATTAATGCTGCTGGTTTTTGTCTGGTTGTGGCCGGGTGTATTTCACCATGATTTATGGACACCAGGTGAACCTTATTTATATGAAACCATTCAACAATGGCAGAGTAGACAATGGGCTATCCCAAGCTTGTTTCATACCACCAACTGGGATTCCTCTCCCCTATATGTCTGGCTGGGGGTCTTATCTCAGCATCTGCTGAGCCCGCGCTGGCTGGATAGTTATGAAGCGATTCGTTTCCTCAACGCTATCCTCATGACTTTAACTTTTAGTTGCATTGGCGGTTCTGCCCGTCAGTTTCTCGGTCGCGGTAACGGCCGCATTGCAGTGTTGATATTACTGGGTTGTCCGGGATTATTGATGCCAGGGCATTTCATCAACGACAGCATTGTCCTGTGCCTCGGTGCCGCCATGTGCTGGTATGGCTTTTCACTATCGACACGTCGCGTCATGATGGCCAGCCTGATGCTAGGCGGTGGTTGGGTAGTTTTGTCATTATCCGGCAGCCTATTTTGGCCGTTACTGTTCATGTTGCTGGCGATCAGTCTGTTGCTGTTTCCGCTGTGGCGATATCGACGGTATTATTTGGTTCTGATTATCTCCATGCTTTGGGCTTGGCCATTGATGTTAATTTGGCCAGTAGCACTGCACCAAAGCAGTGCGCCATTATTCCATCAATGGTGGCAATACCACGCTTTATATCCTTTTGGCGGTTTCAACCATTTCCGCGTTCATTTCTCTTTAGCGTACTATGTCAAAAATTTAATCTGGTTTGCCTTCCCAGCTTGGCCTCTGGCAATCTGGACTGCAACCCGCACCTCATTAAAAAGCCAACCTTGGGGAATTCTGGCCATCATCTGGCTAGGATTGTGTCTACTGATGTTTGCTATTATGCCCGCTCAAGGACAAAACCTGCTGGTTATTCTTCTGCCCGCATTGGCCGTTATTGGTGCTGCGCAATTAAATGCTTTACGTACCGGTGCAGTTGCTTTCCTAAACTGGTTTGGCATCATGACTTTCGGCTTTCTGGCCATTTTCTTATGGCTAGGATTTGCAGCGATGAATTTTGGCTGGCCGGCCAAACTGGCTGAAAGAGCAACCTATTTCAGTCCCTATTATCATTATGACGTTGATTACTTCCCTCTGATCGTAGCTGGGGTATTGACACCACTCTGGCTGTGGGCAATCACCCGTCAGCATATTAGAGGACGTCAGGCCGTGACCAATTGGGCAGCTGGCGTACTGCTGGTGTGGTCACTCCTACTGACTTTATTTTTACCGTGGTTGGACGCAGCCAAATCGGCTCGACCAGTGGTTATACAAATGCAAGACAGCTTAAGTAGCCAACTGACACAGGATTTACAGAGTGGAAAAGAATGCATCAGCATCAAAGCTGATCAATTCAGCACCCGTATCGCCTGGCAAGAATACAGCTGGATTAAATTATCACCAGACAACCAGCACTGTCAGTATCGACTGGTGACACATGATGTAAAAGCAAAAGTACCGGATAACTGGATTGAAATCTGGACCGGTGCACGACCTCGCGAAAAAAATAACGTTATCGCCTTGTGGCAAAGAACCCCACAGCCTACGGAACCATAACCATGACCTCATCTCAATCACAACACTCCGCCCAGCAGCCGTATACGGAGAATGTTGATAGCAGTGAAATAGACAAATTTAGCCAACTGGCGCATAAATGGTGGGACAAAAACAGCGAATTTAAGCCATTACATGACATCAATCCGCTGCGCCTGAAATTTATTGATGACTATGCTCATCTGTCCAACAAAAACATTTTAGATATTGGCTGTGGCGGAGGCATTCTGGCCGAAGCGATGGCTAAATCCGGAGCAGAACAAGTTACTGGCATTGATCTAGCCAAAAAATCATTGAAAACTGCTCAGCTGCACGCCATGCAGGAACAATTAACTCATATCAGTTACCGTATGATCAGCGCAGAAGAAATGGCTGCCGAATGCCCGGCAGCCTTTGATGTCGTCACGTGCATGGAAATGTTAGAACACGTTCCTGATCCAGGCAGTATTGTGCGTGCCTGTGCCGAGTTAGTGAAACCAGGTGGCATTGTTTGCTTTTCCACCATCAACCGTAATCCTAAATCCTATTTACAAGCGATTGTTGCTGCTGAATATATTCTCAAACTAACACCACGCGGAACCCACGATTTCCGTAAATTCATCACCCCTGCCGAACTGGCACGGCTGTGCCGGCAGGCTGGACTAGAATGGCTTGGCTGCAGTGGTTTTACCTATAATCCGCTCAACAAACAATACCATCTAACTGACCGTGTCGACGTAAACTACATGATTGCTTGTCAGCGTCCGCCAATCTAAAACGACCAAAGCCAACCTTTAAGTTGGCTTTATATTTTTAATAGTCATGTCAATTCCTTCACCATTTCTTAGTGATATTCCTTTAAAAATGCATAAATGAATTTTTGACTAATATTGAATTAAATTACCTGTCATTTGAGGTAGAGAAAAATCCCCTGAATGCTTCATCATAGCAAGACCATGCCACGGAAAATTAAATAAAGATTCACCAACTTTATCGATCTGAATATCCCAATTTCAGCAACTTTTGGATGAAAAAAACAGGTTAGAAAAAGATTGGCTTCATTCCCTGTAAGCATCAAACATAATTTATCATTTAGCCTGTTATTCTAAATTATTTTTTCGTTTGCACTTTCTCTAGAAAATTAACGTCACCATCATAGTTGACTTCAGCCAACTTACCTAGCTTACGTATAGTTTGCGTTATTTTCTTATAATCCGCATCCACTTCCCGTGGCGATATTTTAGTTGAATTCAAAAACCACGTATCAGTTTACATGTTCACCTATTAAGCCGACTTTATTTAAACTATTACTGCAAAACAACCGTCATTGCTCCACTAAAGATTTCATCAGTGGAATCGTAGACCAATCAATACTATCCAGCAGATTTTTCACAATCAACCCCAGCTCCGTATCACCTTCAATTTTTAATTTGCGATTAAAAAACAAAGTATCCGGATCCTCTTGGCGTAATAGCATTTTTAGAAAATCGGCCATATTGGCACCAAAATACAGATCCACTGGAATCGACTGATCCGCCAGAATAAAACGCTTCTCATCTGCCGTAAAAAACAGATTCAGCCCCAGATCTTCTATTCCAATTTGAAAATAACGACCAGCTAATAAAGACATATCCGCCAACAGTATCTCTTTTTTTAACAGCTGATTTAACGTATTCACCAACACCCAAGCCGGAGGTTTAGCTGGCAAAACTGACACCACTTTTTTGACCAAGCCCGGGATCACCACATTAGGAACCTGCACAACTGACCTCCTCATTACATTTAATACCTTCCTTACCTAGCCAGTACCCATCGACCAGCTTATCTGACGTCAAGCCTTGTAAGATTGCCACTGCATCAGCCGCAGCCAACTTTCCATCGATAACCTGACGATGAATCTGAACAATCTCAGCCATATGCTGTTGCTGCGGAGACAACCGCATCGCTGCAACCCCAAGTTGGCACATTTCCGCATAATGGGCAAGCAAACAGCAGCAGGCTGCAGACATTGTCTGAATCCCATTAATGGTTAAAAATGACTCATGTTCGCGCGTATATAACTTTAAACCTTCAACATGCTGTAAGCATTTAAACTCACAACTGTCCTTTTTTAAATTGTAGTGTCGGGCGGTAAAACAGCGTGATGAATAGGCCAACGGCAATTTACCCCAGCTCATCACCTCACATGCCATGTCAGACATTTCAGCAATAATCAGCGCCAATTTTTCTGCCGCCAGTTCAACAGATGCTACCCAACTTATGGCTCCCAATGACTGCATCAGCGCTAAAGTTTGTTCATTATAAATATTCAAAGATTGACCAGCGATAAACGGCAGACCTTTAGCATGCAGCATATTCACTGCGCCCAGATCATTTGCCTCAATCATAAATTCTTCCTGCTCAACCAACTTGCGTAAACGGCGTAAATCCGATTCACTTTCCATCAACACCTGAGAGGACAAAATAATTTTTTTACCTCCAGAAGATAGATCATGAGCCAGATCTATCCAATCTGCCAGCTTAAATTCCTGTCGGCGAGAACACACCGTTTCGCCCAAATAGATACGATCTAACGGCAGTTGCATCATCTGCTGGTAAAAATCCAGCATCATTTCTTTTGACCAGAAAAATAAAATCGGCCCTAGCGTCAGTTCCAGTTTTTTATGTTGCATATCCATTCTCAACTACTTCCACGGCCGGCTATACGCACCCAAAGTGACTTGTTGTCCCTCGGATACCTTAGCCAGTGCCAGTTGCCATTGTGGGTTAACAGCAAAACTTTCTGGTTGCTGACTGGCCATATCAATGGCTTGTCGCAAAACCTTCGTCACTTGTGCCGTATAAGCAGGACTGCGCTGTCTGCCTTCTACCTTAATAGCAGCCACATTCATCGCCAACAATTGTGGCAAAATCTCAATAATATTCAAACTGGTCGGTTCTTCCAGCGCATAATAGACGTCACGATCAACCTGAAAGCGCCCTTTACATAAAGTGGGGTAACCTGCTGCTTCACCTTGCTGATACTGATCAATCAAAATATGATTCAGCCGCGCATCCATCCCCTGAGCATGCTGTTCCCAGCGTACAAATTTAGCTGGAGAACACACCCCAAAGGTATTTGGTGATTCGCCCGTCACATAGCTGGAAAGCAAACAGCGACCTTCCACCATCACACACAGACTACCAAAACCAAATACCTCAATTTCAACCGTCGTATGCTTAATAACCTGTTCCACTTGCGCCAGCGTCAATACCCTTGGTAACACCACCCGTTTGATGCCAAATAGCTCCTGCGCCAAATTAATTGCTTCATAATTGGTCGCCGAACCTTGTACCGACAAGTGCAGATTTAGATGCGGATGGATCTTACGGGCATAAGCCAACATACCCAAATCAGCCAAAATCACCGCATCGACACCCAGCTGTGCTGCCGTATCCACGGCTTGTTGCCATTTATTCACTTGCCCAGCCTGTGCATACGTATTAATCGCCATTAGCACCTTACGATTGCGCTGATGAGCGTAATCAATTCCCTCTCGTGCAGATTTCGCATCAAAATTCAAACCGGCAAAATTACGTGCATTAGTGGCATCTTTTAGCCCCATGTATACCGTATCTGCACCATGATCAATAGCCATCTTTAACGCTGGCAAATTGCCTGCCGGACAAACAAGTTCAGGTACTTTTCTAACCATATGTCTCTAACAACTCCAACAAAACCTAAGCGTCCGTGACCTAATGCCATTCAGACAGTGCAGGACGAATCATCATTATTAGTAACCGTTAGCACTAACAGTCAGCGGGGATTAAAGCACCAGCCTCAATCCAAACTATTGACCAAACACAATAACAACTCAGATAAATCAGACTTTTAATCTTTTTTAACATTAACAACAAAAAAACACACAAAACAGCAATAATTAGCATCCTAAATTGAATAAATCTCTTTTTAAATTAAATATTTATACTCATTTTTCATACCACTTCTAATTGTTTCTTAAAAGTCACAAACTTAGCTAATACCATCCGATAAATGAAATACCAGATAAGTATTTGCCGGATGCAAGAGAAAAAAATCAGCGGATTACAACGTAGCAAAACAACTTTAACTATCGAAAAAAGCAGGCTCCCTTTAAAGCAAACTGATTATCGAAGCGAAGAAAAAATTTAAACAATACACCGCTAAGATACCCACCGCTCAGGCATTTTTGCTCCGGCAGCGTTCACTACCACCTTCGCTCAAGACAAATACAAAAACAGCTTTAAAGAGAAATAGTATTCGGTTTTTAGTTGAAGTTTTGCCCATTTCTCATACCTACTTCATTGAATTGGTCATCAATCCTACTTGAGCAAGCTTGTGCCAAAACTCAACTTTTATTATTTTTTAGAAGATATGAATAAGCCATATGCAAACATGCGAAAAACCAGACATAACCGTGATTGATCCTGTTATCAAGCCAAATGCTCAGCTAATCATCATGACAACCACCTCGCTACTGTGTTATTTCCACCTGCGCTACAGAATAGATGCCATCTATCATCATAGAAATATTGATTAAGACAGAATAAATGATCGTTAACCCGATCCATACTCATGCTTAAATAATTTTGTTTGTTGATCTAAATAGCTTAGCAAATCAGGCATTCGATATTTTCCAGCCATCAATTGCAGGTTTTCTGCTGCTAATTTTACTGATGTTCCAATAGCAGTCACGTACAAAGGATGTTTACTTTTGCCACGACTTACAGCTATGACATAATCACGATTACCTGAAAAAATTTTTTTGGCCACCCCCACAATGGGTATTTTTTGATTTAATGCTTGATAAAGATGAGCGCCTAAGCCTAGATTTCCATCATTTAAATAGACGTAGCCATCAATAACAATCGTCGCAATAGCATCCAAATCAATCTTGGAGAGTAAAGACAAAATGCATGGCAATTCGCGTTGAAAAAATTGACCAGATTGGTAGGGATTAATATTATCCTGATAATCGATAATTAAAGCTTTAATCGCTGATATAGAATCATCCCATTGCTCAAATAAAATACCGACAGACTTCGCTTTGTCATCAATATAATAGACATCAATTGCCAAAATCATAGATAACTTTAATCAAATGCCATCATTACCTTATATTCAATAATCATATAGTGGTTAAAGTCCTGAGTAAAGACCCGACATTTCCAAGGTAGAATTGTTCTATCAAATAATTAGACCGATTAAAATAAATAATTGTAGTTACTAGCAATCGCATGATTGCCGATAAAATGCCCTGCCCTTGTGCGAGCAAACAAAAGTGGACGAAGGAATCGGTTTATACAACAAAACATACCTAACATTGAATGTTCACTTCAACTCAAAATAGCCCGCAACAACTTCGTCATGGGTAAATATGCTCTTTTCCACATCATGGCATTAAAATACATTACTCAATCCTGTTTAACCCAAATTATCGGATAATCCCATTACCATGCCTACTTCCAGCACCATTGCTGAACAACATAACAAGGTAATGATTCAGTTACATAAATCCCCATTGAATAGAAAACGGATCAAAGTTGCTAATAAAGAAAAACATGTCCTTAAAAAGTTAAACGGGCGCTAAACAGTCGAAAAAACCGGATTCTGACAGCGTCAAAATCCGGAAATGACCAAAACGATAAATCAGATGACTAAAATGAACCGAATTCCTTAAATCTGACCCGATCATCCAGAAAAGTCTTATCCGCGATCGTCGCTTCATTTGAACCAAACGGCATCATCGCGCGCAACTTCCAGCTTGGGGGAATATCCCATAGCTTTGCAGCATCCGCGTCTGGTAGTGGATTATAGTGTTGTAGATTGGCGCCGATTCCTGCATTTGCCAACGCAGACCAGACTGCAAACTGGGCAATACCACTACCCTGTTCTGACCAAATAGGAAACTGATCATGATAACTAGGATATTGTTGTTGTAAAGCAGCGATCGTATCCTGATCTTCATAAAACAAAATCGTGCCAACACCCGCCGCAAAACTATTCACCTTAGCTTCAGTAGGCGCAAATTTATCCGCCGGAACAATAGCGCGCAGCTTATCCATGACAATTTGCCAAAACTGATCACTTTGCTGACCAAAGAGTATCACCACCCGTGCACTTTGCGAATTAAACGCAGAAGGAGCCAGCTTAACCGCCTGTTTAATCAGCTCACTCAACTCCAGCTGTGACAAAGACACATTTTTACCCAAAGCATACTGACTGCGACGTTTAGAAATAGCATCAATCAAAGCATTATTCATCTTTCTTCCTTTACATATTACCAAGCAAACCGCCATATCCAGACAGCTCATTCACCTTGCTTAATTTACCTTGCACATGCTAGAAAAGAAAGTAAATTTACCCATTATTCTTTTAAAAATTAACATGATAACCGTCAATAGAGAGATGTAGAACTGGCCACAACCGCATCTTAAGATCCCTGCACTAGATCTCACCGCAGTATTAAAGAGCCCATCTTAACTTGCAGCAGCCATTAACCATCATCATCGATCAGCCATCATGAATCAGCGTTTAAAAACACCTTAACCACCCCATTGCTTAAAGTTACGATTATTTTAGCCACGCAGCAGAACAGCTAATTTCATTCATCACTGGTGCTGCCATGCATTACCCACCAGAACGACAACTGACTGCCTACATCACAGTTACGCCATTACCCAAGTTTTACTACCTTACAGAGTAAACTAAACTGTAATCAACAAAAATATATTGGGTGGTTCTTTTTATTTCAACTTATATTCATTATCTTGAACAACCTATTCAAGCCTACATCCAGAGTCTTTGCTCACTGCTTTCAATTCCCAAATAGTGTCTTGCGCCCAAAATTATTGAAAGATTTGATCAATTCAGATTTTGAAATAAGAGAAATTTTTTTTCACAGATACAAATAGAAGTACCGACATAGGTAGAATATGCGCATAGACAAAGAACACCAGTGCTCAACAACCGCTGGCATACCCAAAAAACCGCCACCCACAGAAATACACCTTAGGCTGGATTGCGTCTGAATCCAGGTATTAAGTTACTATTGACTACCTTCAATCGTTTTGAGCATCACAAAGAAAACACATAGCGTAATAAAGCAGTGAGGACAATACTGCCAACCACTGTCACCACAAACGAACATCGGCTAGCGAGTAATAAAGTCAACGCCAACGCAAGCAGATTAGCAATATTCTGAGTGGCAAATGCCGGTGCAATCACCGCAATCAACACACAACCTGGAATAGCCTCTAACATTCTTCTCATGCGCGCACTCAATACCCGATTGCGCAGCAACAGGTAACCCGACACTCGAGTTGCATAGGTGACCAAAGCCATGGTCAGAATGGTCAGTAACGTGGATAAATCAATCATGACGCGTCATCAGAAAAGTCGTACCCAGACCGGCTACAGATCCTATTAGCACATACCACGCTCCGGGAATAAAACAATAACCAGCTATTGCCGTCAAAAGACTTACTAACCAAGGTATAGCGGCTTTACACCCTTTCCACATCCCTTTTAACAAAACCAGGAATACGGCCACAAAAGCCATATCAAAACCGTATTGCGTAATATCTCCAAGTACCGGACCAATCAGCGCACCTACGGCAGTAAAAAGAACCCAAATCCCATATAAAGCAACAGCCGAACCCATATAAAAATAAAAATTAAACTTTTTATCTGCAGAACGTTTAATTTCGGCAAACATCAAAGCCCAGCTTTCATCACACATCAGAAACAAAGCTGGTAAGACCTTTCTAGCCGGCAGACCTTGCAAATAAGGAGTTAAGGCTGCACCCATCAGAAAATGACGACTGTTAACCAATAAAGTCATTAAAGCGATCAAAAATAAATGTGGAGGTGATGTCCATAAATTGACTGCTACAAACTCAGAGCCACCGGCAAAATTGACCCCAGCCATCAACGTAATTTGTCCGGCACTCATCCCTTTTTGTACAGCCTGTGCCCCCAAAACCATAGCAAAAGGAATGAAACTGAGCACAATCGGCAATGCTGCCCGCAAACCGCGCTCCATTTCTTGTTTGGGAGATAATTGTTTGGTCGGCACCACTTTATTGAAAATCCGAAATTGAAATTGACGATCATTATATTGGTGGCATCCTCAGGCAGTCAAAGCTTATCTTAACGCGTTTTAGCACAACTGCTTTCTACATCTCATGCTGTATAATCAACCCATATTCAACTTACTTATAAAGTATAAATGTATAAAAAATATAAGACTCTATTACCTATTATTGCAAACTGGCTGTTTATCAGCCTAAGCGTCAATGCGCAAACCATTTTTCATTTACAAAAAGGGGATCTCATCTTTCAGGAAGCCTGTGACGGTGGCATGAATAGTGCAATTAAAGCAGCTACTCAAGGCATTGAAGGCTATAACTTCACGCATGTGGGAATAGTAGAGCAAAAGAACAACGGAAAATATTATGTCATCGAAGCCACCCATCCAAAAGTCCGAATTACCCCTTTGCAAACTTATCTCCATCCGAAAAACAAATGCACACCCCGCTCAGTTGTCGGCAGATTAAAACCTCCATACCTGTCACTAATTGAACCAGCATTAATACAAGCCAGAGCAAAAGTGGGCAAAAAATACGATGATGCTTTCGATATTAATAACGACCAGTACTATTGCTCAGAACTAATTTATCAAATATTTAAAGAGGCCAACCATGGACAAGAAGTTTTTCCCTTACAAGCCATGACCTTTAAATCCAAAGAAACAGGCGAATTTCCCCCTTATTGGGTTGAACATTTTAAAAAATTAGCACTCCCCATTCCGGAAGGTCAGCCTGGCAATAATCCCGGTGATATGTCGCGCTCTAACTTAATCGAAATTGTTCATTATTATTAAATTGCACCTTGGAATGACTCAAAAAAATCATAAAATAAATTGTTTGAAATGCCCAATTTTAAAAAAATGCATTAAAGTATAGAAAATACTTAATGAGAAGCACCTCTTAATGGGTTACAACTGCATCACTTTTTATATAAACATGTACTTCCAAAATGTAATTTTTTAATAGTCAAAATCAGTTCTTCAATTTGGTCATACCCATAATCTAAGCCGAGTTTTTAATCATAATAAGGTTATTAATCTATTTAGCGACGTAAGTGGGCAAATGATAAATTTGATGAATTCAACATCTAGATCATAAAATGAAGGTCAAACAATTATCTTGATGCGGCTATATTCAGGCTACGATTCTTGTAAGCAATGAAAGACACCTTATAACTCAAGTTACTAGTATGTACACTTTAATTCAGAAATTAACTTATAGAATTCATTTAACGATATTGTGAAAGTGCCAACGTAAATTTTTCTTTGGAAGAATTAAATTTTTTTGCTGTAGCTAGAATTTTAGTATGAAGTTCCTGACCTTTTGCATAGTCATCTTTTAAGAATTCTTCAGATTTATAATATTGCATAGCTATATACAACAATTCATCCAATTGTTCTGCAACAGGTATTAATTCTTTCGCTGCAGCATCTAATTCACTAATAGCTGGTTGTTCATTAGGGACGGCTTTTATTTCATCCCAATATCGATATTTAACACCATGCTTAAACTTCCTTTTTCTATTAGAAATAGAATCTTGCCCCATAACCCCGAAATAAATATTCAACTTTTCAACAAGATAATTTATACCTTTTTTATCAAAATCAACGTATCGATTGTATTTATCAACCATACTTTTTTCTGTTATTTTTGATGGCACTTCAATTTCTGAAGATGCTATATTCGATGGCTTATCAGAACAAGAGGATATTATCGTTAAGCTTAATATGATGATACCTAATCGAACAAAATAATCTTTGTTAACAACCATAGCTGATCCTTATTTATTTAAGCAATTACTACATGAAATGTTCTAATATTTATAAAAACATTTGCCTTATTGCAATCTCAACATTACTTGAGTGCCAATTAACGAGCATTCTTTTCTCTAAAATTCACCAGACAAATTGGTACAATCGCATTAAATAATATTATCATATTAACAAAAGCGATAAAATAAAAACTGTGGACTCAATATACCATTAATCCAGATCCAATATATTAAAGAATTTATTAAGTTTCAATAGCTACAAAATAAAACGAGTAATGAAATATTTAAGAAAGTTTCATATTACTATAATCTAGAAGTAGATATAAAACAAACAAATATGATTATGGTAGATTAAGGTTGAATTAGTTTCATTCTTAACTGTATCTTTTCCATTAGGTTAAAATAGTTTTTATTTTGCACGGCTAAACATATAAAAGTATTATATTTAATATAATGGCTAAAGTATTCTTTAAAACTCATTGAACACGACAATACTTTTGAAAAAACTGCTTTATAACTTTCATAGTTCAATGATTATGCTCACCATGACCCATAACAATCTTAAGACTTAAAGCGATTTAGAATTCGCTCTGCTATCTAGCTGTATTATTTTGTCTTTTAATCAACTAATTCGTCACATATTTAAAGTTTACTATTATTTAATCGATGCTGATCTATTTTCTGGCACAGAATATATAAATTGGTTAAAAAAGCCTTCAGTCTGATTAAGTGAAAAGACAATGATCAATCTTTTAAATAGTCATATTGATGACTATTGAGCATAGTAGCAAATATTGACTAAGCGATAGAATAATCAAAAAAGGTAATTTAAATGATTTAAATTACCTTTTTTTAAGCTGATTGAAATTATATCGAGTTATTATATTCTTTTATCGTTTCTTTTCTTAACTCAATCAACAACTCAGGGGTTCCTTTAGCTGGTGTAGCATTAATAACGCGCAATTCAGCTTCATTCAGAGGTTTTTGAGTTTCTACTCGCTCTATTAAATCAACCACACATGCTTTAAATTTTGCGGTTGTATCGACAAATTCTTTCGAATAATGTTCGTTGATCAAATCCTTATTTTTGGGAGCCTTACGAACTTTACTCGCTTCTCTGAGCGCCTTTTGCGCTAGGCTGAGATCTTCATAAAGCGGTTTGATTTTGGTCAGGTCTGTAGTGGTTACATTGCGAGCAGACACCTTTTGAGTTTCAAGCTCAGTTAAAATTTTATCCATCAAAATCGAAACCAAAATGCGATTATAAACAAGTTCATTACCCTCTTTTTTAGCTTGCTCCATTTCAAGTGAACGGGTTTCACTTTCTTTGGCTTTTATTGCCACTTCGAATTGACTATAAGCCTGTTGATATTTTTGACTGGTTGCTAAGATTTTTGTATGTAGCTCTTGTCCTTGGGCATAATTGTCAGCGGTATATTTTTTTGCTTTATAGTATTCTCGAGCAGTTGCCAATAATTCATCTAATTGCTCAGCTACTGGTATTAATTCAGCAGCTGCCTTATCCAGTTGTTGGAAAGCTGGGGGTTCCTTGATCAGCGTTTTAATCTGCTCCCAATTTTTGTATTTTGCCCCAGAAGTGTAATCGCCATCCTTTTTGAGCGTTTCGGCTTTACCTTCTTTCTTGAAATAATTATTTAACTCATTTGATAGTCCGATTAAACCTTCATTATAAAAATCAATATACTGATTAAATTTATCTGCATTATCATTTGGCTTTACAGATACTTCTTGTGATGCAGCTATTTGTGGTATTTCAGTGGACGCCTTAATGACCTTGTCCGATTTAACCTCTGATTTAGGTTTATTATCACTACAAGATACGATTAACAATGCACTCAAACAATACAGCCCTAATTTAACTAAACCTTTTTTCGTACACCGCATAATAAACCTTTAATATTGATAAAATGATGAAAATTCTCTAGTTAGATGGGTAAATATTATAGCATGTACGTTAATATTTTTATTACAAAATTTGTGGAATTAGTGTTTTTATTTGAATTCAAAATTTTAGTAATACTTAAACATTTATCAGGTTTTGTACTCTGCTTTTATTTATCAATCTGAAAGCCGAAATTCATTATTCATCATATCATCTGAGTATGCGTATCTGATTCAGGTTAGTTAGAAATGGTTTCTGCCTGTAATCGACATATTAGCCCCCTATTCCTATTTAATTTTTCATGCAATCTAAGTGTCTATAGTCATTTTTTGCATCATGCACATATGCTGTTGAACTTCGGTTGTGTTCCTCCATAAAAATGATTGTAAGAGCGATAGCAATTTGTCATTTATCGAAATTTAAATTTGATCAGAATTGTGGAGATCGTACAGTTCATTCTAGAAGCCTAATTGAATTCTTTTATAGACATGGATATGACTAAACTAAGCAATGAATGTTAGATAAGACAATTTGTTAACAGAATAAATTAATGACCTGCAATCTTCGGCCTAATATTTATTGGCTGTTCATGAAAATTGCGTAGCCTTCACCTTGTTGAGGTAAAGAGTAGTTTTTAAAAGAATTTATCTTTTTTATTCAGGAAAACACTGATAATAATTTTGCTTAGTTATATACTTATCAGAATATCTTTCTTTCATTTTATCTAGTAAATCTTTTCTTTATACGCCTGTTTGCGCTGTCATTCACTGGCTGATTAATGTTTCAAAGCATTTCCTTTACATTTTCCCCATTTATCTGAATCCTGCAACCATTTTAGAAAAATGAGATATTCATCTTACGTTCGGCTACCCATGCTAAAAAGAACAACTGCGAAAGCTATTTATTTTAAAATTAGAATTCTGCCAAATTGAACGCGGTTAAAAAAATCTTTATCAATATATTGACCAGAATTTAGAATTAAATTTACATAAGTATAAAAAACATAAACAAGTTATTTGCATGTAAATTATAATATAAATAGATATTACAAAGGAAACACTCATGATTGGTTTAAAGAATTTTTTCTTATTAACATTTTTATGCTTACCATTAGTTAGCCACGCTGATTGCGAAAAATGGATTAGTCACTGGCTCAATCTGCGCCACCATTCCCTTGACAGCGATATGGCAGTTTGCAAAGTTTGGCCGGCAGATAAAAGCAAAACTATAGTCGTTTTACCTCTAAAGCACGAAAACGGAGGGAATGACATATATGATCTTGACGTTTTATTGATTGATAGTAAATCAGGCAAACTCATTGCTAATAGTTGGCAACCCAATGCACTCGAAAGCGATGCCGTCAAATTAAGTGATTTTGAAATCGATACCGCTCGCTATCAACTTAATCCTGAAACCTTAGCTTTTGGTCTACGTATTAGTTATAGACTGAGATCTCAAGTCAATCCCTATTACATAGATTATATAAATCTCTACGTTAAACAAAATGATGAATTAAAACGTGTTGTTAATATGCTCCCCATAGCAAAATTTGCAGGTCTAACGGAATCATTTAAATGTATAGGTAAATTTAGTTTCTATGATCGTTATATAATACTGGGAAATAAAATGACAAATGGTTATATTAACCTAATTGTTTCTGAAAAACCTGGGAAAGATATAGAGAAGGTCGATCGATCTGGAGAGTGCAATACGCTAACCAAAAACTTACCTAAGAAAAAATACAATTTGTATTATAATGGTTTGGAATATCCTGTAAAAAAGATTGAGGAGTAAGAAATAACCTTAGTTCCTGAAGGAACTATATCTTTGATTTGTTTTGCAAGGTTATTTGAAATCTGATTCAGCCTCTATAAAGTCCGCTGTTGCTGGATTTTTTACAAATGATTACATGGAAGTAGATCTTTTCATTCTAGCACCAATAAAATCATTTCTTGCAAATCGTTTCTAATTGGTAAAAGGTTCTCATTACGATATTGATAATAACGGCTATCAAACAATGACAACATAAAATTATCCATATTACAATTGGTAATAAAGGAGCTTAGCGATTTGCATATAAGCTTCTATTACTATTTTATGACCTATCGAACATTAGACAAGGTCATGCACGTTTATTTAATGATGAAACTAAATATGCACGGTGAACTTTTTATAGCACACAGGCAAATAAACATTGTTGAGAGAGAATGACTCCACTAAAAGGTTTTTTAAATATATTGAGAATATTAAAAGAGGCAATAATAAACTTGTTGATAAGCTTGGTTAAATTGTAACGCTGTCCCTGTATGAATAAAACCAAAATACGCGCCATCAATGGTGATTGTTTTAAACCATCTATCTGAGGAGTGAACATAGCATCATGTGCAATCTCTATCGTAGCCTATTTTTCTAATATGATGACGAGTAATTGGTTCTTCCACCGCAATGATATTCTCATCAATACAATAAGGTAGCAGTTTATGATAGTTATTTGTCATAACTTGTTGCCACAGATTGAGTATTTCCTGATTGTTGGATGAATCATATTCTGGAGAGACTGGCAACTGTATTGAGCTTCCGACAAGGTGTTTAGTTAAAATTTTATTACCAATAATGGACAGTTTTCCTGTAATCATCATTTTTTATCCTTTGCATTAATATTCTATCAATCATGAATCCGCGCTATTTCGATAATTGCATGAACAGCCAACTTAACCGGTGACGTGCATCAGATATTATTCCTATCCTTTCGTGCAAAAGTGTCCCATACAAGAGCATACAGATTATCTGAACAAGTCTTTCAAGAGGAACTTGACTTAATCTTGCCCAGCTGATATTGCATTATATTATTGGTATTCCCTATACGATATGAAAATTAAAATAATATAAGAGGTAATTCAGCTCAGCTAAACTACCTCTTGAGGATAAAAAATTTAAATTTTATTTAATTAATGCGATTATATCTACTTGTTGCTGATTGTTGAATGTCAGCTAGTTTTTCTGGCGTTCCATCGACATTTCTAGGATAGCGAACTTCAGAATTGCTTAATGTTTTTTTATTTTCAACCCGATCAATTAAATTAATTACCTCTAATTTAAATTCGGTTGTTTTTTCAACATATCTTTCTACATTTTCCAATTCATCTTTGTTTTTGGCATTATTAACAGCGTCTCTCAATGCTTTTTGCGCTTGATTATATTCTTCATATAATGGTTTGATTTTGGTTAAATCTGTTGATAGCACATTAGCAGCAGAAATCTTTTCTGCATTTAGCTCATCCAGGATTTTATCCATCTTAGTGGCGACATTAATCAGATTATATCTCACTTCATCACCCTCTTTTTTGGCTTGTTCCATTTGTTCAGCGCGTACAACTCTTTGTCTATTTTCTAAAGCCTGATTAAATTTAGAATAAAGCGCCTCGAACTTGTTTATTTCGGCCAGTATTTTAGTGTGCAATTCTTGACCCTTAGCATATTGATCATCTTTGTAATCTTTTGCTTTGTAATATTCTCGTGCCGATGTCAATAATTGATCTAAATTTTCAGCCACAGGAATCAATTCTTTAGCAATGTCATCAAATTCTTGCATCGCTGGTGCCTCTTGCGGCAGTTTTTTGATTTCATCCCAATTAGAATAATTAGTTCCACTAGTATATTCTTCTTTTTTATTTAAATTTGGATCTTGACCCATTTCATTAATATAAGTGTTTGCTTCTTCCTGAATGCGATTCAAACCTCGATTATTAAAATCAATATAATTATTGTATTTTTTGAGCTCTTGCTGTTGTTTATCTTCTCCAGATAATTGATTGATAACATTTTTACCTTGGGTTTTCAGATCGCTGGAATCACCACACGCTGCCATGAAAGAACTACTCAAAATAATTAAAGCCAACCCAATCAAACGATTTTTGCTAAAACGCATATAAATTCTCCGATATTAAAATAAACAAAATAAGGTAATGTGTAAATTCAGTTTAGTTTTTAGAATGACATTTCTTATCCGATTATATCAAATTAAAAGAAATTGAAATTAATAATCGTTAATTTTAGATATGTAAATATGATTTTACCAAATCAAATTGATGTTTTCTCGAGCTATTTCGTAATAGTTAATTGATGAAGATATATTTTTGCTATTCACCTGCTGTTAATTGGTTTTTTACATATTAGCTGATAACTATATCAGTATTTTACCTGGTATGGTTTGCAAAGCGTTAATAATGTGCTCATTTCAAATTGAACCCTATTTTCAAGTTGATAAAAATTTAGGTATAGAGATACCAGCAACGATTTGTTTACGATTAGATTCTATTTTTACCAGAGCAAGAAAAAATTATTAGACTTAATATAAGCAATGACTTTGATAAAACCACTATATATAGGTTTTTAAAAATTTAATATTAATCAGCTACTGCTTATATTTAGTTAGTGATATTTTTCCAAAGCATGGAATATGACTTTTAACAGGCGCTGATTATTAACCTGATCCATGACATTGATGGGTTGGTGTGTGACTGGCTGCATGCCCACGGTCAAACGTAACGCTCCCTCCTTCCAGCGCCGACTACTGGCTCGGGTACAATCTTGAGCGGTGGAAACATCGACAATGTAAGCAGATGTGGTGGCTATTTCTCTGTCAATCAATTGCGCAACACATAGAACATCATGGATCCAGCATCCAGGCAAATGACGTGTCTGTATTGAATAATCCATCCATGGACGTGTGGTACGAACGATAAAATTACTCAGCGGATTGTTGTAGTTTTGTATTTGATCTAAATCCTGATGGGTAAGCATGGTCTGCGTGGTGACATCTAATGGCGCAAGGGTAATATTGGCACCGCTTTCGATAACAATTTTTGCCGCTTCAGGATCAACGGCAAAGTTGGTGTCTTTAAGATAATTATCCAGTTGAAATACTCCACCCATGATAACGATTTCGGCCACGGAGCGGGCAAAATCTGGGTAAAGCTGGATGGTATGGGCTATGTTGGTTAAGGGTCCAATGGCAACTACGGTTATTTCACCTGGATTGTTGCACACGAGTTCTCCAATTGCTTGAGCGGCATGTGGTGTACTGATATCTGCAACCGCAGGTAATGCAGGTAGATTATCCCAAAGAGATAATAAACCCTGTTTGCGCACATTGTTATCCAGTTGCTCCCGCCATGGTTCAGCCGGTTCAAGTAATGCCTGCGCCGCGCCTTTTACTACCGGAATAGTGACGTTCAGTTCTTTTAGCATCTGGCAGGCTACCCGATAACCGGTATCGCGAGGCGTATTACCCGCAACGATGGTAATCAGTTCCAGTTTGATTGAATCAGAGGCTAAAGCTAAGGCCAGAGCCAGTCCATCATCAACATTGGCCCCAGGAATGCCATTACCAGGATCACAGTCAATCACGATGCGCTTCATAAATCTTACCTATACGTATATTGCAACGGAGTCAGAAACTGACTCCGTTTTATGTATCAATCAATTGAGAACGCTTTAGATAGCATCTTCAACTGCATTTAGATCACGTCCGCGTGTTTCCGGAGCAAAGAAAGTAGTGACAAAACCAGTACCGGCCATGACTGCGAAGTAAATGGCAATAGGCCACCATGACTTGTAATGATCAAATAATGCTGAAGCAACTAAAGCTGCTGTACCACCAGAAAGGATACCACCGAGTTCTTTGGCCAGAGCCATTTTGGAATAGCGGTTGCGTACACCGAAAAGCTCTACGCCATATGCTGCCTGTACACCGAAGATCCCCAGTGAAGCCAAACACATACCGATAACAATAATCGTGGCTACGATGAAGGGATCACGGGTTTCCAGAAACATATAAGCTGGCACGGCATACAGCATGAGCAGGAAGCAGAACCAACGGTAAACAATGCGTCGACCAAACCGGTCAGACAGCCAACCAGCAAACGGAATCACAAAGAAACCCAGCAAGGAAGCCACAAATACCGCTGTAGTGGCAACAGTTTTATTGACATGCAGAATTTTGACTACATAGCCAATGACAAATCCTTGTGCCAAATAAGATGGTCCATTTTCACCAATTCGCAACCCTAGCATGACAAAAAACGCTTTATTGCGCGCCCATAGGGAAGTGTGAGAATGGTTGGCGGTGGCTGGGGTCGCTGAGCCGTTATCTGTTGGTGCTTGTTCAGATTCTTTTTGCTCCTGTTCAAACACCGGTGTTTCACGCACATGGCGACGGATTAATGTTGCAGCAACAGCAATTAAGGCACTGAGGACAAATGGAATGCGCCAGCCCCAGGTATTCACATCTGCAGGATCCAGCATCAGGACTAGCAGCCATACGGCGGACGCGACCAATGTACCACTGTTGGAACCAATGCCAATAATGGAGGCAATCAGACCGCGGTGTTTTGGAGGAGCATATTCCCCCAGCATGACAGTAGCGCCAGAAAGCTCAGCACCGGCACCAAAGCCCTGAACGAAGCGTAATATGACCAGCATCAATGGTGCCCATAGACCAATGGTGGCATAGCTGGGAATAAAGCCAATTAGGGTAGTGGAAATCCCCATTAATGCGATGGTCGTCACCAGTACAAATTTCCGTCCTTTGCGATCGCCCATTCGGCCAAAAAAGATGGCACCAATCGGGCGGGCAACAAAGCCAACTGAATAAGTGGCAAAACTTGATAATAAGGCAAGTGTCGGCGTTACTTCTGGAAAAAACACATCTCCGAACACCAGACCTGCGGCCAGACCGTACAGGGCAAAATCCACATATTCCATGGTGGTACCAAGCCAGCAGGAAAGTGTTGCCTTAATAAATTCCCGTCGTCCTTCAGGTGTGGCTAAACGTTGTTCAGCTGCGCTTTGCTTATGGCTGTCAACTGACGATTGTAAGTCACTCATTCAAATATCCTATGGTTACAAATCAGGGTGATACTATTAAAAATAAAAGTTAAAACAAAAATTCATGCTCAAATTTGCTGTTGAAATAACCCAGCACCAGACTGACATAAGACACTAATTAACCAAAAAGCCGCTGTTTTCCGCGCCAAGCTTGGGTATGATGTCATAAACAGAATGATCAAAAATTAACCAAGACAACACCAAAAGATGGTTTTGTGATTAAATTTTTGGGTTGCCAAAATATTGCCTGCTGAAAAAAACTGCGCCCTCAATCTTTCAAACACCACTATTTCAATTGCAAGCAACGGGTAAGAAATAAAATCACAAGTATTTGATCAAAGGCGACGCCAGCTGTAATATTTTATCAGCATAAAATCGCCTGTAATAATGAAAATACCTGTAGCATAAATGCACCACTTTTCAGGTTATGACTATTGCCCAGATTGGTATTATCGAAACACTCAACATCAGCGCCACAATCACAGGAAAATACATCAATTACGAACCTTGCACACTGTAGTGAATATTTCCATTCCTTTGAATAAAATCATTAACCCTGAAGTTAGATTATTTACCCGTCCAATCCGCGCCAATAGTCGTTTTGGCATTAAAAAGGCTGCTATACTACGCAGGCATTTAACAGCGATACTGGCAAAAAATAGTTGGCTCTTTCCGCAGTGTACTGAGCTGAAAAATTCTGGCTATGTGAAGCAGACCAAATACCTATTGTTGAGTACTGTGTAGGCAAATATCCGCACCAAAATTAAACAACTCATTTTTTTCCGCAACAATAGCGCGCCATTTTTAGGCGCGCGTAGTGTAAAATAGGCAATATTTTGTCGCTTCATCGATTAAAAACAGATTTAGAGGAAGCGACAGTGTGCTATTTTATAACCAAATCGCCTTTTATTCATCCCCCATTTTTATGGAATTGATTGGAAGTAGCGATTTTCAACAGATATGAACAGGCTACTTACACGTAGCTGGAGACGGTTTCGATGTTAGATAATCTATCAGATCGCTTTAGTAAAATCGCTAAAACCCTGCGCGGTCAAGCGCGCCTGAGTGAAGATAATATCAAGGAAGCTTTGCGCGAAGTTCGCATGGCTTTACTGGAAGCAGACGTGGCTTTACCGGTTGTAAAAGATTTTATGAGTTCGGTAAAAGAACGTGCAGTCGGTCAAGAGGTCATCGGCAGCCTCACGCCTGGTCAGGCTTTTATTGGTGTGGTCAATGATGCACTAACCGAGCTGATGGGTAAAGAAAACAGCAGTTTAAATCTGGCAGCAGTCCCACCAGCAGTTATTCTGATGGCGGGTTTACAAGGTGCCGGTAAAACCACGACTGTGGGCAAACTGGCCAGATTACTGAAAAATGACCATAAGAAAAAAGTATTGGTTGTTTCTGCTGACGTTTATCGTCCTGCGGCTATTGAACAGTTAAAACTATTGGCACAACAGGTCGAAGTGGATTTCTTCCCTTCCAACGAAAATGAGCAGCCTGTTACTATTGCCAGCAATGCTTTAGATTATGCTAAAAAGCATTTTTATGATGTTTTGATGGTTGATACGGCCGGTCGACTGGCGATTGATGAGAAAATGATGGATGAAATCCAGCAGGTTCACGCCGCAATCAACCCAGTTGAAACCTTGTTCGTGGTGGATGCCATGCAGGGTCAGGATGCAGTCAATACGGCCAAAGCATTTAATGATACTCTGCCGTTGACTGGCGTGGTGCTCACTAAAATGGATGGTGATGCCCGTGGTGGTGCTGCCCTGTCTGTGCGTCATGTAACAGGTAAACCCATCAAGTTTATTGGTGTGGGTGAAAAAATCACTGGATTAGAACCGTTTTATCCAGACCGTATGGCCTCACGTATTCTGGGTATGGGCGATGTCTTATCGCTGATTGAAGATGTGCAAAAAGGTATCGACGAAAAAACTGCTCAGCAGATGGCGAAGAAGCTGCATAAGGGCAAGGGTTTCGACCTAAATGACTTTAAAGCGCAGATTCAACAAATGCATAAGATGGGTGGAATTGAATCGATCATGTCCAAATTACCAGGCGAAATGGGCAAAATGGCGACACAGGTACCGGAAGGAACTGCCGCAAAAGCCATGAATCGTGTTGAAGCCATCATCAATTCGATGACGCCGAAAGAACGCAGTCATCCATTGCTGATTAAAGCCAGCCGTAAACGGCGGATTGCCAATGGTGCAGGTGTAACTGTGCAGGAAGTAAATAAAATGCTTAAGCAGTTTGAACAATCACAAAAGATGATGAAATCGCTGACAAAAGGTGGAATGGGCAAGCTGCTGCGTATGGCCAAAGGAATGAAAGGGATGTTCCCGCAATAATATCTGCAAACTGCCTGAGTATTTCAGGCAGTTTTTTTGATGGTTTACCCATATTCTAGTATGACGGTTCAACCATCAATCAGTTCAACATAGATGATTTTTGATTAACCAATCTGAATGGCCATTTTGGCCGATTAGCTGATGTATGGATTGTCGCGTTTTTTTAGCGCGGTAGTTATCAGGATTAAGTCAGCAAAATAATTGAAGTTAAACATTGTGGAAATATATTTAAGGGTAATGATGTGACGACTTGAGAAAATCGGTCTTTTAACAACATTTTTCTGAAAAGTCTTGATACTTTTTTTTATCGTTTTTATCGTCAAGCTGAAACATTTAGATTAATACATTAAATCAATGGATTATTTATTCTCTTTTAAGCTGACGCTGGACTAAAATTTCTTTTAGCAACGCAATTATACCGAATATAAATCTAAGGTTCTGAACCTTAACCGAATCTATGCGTTATAATCGCTGTCTTATTTTTAGTTATTTTCTAAACCAGTAACCATGTTAAACAGCCAATACTCTCCGAGTGAAATTGAAGCCCGCTGGTATCAGCAATGGGAAGAACGCGGCTACTTCGAACCTTCACTTGATTTAAATAAACCATCATTTGCTATCCAGTTACCGCCACCAAACGTGACTGGTACTTTGCATATGGGGCATGCATTTAATCAGACCATTATGGATGGTTTGACTCGTTATCACCGTATGAAAGGTGAAAATGTATGCTGGATTCCGGGCTCTGATCATGCCGGTATCGCTACACAAATTGTGGTTGAACGGCAACTGGCTGCTGAAAATATTACCCGTCATGATCTTGGTCGAGATGCTTTTATAGCCAAAATTTGGGATTGGAAAAAATTTTCCGGTGGCACCATTACTGAGCAGATGCGCCGAGTTGGTTGTTCAGTTGACTGGAGCCGCGAATATTTCACCATGGATGAAACGCGTGCTGAAGTGGTGAGTGAAGTATTTGTACGATTGTTTCAGCAAGGACTAATTTATCGCGGCAAACGGTTGGTAAACTGGGATCCGGTATTGGGCACGGCCGTATCTGATCTGGAAGTGGAAAATATCGAAGAAAACGGCCATATGTGGCATATTCGTTATCCTCTAGCCGATGACCCTACGCAATCATTGATCGTTGCTACAACCCGTCCGGAAACGCTTTTAGGAGATGTAGCGGTAGCGGTGCATCCTGAAGATGAACGTTATGCTTCGTTTATTGGCAAACAACTGTTATTACCTTTATCTGGTCGTACTATTCCAGTTATTGCGGACGAATATGTCGATAAAGATTTCGGTACTGGTTGCGTCAAAATTACACCAGCTCATGACTTCAACGATTATGAAGTTGGGAAACGTCATCAGACAGCTTTAGTTAATGTTCTTGCTTTAGATGCGACTATTTTGCCACAAGCAGAAGTATTCAATTTCCAAGGTCAAGTGCAGCCAGCCATCAGTTTACCGGCACAGTATGCCGGTATGGATAGATTTAAAGCCCGTAAACAGATGGTTGCCGATTTGCAAGAGCAAGGGTTACTGGTTAAGGTTGAAGAGCATAAGTTGATGACACCGAAAGGTGACCGTACCGGCAGTGTGATTGAACCGATGCTGACCAATCAGTGGTTTGTCGCCATGACACGCACACCGGATAATGGTGTGTATGCCGAACCCGAATCAGAATTCAAAGGTAAAACCCTAACTGAGAAATGTATTCATGCCGTTGAAAGTGGTCAGGTACGCTTTATTCCAGAAAATTGGGTCAATACCTATAATCAATGGATGAATAATATTCAGGACTGGTGCATTTCCCGTCAATTATGGTGGGGTCACCAGATTCCGGCTTGGTATGATCAGCATGGTCAGGTCTATGTGGCCCGTAATGAAGCAGAAGCACTGGCTCAAGCAGGGGCAGATGCGGTTTTAACTCGGGATGAAGACGTATTAGACACG
This sequence comes from uncultured Neisseriaceae bacterium, assembly GCA_945267035.1. Lineage (GTDB taxonomy): Bacteria > Pseudomonadota > Gammaproteobacteria > Burkholderiales > Neisseriaceae > Snodgrassella. Next base: position 74,457 of record CALYOS010000003.1, on the reverse strand, counting down.
TGGTTTTCTTCTGCATTGGTGCCTTTTTCTACTTTAGGCTGGCCTGAAAACACCCCAGAACTTAAGGCATTTTTGCCTTCACAGGTACTCGTAACCGGTTATGAAATCATTTTCTTCTGGGTTGCAAGAATGATTATGATGACTACGCACTTCACGGGTAAGGTTCCTTTCCATGATATTTATATTCACGGTATGGTGCGCGACCATGAAGGCAAAAAAATGTCTAAATCTGAGGGCAATGTGATTGATCCAGTGGATCTGATTGACGGCATTGATCTACCAGAACTGCTGATCAAACGCACTACTGGCCTGCGCCGTCCAGAAAAAGCTCCCCAAGTGGTTAAAGATACGGAAAAACTGTTTCCAAATGGTATTCCGGTATTTGGTGCCGATGCCTTACGCTTCACTATGGCCAGCTACGCCAGCCTTGGTCGTACCATTAATTTCGATTTCAAACGTGCAGAAGGCTACCGCAATTTCTGCAATAAGTTGTGGAATGCCAGTCGCTTTGTGTTGATGAATGTTGAAAACCAAGACTGTGGGCAAGACGAAACGTTGCCATTATCCTACAGTTTTGTTGATCAATGGTTACTGACGCGCTTGCAACAAACCATTAACGCTGTGACTGAAGCGCTGGATACTTATCGGTTTGATATGCTGGCGCAAACGTTGTACGAATTTATCTGGAATGAATATTGTGACTGGTATGTCGAATTGGCTAAAACGCAGTTACAAAAAGGTGATGCAGCACAGCAACGTGCTACCCGCCGTACTTTGGTCAGAGTATTGGAAACGGTGTTACGGTTATTGCATCCAGTCATGCCTTTTATCACTGAAGAATTGTGGCAAACTTTAGCTCCCTTGGCCAATGCCAAACAAACAGACAGTATTATGCTGGCTGCGTGGCCGGTTGCTGACGAAAGTCTAATCCAACCGCCGGCTATGGAGCAGATGACCTATCTACAAGACTTGATCAACAGTGTGCGCAATTTACGTGGCGAAATGGGCTTAGCCATGAGCGTTAAAGTTCCGCTGTTGATACAAAGTAGTCATGATCTGGGCGATTTACTACCCTATTTACCCATGATGGCTCGTTTAAGCGAAGCGCAACAAGTTGAGCGTTTACCTGAAACTGATGACGCACCGGTTGCTGTTTGTCAGGGTGCCAGATTGATGCTCAAAGTGGAAGTGGATAAAGCGGCGGAACGTTTGCGCTTACACAAGGAAGCGGAAAAACTACAAAAGAAAATTGATAAGATTGATGCCAAGCTATCCAAACCCGGTTATGCTGAAAAAGCTCCGGCACACCTAGTAGAGAAAGATCGTCTCGAACTGGCTGAGCTTGAGGAAAAGATGTCTCAAATTTCCAAACAATTGGAAAAATATCAATAATGTTAAATCAGCCGCCAGCAGGCGGCTTTTTCCTATTTTATTGTTTCAAAGCAATATTTAATCAAATAAATAATATTAGATATAAAACAATTAGTTAAACTAATATAAATTGTATAAAATGATTAAAATAAGTTAATTCATATTTTTATATTTATAAATTAATTAATTTTCTATATATTTATTAACACAATTTGAACCGGATACATTGATAGAATGGAGAATACTGGTGGTTAACACATCTAGATACTCATCCCTGAACATCGTCCTGATTCAGACTCGTGAAGCGTTACTTTCTCACTTTCGTCCCATGCTGAACGATATGGGCATCACTGATCAGCAATGGCGCATTATTCGTTTACTTGCTGAACACGGTATTATGGATTTTCAGGATTTAGCCAAACAGGCTTGTATACTGCGTCCAAGTTTGACCGGTATATTAACCCGGCTTGAAAAACTCAACTTTGTAGTTAGATTAAAACCGTCTAATGATCAACGTCGTGTTTTTCTGAAATTGACCAGTGAGGGTGAACATCTATATGAAAAATTCTGTATTGCTGTAGATGCACGTTATAAGACTCTTGAAGAACGCTTTACTCAGGAAAAACTGCAACAACTGGGTAATTTATTAAAAGAATTTACGGATATTGCTATCGATAATAACGAAGAATCTAATTAACACATGAATCAAACCACTACCAATATCCCTTCTTTATATCGCGATGCGATGGCAAAAGTGGCTGCCAGCGTACATGTGATCACCACAGATGGTGAAGCCGGTCGATACGGCATTACTCTGACAGCCATTAGTTCAGTCACGGATACACCACCGACGGTATTACTGTGTATTAATCAACGTGCACGAATTCAACCTATTCTTCGTCGCAACAAACATTTATGTATTAATGTCTTATCCCACACGCAACAAGATGTAGCGGAACACTTTGCTGGTATAACCCCAATTAGTGCAGCAGAACGCTTTTTACAAAATAACTGGGAAACTCATCCGCAATCTGCCCAACCACAGTTACCTGGCGCACTGGCACATCTTCATGGACATATCATTAATAGCCATGACATCGGTACCCACAGTATCTTTTATGTTGCCATCGACCATATTCATGTTCCTGACACACACGAGCAACAGGCATTATTGTATTTCCAACGGCAATTTATGCAGACAGCCTTGTTAAGTAAGGTTCCTGAAACAGTGGTCTAATTAATTTTAGTCGAATATAAGATTGATGATTTTGCTGTTTAACTTATGGGGCACGCAAAAAAGGACTATTCCTCAAGAATAGCCCTTGTTGCATACAGTTTCTGATGGGATTATTTAATAATCTGCACCAATTCGCCTTTAGCATAACGATTAGCCATTTTTTCTAATGATATAGGCTTAATTTTATCTGCCTGACCTTGAGCACCAAAAGCCACATAGCGATCAATACAAATCTGTTTCATGGCTTTAATGGTTTCGGTAAAATATTTACGTGGATCAAATTCGGCTGGATGTGTTGCCAGAAAACGACGAATAGCTCCAGTACTCGCCAGTCGCAGGTCGGTATCTATGTTCACTTTACGCACACCGTATTTGATACCCTGCACAATTTCTTCAACCGGCACACCATAAGTTTCAGGAATTTCACCACCATATTCATTGATCACCTGCAACCATTCCTGTGGCACTGAGCTGGATCCGTGCATCACCAGATGGGTATTGGGTAGACGCTCATGAATTTCACGAATACGGTCGATACGCAAAACATCACCTGTTGGTTTGCGCGTAAATTTATAAGCACCATGACTGGTACCTATGGCGATAGCCAAAGCATCGACACTGGTGTCTTGTACAAAGCGTACCGCTTCATCGACACTGGTCAACATTTGATCATGACTTAACTTACCAACAGCCCCAACTCCGTCTTCTTCCCCAGCTTCCCCGGTTTCCAGATTCCCCAGACAACCGATTTCCCCTTCAACTGAAACACCGCAAGCATGTGCCATATAGACGGTTTTCCGAGTCACATCAACATTATATTCATAAGTAGAAGGTGTTTTCGCATCGCTGAGCAGTGATCCATCCATCATCACGGATGAAAACCCAAGCTGAATGGAACGCTGGCAAACTTCAGGTGATGCGCCATGATCCTGATGCATCACGACTGGAATATGAGGAAATTCTTCTATCGCGGCCAAAATAAGATGACGCAAAAAAGGCGCTCCAGCATATTTACGCGCTCCAGCACTGGCCTGCACGATCACTGGAGCATTGACTTCATCAGCTGCTTCCATAATTGCGCGCATCTGTTCCAGATTATTGACGTTAAATGCCGGCAAACCATAGCTGTTTTCAGCAGCATGATCAAGCAGTTGGCGCATAGAAACTAAAGCCATGAGAATCTCCGTGAATAAATGAATAGTTGAGCAAAAATAAGTGTAATTATATCACCTTCAACTACTAATGTTAGCCATAACGCTAGCCTAACCACGCAAAATATGCCGGCTCAGCTACAGATCATCAGGGAAAAATTACAATTTGTTCCGACCAGATAGTCAGGGGTAACCAATCACCCACATTAACCGGCTGCGTCAATGGCAACCACCAATGTAACAATCCGTACTGCGGATGCATTAGCTGCACATCATAGTTGGTGGCGGTCAGGTTAACTGTACAAACCTGTAATGGTGTGCCGTGCTGGGCATCATATTGCATCGCAGTTTGTGGAATATACCAATTATCGGTAACATTATCGCAACCTAACAGCCGAGCTACCCAAGCATTAAGCGGCCGAGCCAGAAGCTCGGTTACTGTGCCCTGTTGCACCCATTTTCCATGGTGTAGCAGACAAATCCAGTTAGCCATAGCAAAAGCTTCCTTTGGACTATGCGTGACCAATACAGCCGGGCAATGCTGTTGTTGTATTAAGCGTAAGGTCAATTGCTGCAAATTACTACGTAAGCTCGTATCCAGTGCTGAAAAAGGCTCATCCAACAATAATCCCTGCGGCTGCATAATCAAAGCGCGTGCTAAGGCTACTCGCTGCCGTTCCCCGCCAGATAAAACTTGAATACGTTGTTGCTCCAAATCAGCCAGTCCGATTTGCGCTAACAGCTCATAAGCCTGCTGACGAGCTTCTTTTTTGCTGACACCATGCATACGTAAGCCAAAAGCAACGTTTTGCCAAACATTCAGATGAGGTAATAAGGCATAATCCTGAAACATCAAACCCAAACGGCGTTTCTCCGCTGCCCAATTGGTGATATTTTGCTCATTTACCCACACTGAACCGTCATCTGGAGCCACCAAACCGGCAGCAATATTCAGCATAGTCGATTTACCGCTGCCACTTTCTCCCAATATCGCAATCAATTCACCATCATTAACATCCAAACTTAAGTCGTTTGCGATTAGTTTGTCGCCAAAGTGTTTATGAATGTGTCGCCAGCTCAGCATAGCGATTTTTCCTTTCTGGCAGTACACCACTCCAATAAACTAAAAATCAGTATCGCTACCAACATCAAGATCAGCGTTAAGACCATTGCCCGATCGTAATTATCCTGTCCGGCAATACCAAGATAATGATAAATCAGTGTAGTTAAGGTCTGCCATTCTGGTCGGGATAAAAACAGTGTGGCCGCAAATTCTCCGACACAAGTGGCCGCAGCTAAGGCTAAACCTCGTTGCAATGCCGGCCGCAATAAAGGTAAGGTTACAAATAATAAAACTTGCCAATTTTTAGCCCCCAAAGTGCGGGCAGCTTGTTCATATTGCACCGGCAAACTATCCCACGCAGCCAATACATCCTTAGTAATAAAGGGATAAGCCAGCAAAGCATACGTTGCAATCAACATACTTAAAGATGCGGTATAGTCCGGATAACATAACAATAAGCCAAAAGAAACACATACTGGAGAGGCCATAAAAGGCAAAAAAGTGATACTCCGCACCCAGGCCCAACGGTGTGCCAGAGCGGCATGACAAAAACCCAGCAATAATGCCAGTGCCATTGCCAGTACAGTAAACCGAATTGTATTAAATAAAGCCTGCCATGTATCTTCTTCCAGCAAAACCTGCCATGAACTACCGGCTGAGATAGCACGCCAGCCCAATGCCAAAATTGGCATGGCACAGCATAGCAGCAGTAACACTAAAGCCAGCGCTAAACCAAGTTTCTGACTAGCAGACGGAGTCTTAGGCGGCAATACTTGTACCGTTGCTTTAAACGTCGTGCGCTTACTGATCACGGCATACAATAATCCGGCGATTAGGGTGATGGACAAAGCCCACACAACCAGTACACCCGCCTGTGCCATATCCAGCTCATAAGCAATTAACTGGTAAATCTGCACTTCCAGCGTACCGTATCGTTCTCCGCCCAATAATAACGCCAATCCAAATCCAGAAAAGCAGTAAATAAAAACCAGACACATGGCACCGGAGAGCCAAGGCCGCATTTGCGGCCATTCCACCCGAACAAACCGTTGCCAAATATTGGCGCCCAATGTTTGTGCTGCATACAATCGGTTTGCCGGCACCTGACATAAACCCTGATAAGCAGCACGAACCATGACGGGCAAATTAAAAAAAACATTGCCATACAACAACAGGTACGGGGTGTCATCCCATCCACGCCACAGCATTCCCTGCGCACCGAAGAGTGCCAATATGCCCATAGCAGCGACCAGCGTAGGCATCACAAAAGGCAGCATAATAAGACGCAACACCCATTCGCGCCCACGAAACTGTATGCGGGTGATGAACCAGGCTACCGGCACACCTAATAACAAGGTGATAAAAGTACTGATGCCAGCTTGAATTGTTGTCCAGCCCAGTTGCCGGCGCATAAAATCATCCTGCCACACCATGTGGTAACTTTCTGGATCCGTTTGCTGCAACATTGTCCAGAGCGGCAACAACACAACCAGCAGCAAAAAAACCAGAGGCAGCAACAACAATGTTAAAGCCAATAAATTTTGACTGATATGACCAGTTTTCGACCAATTAGACTTCAATTCCATGGATTACAGTTCATGACTATCAATACATTCAAACAGGAAAACAGGGCACTGATGCCCTGAATAATCCGCTAATCCAAATTCTTTGGATACCCGTTGACTAACTCAATGTTATCGTTGCACCACCCGTACCCACTGACTAACCCAATTTTGCTGCTGGGTAGCGATATCACCACTGGGCTGGTTAGCGAATTCGGGTACAGTAACCAGACGCAGGGGCTGCGATACAGGCAGCGACTTAACTGCTGGATAAACCCACATAGATGTCTGAATCACACCTTGTACCTCATTACTTTGCAAAAATTGCACCAGTTTTGCGGCCAGTGCTGGCTGTCTCGCTTTATTGAGTACCGCAGCGCCTTCAACTTGACGGAACACCGCGCCTTTAAAGCGTAAATCACCAGAAGGTGGCACTTTATATTTACCCTTACTGTAATAAACCTCGGCGGCCGGACTGGTCGAATAACTCACCACCATCGGACGGCTACCGCCATTGAGCGTGAAATCAGTGTAATAGGCCTCACTCCATCCCTTGGTAATCTTGACCCCGTTCTGACGCATTTTTTTCCACCACTCAAACGTGGCTTTTTCACCGATACCGCCTATATTGGCCAGCAAAAAGCCCAAGCCGACAGATGAAGTGGCCGGACTGGGCATAACCAGTAAATTACGATAAGCCGGACTGGCTAGATCATCCAGAGATTTGGGTAAGGCTTTACCCTGTTTTTGGAACCAAGCTTTATCATAATTAATCGTGATGTAGCCATAGTTTATGGCAACCGCATTCGGTAAAGTGACATTGACTGGACGACTAGCTGGCTGATTAGCGGCAAAAAGATTAAATTTTGCTCCCTTTGTCACATTTACGTTATCCAAACCATAAACCGCATCAGCAATCGGATTAGCACGGGTTAAAATCAGCTTATTCATCATTTCATTGCCACTGCCAACCTTAACCACCACGACCTTAGCATTATTCTGACGTTCAAACCGAGTAATTAAATCTTTCGGCAAAGTAAACGCATTATGCACAGCCAAACGCACTTCAGTTTGCGCTTGTACAGCCAGCGACAGCAATAAACACATCAACCCGCTTAACCACTTTCCAGCTTTCATGCCACCCTCCCTTTATTCGATAAACATAACACCGGTTATCCATCATACCCGTTTTACCAGACAATGTTGCAAATATGATCACTTCTTACATTACGACAATCATCAGTACCTATGAGGTTTAAATAACCACCATACAGTTTTTTAATTCAGCGCCCTGTCACAGCAGTAAGCCCTTGTCTGACTACTCAATACCTGTCAGAAAAACCGCTTATGAATCTGACTTCATGATGATATAATTCACGCCGCTCCAGCTTTCAAAACAGACTTCCTGTTTTAAATCTATAACTTCAGTTCAGTCAAGCATTTAAATGGCTGCCATCGATTTCATCACTCCTAACTATCATGACTTCCCATTACTGGTTATTTGATTTGGATAACACCTTGCATGACGCGGATGCGGGTATTTTTACCATCATCAATCAACACATGACCGCTTATCTGTCAGCCCAATTAAACCTATCCCATAGCCAAGCTTCCGCACTCAGGCAACATTACTGGCAAAAATATGGCGCCACATTGGCCGGTCTGAAACAGCACCATCCACAAATCAACCTGCAAGACTTTTTATTGGCCAGCCATCCGTTGGAAATTATTTTGTCACATTTGCAGCCTATGTCTCACTTACAGCAGACTTTGAGTCAATTGCCTGGCAAGAAAATCATCTTTTCCAATGGACCCAAGCATTATGTAGACGCTTTGATCCGCGCCATGCAGATACATCACCATTTTCATCAGCTAATCGGTATTGATCAGGTCAATTTTCTGTATAAACCCAATCCACAGGCTTATCAAAATGTCTGCCAGCAACTGAATATCCATCCAAGACAATGCATCATGGTGGACGATAGCTTAAATAATTTGCACACAGCTCGAACTTTAGGCATGCGTACCATCTGGTACGGTAAACAAACCTATCCGCAGGCACATACCGACGCCATTGCTGCCGATATGCCGGCTCTGTTAAAAATTGCCCCGATAATATTGCAAACGGCTATACGCCATCGTGCAAATTGACTACAATAAAGAATAAACAACAACACCATAAGGGTGACACTATGCGCGCAGGAATCTTCTTAATCTGTGGCTTATTGGCTCTAAGCGGCTGTACATGGGAAACCTATCAGGATGCCAGCGGGCAAACCAAACTGCGTCAGAAATATGAACCTGGAACCAGAGTAGTTTATCAGGATGGTACTTATTCCAATAATATGCGTTACAACAGCATGCGCCCTGAGCCACATGCCATGAAACCCACAGTTGGTGACGTTAACGAAAAACTTCCGGCCAATACCCACTGGCAACGTTCAGATCGTTACGCCGAATAAAACCCTTTTCTTCTTATTTTCTCAGGTTGCCATAGTGATCCATCATTCAGGCAGCCTGTTTTACTATCTTATTCAAGCTGATTTTATGTCAACACCACAACTGAACATCGTCATCCTGGCTGCTGGTAAAGGCACCCGCATGTATTCCAGCCTACCTAAAGTATTACATGAAATTGGTGGCATAAGCATGCTGGAAAGGGTTATCCACACAGCACAAAGTCTCAATCCAGATAGTATCAGCGTCGTCATTGGCCATGGTAAAGATATCGTTCGCCAACGGATTCACGCCCCAGTAAATTGGATTGAACAAACCCAGCAACTGGGAACTGGACATGCCCTTAAAATGGCTCTACCGCACCTGGCGCTGCAAGGTAAAACACTGGTTCTCTATGGTGATGTTCCGCTGATTGATCAGCAAACTCTGCAAGATTTACTTAACGTGGCGGGAAACGATATTGGTTTATTAACCGATGTGCTGGACAACCCCAGCGGCTACGGCCGCATTATTCGCCAACAGGGGCATGTCGTGGCCATTATCGAAGAAAAAGATGCCAGTGCTGCCGAAAAAGCCATTACCGAAACCAATACCGGCATCTTCGTCTTACCCAACCATAAACTACCAGCATGGCTCAATGCCCTGCAAAACCATAATGCGCAACAGGAGTATTATCTTACCGACGTCATTGCTTTGGCACAGCAGGATCACATTCCCGTGCACCCTTTACAGGTACGCGCTTCCTATCTTGCCGCTGGAGTCAATAACAAACTTCAACTCGCCCAACTGGAGCGCATCCTTCAACAACAGCAGGCCACTGAATTAATGCAAGCAGGCGTGACCCTACGCGATCCAGCACGATTTGATCTGCGCGGTACAATCAACCATGGTCAGGACGTGATCATTGACATTAACGTTGTGTTGGAAGGAGAGGTAAAATTGGGCGACAACGTCACGATCGGTGCTAACTGCGTCATTAAAAATAGCGTGATCGGTACCGGTACCACCATCTTGCCTCACTCTCATCTGGATAACTGTTCCATAGGTAATCATGCCCAAATTGGTCCATTTGCCCGCCTGCGTCCTCAAGCCCAACTTGGTGACAACGTACATATTGGTAACTTCGTAGAAGTTAAAAACAGCACTATTGGTACCGGTAGCAAAGCCAATCACCTAACCTATCTGGGCGACACCAGTATTGGTGAACACAGCAATATTGGTGCCGGCACCATCACTTGCAATTACGATGGTGTAAAGAAACATCGCACCCAAATCGGCAACCACGTTCGCATAGGTTCCGGTAATATGCTGGTGGCCCCGCTTACCATTGGTGACCGAGCAACCACCGGTGCCGGCAGCACCATCACGCACAACTGCCCGCCAGATCAATTAACTTTGGCACGCAGTCGGCAGAAAACCATTACAGAATGGGTGCGACCAGAAGCCGAAAAAACGGAGTAATAAACCGCCTCGGCCGCTTTCACAATAGCGGGAAAAGCGGCTGAGGTCTCTAATCTATTTTTAAAAGAGTAACAAACAACCACATAAGATCAAATAGCATCTGTCTGCTACCCGATGCCGCTTAATCTAAATTGACAGCCAGCACACATCAGCCTTAAGCGCTACAATTATTAAGCTTTACCATAGTCATCAACGCAGCAAAAACCAAACAAGATTTCTTCTACTTAAATTTCAATCGATTGCTCAACCCCTTAAAGCAGCCATTGCAATGATCAAATTAATTGGCCATATCCCAATTTATGATTATTATTCAGTAATAATGTACAAGAAGAACCTCTCTAGCGCGATTATTTTTTATTTTCCTCAACCAGATACCAATTCATAAAAACATGAAATGGTGATTGGCTTTTGGTACAGCAAAACAGAAAACAGATTGCTGAAAAACTGAACAACAGTAAAGTGATGATCCACCAAACTAGCCAAATCAACCCCAGTAATAGCGCCTCAAGATTTTAGAGCCTAAAAAAACCTAAGCTTTTAGATAACTTAACTTAGGCATAGCTTAATATTATTGTGAGGTAAAATAAACAATAAAAAAGAATTGATAACCAAAATCTGATTTAAATTCTAAACAGCACAGCAATTCTCACTTAATTAAACCCCAGACTAGCTATTGAATGACTACTTTAAAAAATATCACAGGAACGGTATCCTTAGCCTGGTCAAAACAACATTCATGCAAGCCAGCCATTTAACAAAATCTTGCAATCAAAATTTATGTATAAAACAACTTAAAACAACCATTTAGCGATATTGAAAAAATGAATACTTGATACAACATTGACATGACAAAACAGTTAATAACCCGTTTTTAGAGAACATCATATCCACCTTAACCAGTAAATTGCATATCATTGCGAATAGGAATGATTCCCAATAAAAACAAACCACATCCCCAGATAAAGAAAGTGAACCACTGTGTCAGCACTAACTCTGGATCAACTTCCACTTGGACAAACGGCCGTCATCAACTCCTTACTTCCAGAATCACAGCAGTTCAGACGTCGTCTGCTGGCCATGGGCATCACCCCTGGTAGCGAAGTCACCGTGATCCGAACGGCTCCGTTAGGAGATCCTCTTGAGATCAGAACCCGTGGATTCAATCTATGCTTGCGTCGTCAAGAAGCCCGAGCAATTAGCGTGGTGAAAGTTAAATAATGAAAATAGCATTAATTGGTAACCCCAATTGTGGCAAAAGCACCCTATTTAATGCACTAACTGGCGCGCGCCAACACATTGGCAACTGGCCTGGCGTTACCATCGAACGCAAAACCGGTAGCATGCACATCAACAACCAGTCTATTGATATTGTTGATTTACCCGGCACGTATGCCATCGAAAATCTGCAAATCGCCACCTCTGAAGATGAGCTGATCGCGCGCGAGTTTGTATTGAATGAACCTGACAGCCTGATCGTCAACATCATTGATGCTACCAACCTGCAACGCAGCCTTTACCTGACTTTTCAACTGTTAGATTTGCAAAGACCAATGATCATCGTCCTAAACATGATGGACGCTTTAAAAAACTTGGGCGAACAAATCAATATCGCCAAACTAACCCAACAATTGGGTTGTCCCGTGGTACCCATTTCTGCTGCCAAAAAAAACGGCTTGGATCAATTAGAGCAGGTTTTGAGTGAAGTCATTCATAACCCAATCCTGCCTAATACCCAAATAGCTACCTTAGGTGACAAACAAACCAGCATTATTCATCAACATTTAGCCAAACTGCCAGCGGATAGCTTTATCCACCAGCTAAATCAATGGTCACTAATAGAGTTGCTATTAAATGGCGCAACTACCCAGCTCACCCCTGCGGAAACATCAACATTGCATCAATGTCAGCACGATTTATCAGCATGGTGTAACAATGAGATAGATGTGGCTCTAGCCAGTGCGCGTTATGAAGCTATCGATCAGCTTTGTCGTCAGGTCATTGAAAAACCGCGCGAGGCGAATATATCCCTGTCAGATAAGATCGACAATCTTACCCTTGGTCGATATACCGGGATTCCTTGTTTTCTGCTGATGATGTATCTCATGTTTATGTTGGCCGTCAAATTCGGTTCAGTATTTACAGACTTCTTCGATGTATTATTCGCTACCATCTTTGTCGATGGGTTTTCCTATTTGCTCAACAGCGTACATGCACCCGCCTGGCTCACCGCCATATTGGCCAATGGCATAGGTAGTGGTATCCAAACCGTCGCCACCTTTATTCCTGTCATTGCGGCCATGTTTTTATGCCTGTCTTTTTTAGAAGATTCAGGTTACTTGGCACGCGCGGCCATGGTTGTTGATCGGGGTATGCGTGCCATCGGCTTACCTGGCAAAGCATTTGTACCCATGCTCGTTGGCTTTGGCTGTGGCGTACCTGCCATTATGGGTACCCGCACCTTAGAGTCTACCCGCGATCGTCTCATGTCTATCTGCATGATTCCATTTATGTCTTGTGGTGCACGCCTACCTGTTTATACCTTATTTGCCACCATCTTCTTTCCCCAAAATGCCGCAACAGTTGTATTCAGCCTTTACCTGCTCGGCATCGTCATCGCCATTATTACCGGATTAATCCTCAAGCACACTCTGCTACCGGGGGCTATTACTCCATTCATCATGGAATTACCTGCCTATCGCTTACCTACCCTGCGCGGCATGCTGTACCTGACCTGGTCACGACTCAAAGGGTTTATCTTCCGTGCTGGTCAGGCCATCGTTGTCATGGTCACCATCTTAAGCCTGCTAAATTCAATAGGCACCGATGGCTCGTTCGGTCACAACAACAGCGACCGCTCTATCCTCGCCGTCACCAGCAAAAAAATCACCCCCGTTTTCCAACCAATGGGAATCAATGAACACAACTGGCCCGCCACAGTAGGCATATTTACCGGCATATTTGCTAAAGAAGCCGTTATAGCCACACTCAATTCCCTTTATTCGATGGAAACTGAAGACAGCTCTAACGAGACATTTAACTTCATTGAAGGTGTAAGCAAAGCATTTAAAACCATTCCAGAAAATTTAGCTAAACTCAAAGATTCTGTACTGGATCCGCTCGGCATAAGCGCAGTAAACGAAGATTTAGCCAGTGTGCAGGAAGAGCTTGAAATATCAACGGGCACTGTTTCCAAAATGGAAAAATCCTTCAGCAATAATCATTCTGCCATGGCTTATCTCATCTTTATCCTGCTTTATACACCTTGTGCAGCTGCATTAGGTACCATTTATCGTGAAGCCGGCTGGCGCTGGATGCTGTTTGTTGCTGGTTGGACATTCTTCATTGGCTGGACATGCGCAACCTTTTATTACCAATCTTATTGGATCAGTGAATCGAAATCGGCCATCTATATCTTAGGCACCATAAGCTTGTTATTTATCTTATTGATTACCGTGATGAAAATGATCGGTCCGCGCCAGCCAACCCGACAGCGACCTTCGCAACACCCCAACCCTGACAATTGTTGCCATTAAAACCATAATTTACCGTGACTTACTCAACATTTACCCATACAGATAGTGATCTTAGCAAATTAACCACCATCTGTATGGTCACCACCAAAGATCCCTAACCAATATATATCCACTATCCAAAACATTGCAGCACAGGAACTTAATTTCGATGCTCATCACCGCCATTAGAGACTACCTGATCAGCAAAGGACAGGCCAATTTGCAAGATCTGGCTCGACACTTTCAGGTGCAGGAAAGCGCCATGGAACAGATGCTGACATTCTGGTTGCAAAAAGGCACCATAGAGCAAATAAATCTAAACGATGAAAGTTGTTCAACAGCCAATTGCAGCGATTGTTTCTCCTGCCCGCCTGGAGTGAAAAAAATTTATCGAATTGCCGCAAAAATGCCTAAAACCATTCCCATACAACTGCTGCCAAGCTAGGAAATTAGCAAATCAACATTAAGAATAGGTTGAGCTACTGTGCAAAACGAGCTTTTCCATTACAATTACCCCCTTAGAATGAAACCAGCAACACCAGAGCAATGGTCTGCATAGCGAAATAAAAGCAAGAGCTGAATTTTTTTCAGTAAAACCATCCTTAATCAGGGTCGTGACCATTTGCACAGTCAAAGGATAAAACATGTGTGGCATAGTCGGCGCCATTCGCGCCCAAGACAAAGTTGTCGAATTTCTTACCAGCGGTCTGGAACGGCTGGAATATCGCGGTTATGACTCATCCGGCATCGCCGTTTGGACACCTAATGGCATCGAACGCGTACGTCGCGTTGGTCGCGTCAAACTTATGGAACAAGCCGCCCACGCAGCTGGACTAAAGGGTAGTCTGGGTATCGGACACACTCGTTGGGCTACCCATGGTGGCGTCACCGAACCTAATGCCCACCCGCACATTTCAAATGACCTGATCGCTATTGTGCATAACGGCATCATCGAAAATTTCGAAAGCGAACGCACCCGACTGCAAGAACTGGGATATCAATTTACCTCACAAACCGATACCGAAGTCATCGCCCACAGCATCCATTACGAATACACGCATAGCAGTGACGGTAACCTGTTCCAAGCCGTACAAAACGCTTGTCAGCATTTTCAGGGGGCTTACGCCATCGGCGTCATCGCCCGCGATAATCCCGATAAACTCGTGGCTGCGCGTATGGGTTGCCCATTATTAGTTGCACTGGGTGATGATGAAAGCTTTATCGCTTCTGACGTCTCTGCCGTTATCGCCTATACCCGTCGTGTTGTCTTCTTAGAAGACGGCGATATCGTCCAACTTTCCACCCAAGGTATTGATATCCTGCTCGACAAACAGCAGCAGCCGGTAGAGCGCGAAATCAAAATGTCCGAGCTGTCTCTCGCTTCGCTGGAATTGGGGCTGTACAGTCATTTTATGCAAAAAGAAATTCATGAACAGCCTAAAGCCATCACCGATACCGCCGAAGTATTTTTAGTTGGTGGCTTTGAACCGGAAAACTTTGGCACCAACGCAGCCGAGATCTTCCAACGCATCCGCAGCATTAAAATTCTTGCCTGTGGCACCTCATACTACGCTGCATTGACCGCGCGCTACTGGTTTGAAGCCATCGCCCAAATGCCTACCGATGTCGAAATTGCCAGCGAATACCGCTACCGCAAAGTCATTGCCGATCCTGAACAATTGGTGATTACCATCTCCCAGTCTGGTGAGACCCTAGACACCATGGAAGCGCTCAAATATGCCCAGTCTTTGGGCATGCAGCATAGCCTATCTATTTGCAACGTCATGGAGTCTGCCTTACCACGCGAAAGCGAGCTGGTACTGTATACCCGTGCTGGTGCTGAAATTGGCGTTGCCTCTACCAAAGCCTTCACTACCCAACTGGTGGCACTGTTCGGGCTGGCTGTAACGCTAGGTAAAATGCGCGGAATGGTTACCCCTGCCGCAGAGGAGCAATACACCAGCGAATTGCGCCTGCTGCCTGGCAGCATACAGCACGTACTTAATCTCGAACCTCAGATCGCCAGCTGGGCAAACCAGTTTGCTGCCAAAAACAACGCCCTCTTTCTCGGCCGCGGTATCCACTACCCTATCGCCCTGGAAGGTGCACTGAAACTAAAAGAAATCACCTATATTCATGCAGAAGCCTATCCTGCAGGTGAACTTAAACACGGTCCGCTGGCACTGGTCGACCAGAATATGCCCGTTGTTGTGATCGCGCCAAACGACAGCTTGCTGGAAAAAGTCAAAGCCAATATGCAAGAAGTAGCTGCCCGTGGTGGAGAACTCTTTGTGTTTACCGATTTGGATAGTGAATTTACCGCCGGCGAAGGTGTGCACGTAATCCGCACTCCGCGCCATATGGGCGTACTTTCCCCCATCGTACACACTATCCCCGTACAACTATTGGCTTACCACACCGCACTAGCCCGCGGCACCGATGTGGATAAACCACGCAATCTGGCCAAATCAGTCACGGTTGAGTAAAATAAATTCAAGCTAAATAATAATATTTGTTTTGAATCGCGCTAAAAGCACAAAAATTCCCTATGCCAACCAGTAGGGAATTTTTTTCATCCATTCTACTATCGTTAACACATTATGAATATTCATCAACAATGAATACCTCTACTTCACGCTTACCTAGCCTCAGCCCCCAATTAAGAAAAGCATAAAACCATCTTCACCTTCAACAGAATTACATATAGCGGTTAAATCCAAAATCATAGATCATGTTAAGTTGCTCTTGAACAATCAAGCTTAAACAACAGGTTTGCTAACTAAACCATATTCATTTCACATGTAATTCTTTTAGATTCCATTGCAATTACGCATCATATATAAAAATGATCGTATCTCAATGATCTTATAGCCCAAATAAAATTCAAAATGAGGCAAAGCATATTTACACATTAATAAAGGTGAATTTCATCTTGCGAAAAAAAATTAATCTTATTAATATCTTGCCAAAATTGAGGTTATTATTGGCAAGCTTAAATAGAACAACAAACAATTGATCTGTTTACTTTAATAAGGGCGTGAATCAATGCAGGTTCTCAAATTAATTCATAACAACAAACATCACATAGCGATCATCACATTTCTCGTTGCATTTTTCACTTATTTATTAGTTTATAGTTTTGAACTGACTCATTTCACTTTATCGATAGATGAAGAATTCAGCAATAACATTATTCATACCATTGATTTGGGGCGCTGGGGTCATGCACTATTGAAATCAACAATCTATCCCGAGCCCTTCATTCCCTATTACACAGAAATACTATCATTTATATTATTATCCGTATCCTGTGTCGTAATCGTGAAAGCCTTTTCCTTAAATTTAGATGAATCAGTTTTTTTCGCTATTCTGTATGCCTCATCTGTACAATTTGCTTATCAGTTACAATTTCTCAATCAAGCAGATACAGTGGCTTCGGCCATATTAATGGCATCGGTTGCGGTTTACTTAATCATTCACAAAAAAAGTATTCTACAGTCTATAATTCTACCCGCTTTATTGTTAGGTTATACAGCATCAATCTACCAGTCGATCATCTTTTTTTCCCTTTCAATGCTTATTGCTTATTTTCTAATAGATATTATTAGGGAAACGATCCTGGTAAACATTTTAAATTACTATCGAAATTATTTATCGCAGCCTTGATTGGTGTAGTCCTTCATTTTGTGATCGGAAAATTAGTTCAACATTATTTTCACATCACTAATGAATCGTTATTCATAAGTGACGTCAAGTGGATCACGCAATCACCTAAATATGCTTTTAAAAAAATCTGTCGTTCCATTGAGCATTTTTTTCTGTTCAAAGCATCCTATGGATTAAACACCTTTTTGCTGGCTTTCTTATGTTTATTACTGCCACTTTTTAGTCTCAAAAAAAATAAAATCAGATATGCTATTTATGCCCTAGGCAGTATATTGGCTCTATTCTCAATGAATATAATTTTGGGGAATGATTTACCCACGAGAATACTAACAAGTTTTTCGGTATTTTTTACCTCAGCTGGTCTGGTTGGCTTTATTACCCTTAATAGAAATAAATATTTTTGGGCAGTGGCGGTATTTTCCCTTTTATATGGCATGTCGAAAGTGAGCTTCTTGTTCTATCTGGATTACGTCGCCTATAACAAAGATTATCGAATAGCTTCATCAATTGCCGAAGATATGGCGAAAGATCTGCCTATTTCGCTGGAAAAACCAGTTAAAGTCTATTTCTTTGGTCCATATGATATCAAGACAGTGAATAAGTCTAGATATACCTATATGTTTGGTTCTTCATTTTTTAACTGGGATGGCGGTAATTCTGAACGCATCTCTGCATTCATGAATAAAACTGAAATTGCAAATATTATTCCGGCCACTTATCAAGACATCAAACCCGGTTTGCAATCAATTTACGCGGCTCCGGTTTGGCCAAATAAGGGCAGTATCATGCGAATCAATGATGTGGTAGTGGTCAAATTAAATCAAAATGTCGGTTATTGCCCCACTGGAGTAAAAAAAGGCAGTTATCCCAAAGAGTGTAATTAACTGCCATGAAGAGCTTGAATATCAATGATTCATCAACAACCGTCGAAAAAACATAATTAATTGAAGGCTGGATTCAGTGAAAATAGCATCCAGTCTTCTCAATAATTCACAAAAACCATCGCATTGCATGTTTTTTAGTGTTAAATAGAGCAAAGGTGATAAAATAATACCAATCTAGATACAGTTCGTTAGTGGATGTGCTGAAATTCAATGGTGCATATTATTTGATCAACCATTTTCACCAGAATAAAAACCATTTCTGGAAAATTTTATGTCATCAAATAGTGATCGATTCAAGAATTTTTTTAGATTGACTACTTCAATAACATCCAGAGTCAGTGGTCTGTTTTATATCTTCAAAGCTTATTGACCTGCATCAATAAACTGCTGAATCACGCTGGTAACTGCCGTAAAACCATTGCCATATGATAATAATTATTATTTAATCTTGCAGCCATCAAAAATATATCTAAGCTATGAAATCATTGGATCTAAGCCGTTTTTATGCCGCAAACGCCGACTTACCTTTTCAGGATAGATGGGCAGTCATGCCATTGCGAGCCAGTATGCCTGTGCCCGCTGAAAAGATGGAAGCAAGTTGGCAATTATTACAGCAAACCTCTTTAACGGGCAACAAAAGACTGATTTATATTCATATTCCCTTTTGTGATACCCATTGTCAATTCTGTGGGTTTTATCAAAATTTGCTGCGTAAATTTGATACTGAAGCCTATATCGATGCTCTATTGAACGAAATTGCTTTGGAAATGAATAATCCGGCCATCCAGTCAGCACCAATTCATGCTGTGTATTTTGGCGGAGGAACCCCTTCTGCATTGCCTGCAGGACAACTGGCTCGAGTCATCAAACTATTGAAACAATCTTTACCCTTGGCTCCTGACTGTGAAATCACCATTGAAGGACGGATTACTGATTTTGATGAAGCCAGAACAGACAGTTATATTGCCGCTGGAGCAAACCGATTTTCCATAGGCATTCAGACTTTTGATACAGCCATCCGCAAAAAACTGGGGCGCTTATCCGCCCGCGAAGAAATTATTGAAACATTCGAACGAATTGCGCTAAAAGACAGTGTTGCCTTGGTTTGTGATCTCATGTTTGGTTTACCCGGTCAAACCACACAAAGCTGGCAAACAGATTTAGAAATCGCTGCAGATTTGCCATTGGATGGCGTAGATTTGTATGCTTTGAATCTGCTTTCAAGTACACCACTGGCCAAACGTGTTGAAAATAAGCAGCTTGAACTGCCTTCCGTGGCAGCAAGACGAGATTTTTATCTACAAGGTGCAGATTACTTATATCGTCGGGGCTGGACGCAATTAAGTAACAGCCACTGGGGTAAAACCACGCGTGAGCGCAATTTATATAATCTACTCATCAAACAGGGTGCTGATTTCTTTGCTTTTGGTTCAGGTGCCGGTGGACGCCTAGATGGTCAGTCCTTTATGCTGCAACGAGATTTAGCAGAATATTATGCTCAACTGCAACAAGGCAAAAAGCCATTGATGATGCTTACTGGTCAATCATTATTGGGGGATTGGCTTTATCAGTTACAAGCCGGAATTGAGCGAGGACGGGTAGAGTTACCAGCCCTGACTACCCAAAGCACCCTACTCAATCCGCTGATTGAACAATGGCAACAGTCAGGTTTATTGGTCAGCGATGACCATTGTTTCCGCTTAACGCCATCGGGTCGCTTCTGGTCAAGCAATCTGCTACAAGCCCTACAGCAACTATTACTAGAATTAAATAATCCTGAACATCTAAAGTTACAGGAAAAAATGATGCAAATACGCAAATCTGGTAAAGCGGTTCACCCGCATGCCACTGCTTCATAAACCATGCGGTTAGAGAAATCAATTTAATAAAGGGAATAATGATGTCTAAACAATCTCAACATAATGATCTTCATGCTTTTATGCAAACCAATCCAGAAGGCACATTGGAGCAGATCGCCCAACAATATCAGGCAACCATGACCGAGGTGATTGCGGCTATTCCAGATGCAATCATCACTGACGGCAGCCAGTTTGATACAGTGTGGCAAGAAGTTGCTGGTTGGGGGGAAATTACTTTCCTGGTGCACACGGCGGATATCATTGCTGAATTCTCCGGTGAGCTGCCAGAAGGCAAGCATGGTGCAGGTTATTTTAATTTACACCATAAACAAGGTTTTGGCGGGCATATTCGTGCCGAAAATTGCCAGCATATTGCTTTTGTAGAGCGTAATTTTATGCGTATGGCCACCGCTTCAATTCTTTTTCTCAATCACCATGGCGAAGCCATGTTCAAGATTTTTGTCGGCCGTGATCAACAGCGACAGTTGAAAGCAGATCAGTTAGAAAAATTCAGAAACTTAGCGCAACGTTTCAAATCTGCATAAGGCGAATGCGATGAAAACTTTATTGCTATTTGGGGTAAGCCCGAAAATGGGCACAGGCTATCAGGTATTGCAGCAAGCTATGCAACAACCAACACCATGGCGCTGTGTGGCTTTAGTCCGCGATGCTGAATTTGCCAACCAGTTAAATCAGCAAGGGGTGATCACCGTAGTCGGTGATGCCATGGATGCAACCAAGGTTCAAGAAATCTGTCAGCTGGCCGGTGCGAATACTGTTATTGTGTCCACACTGGGCGGATCGTCTGGTGCACATTATGAGGCACAGCGTCTGATTATGGATACGGCAGAACAATGTGGTATCCATCAAATGCTTCTGGTGACTTCACTCGGTTGTGGTGACTCATGGTCAACCATGTCTGAACGAGCCAAACAAGCATTCGGGCATGCTCTACGTGAGAAATCTCTGGCTGAGGCATGGTTGCAAACCAGCTCTTTGAATTACGTTATTTTACGTCCTGGTGGTTTAATCACTGGGGAGATCACGGGTAAAGCAGAATGTTTTAGCCAGCAAGAGGTTCATGGGTGTGTTCATCGGGCAGAACTGGCACGGGTGATCTTAGAGAAAATTAAAGCTGATAAACTGGAAAACAAGATTTATGCTGTGGTTGATCCAAGTTTGTCTATGAATGAAAGATAAAATTTAATCCCTTTACTGGTGAATAAATCAATTTATGCACCAGTTAAAATTGGTCCGTATCTCAACCAAATTTTGACAGACGGACCAATTTTCGTTTAGCAATAAAGTTAAAATTTGCTTTAGGCTTTTTTCACAAAACACGCCTTCAACATAATTTTCATCCCATCTACCTTACAGTCGATTTCGTGATCCCCTTCAACCAAGCGAATCCCTTTGGCTTTAGCGCCTTTTTTTAGCACCTGACTGCTGCCTTTAAGTTTGAGGTCTTTAATTAAAATGACATCATCTCCATTGGCAAGCAAATTGCCATTGCTGTCTTTCACAACCAATTCATCAGTATTGCTGGCATTGTTTGCATCCCATTCATGCCCACACTCGAGACAAACAGTAAAGGTACCATCGAAATAGTTCTGTTCACTGGCACATTGTGGGCATATTTGTGTTGATTCTGACATATTAGACCTCTGCTAGGGTAAAGCGGGGATTGTACCGAATTTTCTCTGTCTACGACATTTTTATGTAAATTGGAGTCGAATCGGCTTAACAGTATAGCGTTAAGCCATTCTTTTTTTGATTTACTGGTATTGTTTGGCGACTTTTTCCGCGCGTTTAAACACCAACTCATACTCAGTCGATTCGTTTTTAATAAATTGATAGCCATTGGTGTTGAATTCATGCAGCAATTTTGGCGATTCCAGTTTATTGTCGACAATAAAACGAGTCATCAAACCCATTGCTTCTTTAGCATAGGCATTGACATTCATATATCTACCGGCTTTTTCATCTAGAAATACCGGTTTAATGACTTTGGCTTGGAGTTTATCCTGATCAATCACTTTGAAATAGTTATCAAAAGCCAGATCAACAATGGTATCAGTTTCAGTGTCATTGAGGTAATGGGTCAGCGTTTCATGCCAGAAATGATATAAATTGATACCCTTCGGGTTTTCCAAACGGACATTCATGCTGAGGCGATAGGGCTGGATTAGATCGAGTGGTCGCAACAAACCATAAAGCCCAGACAAAATCCGAACTGCTTGTTGCATATAATCCAGTTTATGCAATGATAAATCATCAACATGCAAACTATTGTAGATATCACCACCATACGCAAATATAGCCTGTAAAGCATTGTCCGGAGTAAAAGGTTGATGCCATTCGCGGAAACGTTGTTGATTCAGTTCAGCCAAATGCGGGCTGATATGCATGATTTCTTCCAACTGGGAAAGACTCAGTTGGCGGCACAGATGCACCAGTTGAGCACTTTGTTGTAGAAACTGAGGTTGAGTATAAGTACAACTTAAACGAGGATTAGCAAAATCCTGTGTGGTTGGGGCGGCAATAACAGTTAACATACTTTCTCCTGTAATCAATATCTCACATCACTCGTCTATCGGATCAAACTTGAAGTTTAATCATAATAATAAAATACAAGTTTATGTTTTTATTTACTTTACCTGAGAAACAAACATGAAAACGGCTAAAGGTGTGAATTTAGCATATTGCTACACTGATATTACATTTTCCCAACATAGAATAATTGTATTTATTTTTGGCAATCATACTCTTAGATATATAACGCCAACTTAAAAAATAAAAATACTAAAGAGTAAATTCGTACTATTTTCTTTTTTTTCTTTTCAGTTTAAATTATATATTGATGATTTAATTGAATATTACAATATAATATACCCATTATGTTTAAATTGATATGCCCGGAAAATGATTTGAGTGTATTCAATCAATTTAATAATGCGTCATTCCATAGCCAATAAAATTTTGCTGATTAATATTGTCATTTCACTGCCTATGCAGGTTTATTGAGACAAATTTATGCTACTGGTTGCCAAGTTCACTGTTTTGGCCCACATTAGTGTGCCTACTTATTACAAATATTTGAATTGTACTGTTCTCAAACACCAAAGTACTTTGGTTAATTTAAACTAGATAATGTCTTAAAAAAACCTATTTAGTGACGATTATCACATTTAAATCCTATCCCTTCCGCATCAGGCACAATAAAATCGAGTCCTTCACAGCCAAATGCGAACGATTCAAAGCCAAATACAACTGGCGGTAAATCTTTGAATAGTTGTCCTGCCCATTGGAATTGATTATTTCCATCATCATGGAAATTATTTAACTCAACCAATGAGGTACCTTCATCTTGAAACATGCGTCTTTTAAAAAGAGTGTTACCTTCATCATCTAAAACCAGAAGTTCTCTTGCCAAAATTTTATCAATTCCTAACCTTTCGGGTTGGCTTTCATCTACATAATCCTGAACATAAAAAGTCATATTATTCGCCTTAGCCAGGTAACTTTTTATCACCTTCGAGGCATTTCCATCATCTCTATTGGATAATTGATCTGCTCCTGTATGCGGATAATTTGCATTTGGAATGATTTGCCAGTCAAGGGGTGTAAGTTGTTTTTGTGCAAAAGGATTGTCTTTTGTTATAGAAACGATTAAACCAGAATTTGAACGAAATTTTGACCATAACGCTTGCGGTAATTCAAATCCAATTCGATAATTTGTCGTTTCATATGGTGGGGTAAGATCGTATTTAAAAATATCTAATATTGCCGTGACTTCCATAGATGAAATGGGATAAGAAAATAGTTGATTGTTGGTATAATCATAAATCCTGACATACGCCGCTTCTGGAATCCCAGCCAATTTCATAAACAATTTACGTTTGTTACCGATTATGGTGTATTTTTTTTGGGTTAAATTGGCAGGCAGTATCTTCTTGTCTGCATCGGGCGGTAAAGTTTCTGATAACGATACGTGAAGAAATTCCCGATCAGGGTCGATATATTCGACACTACTCACAGAATATAGATCTAAATCTTTGATCACTTTTATCTTCGATTCGGCTGCTTCAGTTTTATCCAACTTGGTGATGGTGCTGCAATTGCTAAGTATTAACAAAGTGATAAAACTCATTATTAATCGATATAACTGTTTTTTCATTGGGTTCCCCAAGCTTTTTTTGCGACATCATTATGCTATTGGTTGTCTAGTTCATTGTTTTAGCACACTTTAGTGTGCCTTCATATTACCGGTACTGGTATTGTAATTGTGTCGAATAGCAAAGTGCTTTGGTTAATTTTTAACTTGATAATGTCTTGAAAGTCCTATTTCATGGCGATTATCACATTTAACCGCTAATGAGTCCTTATAAGGTTCCATTAAATACACTCTATCACCAGCAAATGACAACTTTGTATCAGCAAATCAGCACTTATGGCATAAAAACTCTTTTTCTGACATTTTCCTAATTGTCGCCGCCTATCATTCACTACCCAGAAAAACGGAGATAAAAAAGTAACCTCTGCTGGGAAATAACCAATCTGTCATCGCACATTTATGCAGCTATTGACGTCATCGGTAAACCAAATAGTGCGTCATATCTTATCTTAATTGCAAAGAATAATCATGGCCACGGGGATGGAGTCAACTGCCTGCAACATCGTGGCGCGACCCTATAGTTAATATCGTGAATCCTCTAAAGATATGGTCAGCTATATAATCCGCTTAAACCTTTTTTAGCTTAATCACCAACTCCATTAAGCTATGATTATCAATTAATCTACTGACGATAAATAGAATGCTTGGTAGACATCTTATTTATCCAGTGACAAAATTTGCTATTTTTACCGACAACGACTATCGTATTGATACATAACGGACAATGAAATCATATAAGCTGTTTTGATAAACGATAAGGAAATTGATGATGAGTAAACTGGCAATTGTGGTTTTTTCTGGCTACGGTCATACCCTAAAAATTGCAGAGGCAGCTGCGGCGGATACGGATGCAGTATTGGTTGAAATTGATGCTAATGGTGATCTGGATAATGACCAGTGGCAACAATTACATTCTGCCAAAGGTATTATTCTTGCTGCACCCACTTATATGGGAAATGTACCTTGGCAATTTAAAAAATTTGCCGATGCCACTTCGGGTTTATGGGCTGAACGCGCCTGGCAAGACAAGATTTTTGGCGGTTTTACCAACAGTTCCAGTTTCAATGGTGACAAACAAATTACCATGATCTGGATGCAAACATTTGCTGCTCAGCATGGCGGATTATGGGTTAGCTTGGGCGTATTACCCGCAAACACCAAAGCTGCCGAGCGCGACGATGTCAATGTTTTGGGTGGTTCAGCAGGTGCAATGGTACAAACACCAGCTGATGCCAGTGTGGATGAAATCCCTCGCGGTGATATTGAAACAGTCAAAATCTATGTGGCCCGGATAAGTGAGTTAATCAACAAATTAAGTTGATCTTGCCATTCTGAGCTGAGACTTCTATTGACGTAGCAGAGTGGATATTTCTTAAAAATATCCACTCTGCCGCATATTGTTGTTTACTCAACAGATTTGTGCGTAACCGGCTGTTGGCAATTTTTCCACCAAGATGCCAATATCGCCACCAATAAAGCGGTGAAGACGACAGCCAAAGATGCCCAGGAAGGGATATGCCACCATTTTACCACCAGCATTTTCCCACCGATAAAACTCAATACCACCGCCAAGCCATATTTCAAATAAACAAATTTTTCCACCACATTGGCTAATAAAAAATACATCGCCCGTAATCCCAATACGGCAAAAATATTGGAAGTAAATACAATAAATGGATCTGTAGTCACCGCAAAGACGGCCGGAATACTGTCGACAGCAAAAACCACATCGCTTAATTCAATGACGATTAAAGCCAATAATAGTGGCGTGGCTAAACGTTTACCATTTTCTAGCGTAAAGAATTTTTCATGATTAAAATGATCACTAACTGGAAAATGTTGATGCAACCATTTTATCAATGGATTAGCGTCAAGACCTTTATTGCCTTCTTTTTCAGGCAACATCAGCTTAATACCACTATATAGCAGAAATAGCCCAAACAAATATAAAACCCAACTGAAGCGGCTAACCAATACCGCACCTAACCCGACCATGATCGCCCGCAGTATTATGGCACCTAAGACCCCAAAAAGAAGGACACGATGCTGATATGCCGCTGGTACCTTGAAATAACTGAAAATCAGCACGAATACAAATATATTATCCACTGATAAAGACTTTTCCAGCACATAACCTGTCAGAAAATCCATCACCGAATCGGCAGCAACGTCATGCCCCATTGATGGATTATGTAATAGTTCGAAATATAGCCAGACAGCAAATCCCAATGAAACACTAATCCATACCGTCGTCCACAATAAAGCTTCTTTACTGCTCACTTTATGTACGCCTTCTTTTTTTAAAGTAAGCATATCAATGACAATCATCACCATGACGATTGCGCTAAACACACCGTAAAAAAACGGTGTACCCACCGAATTTAACTGTGACTGCATGTTCTCTTCCTACTAAAAATATTGATCATACACAAATCCATTTGATTTTATAGAGTTTATTTTTACCATACCGGACATTGTTTGGCTTGTTTATCGACATTAGCATATTTCTGCTTAAAATTTAAAGCATTGTCGCCGTCTGATGCACCGTATTTGCAGCAAACTGACAGCCATCAAAAATAAAAACCATCCCTGATTGAAGTTGTATTGTTAATAATGGCACGATTATTATATAAAATCGTGAGGAAACGTTACTGAACATTTTACATATGCAAACAATCAATATGGGAGAAAATCAATGACTCAAGTTTCTGTTCAGCAACGCTGGCAGCAGTTGTGCCATGCTAAGCTCTTGTATCGGTTTATAGATGTATGGCTGCGCAGTTATGGTCAGGTTATGTTGCAGAACAATGCTTTATCAGGACTGATTTTTTTCACTGGCGTGTTGGTTGCGAGCTTAAGCATGAATAAACCTGAAATTGTCTGTGCCAGCTTGATAGCTGTTATTTGCGCCAATTTAATGGCTTATATTTATCAACTAAATCATAAAGCATGGCAACAAGGCATTTATGGCTTCAATGCCTGTTTAATCGGCATCGCCCTGGCTACTTTTTGTGAACAGTCATTGTATTTATGGAGCGCAATTGTTCTGGCTGCTTGTCTGTCGGTTTTCGTGACCCAAGCATGCAGTAACATCTTACAACACTGGTATCTTCCATGTCTGACCTTACCTTTTATCCTGTTAAGCTGGCTTTTTTTACTGTGTATCCCAGCATTTTCGCAGTTAAATCCTAGCCATACCGTAAATGCTCTTGAACATTCTAGTCAGTTCAATCTGCACACGATCACCTCAGGCAGCCTGTTGGGGCTTGCAGAAGTGTTTCTAGCTAATAGTACGCTGGCGGGGATATTATTTTTGCTCGGTCTTGCCATCAACTCACGCAAAATAGCGATTTATAGTGTGATCGGTTCTGCACTGGCTATCGGTATAGCATTACTGTATGGCGGTCAGATGGAACTGATTAACTTAGGACTGTATTCTTTCAATGCGGTTCTCACCGCCATTACTTTAGCCACATTCTGTGATAAACAAAATTTGAAAACTGTGGTTTATATTCTACTGGGTATTATTCTAACCGTGTTAACACAAGCTGCTTTAATGGCTGTGCTTACACCCTATGCTATTCCAGTATTAACCATGCCTTTCGTGCTGGTCAGTTGGTTGTGGCTCTTAACCAACCAGGTTTTAAATCAAATTGACAGTGAAAGCTAATTACTCTGCTCAGCAGAATAGACAAAAAAGGCCGTTCTACAGCAAATTTACCTTTTGAGTAAAAATTATAAATTTGAGATATGAAAAACAGATTAAAAAGCATATCGATAAGAGGCAGGTTGTATCTTGGTTTAATCTGTATTGACAATGCTTTCAAACATATAACATCAATAACGCTGAATCCAAGTGAATCATTAATATTCTCAGAGAATTTTTAAAGTCTGATAACTTAAGCGATTGGGAGGAATTTGCCAATAATATACAACTTATCAATATATTAGATCCTAAATTTGAGATAAACGACTTTTCGTTTGAGCATAAAATAGTCTTAAAGTTAAAAAATTTTATGCCCATATTCCTCGAAGTTGATCAGAAATGATCGCTTACACCTTGAATGTGGGTTTAAATAATTTATATGGAGGAACTGGAGAATACAGTTCTTTAACAGTAGATCTTGTGCTAAAAGTTATATAAATCGGCAAAGAAAACCCTATAGAGTTACCCGATATAACTAACTTTTTAAATTATTCTTATCAAGACAAAGGTGGCTGGGGAGATATTATCAATGAACATAAAAACACATTTGCTATGTTATCTACATAAAAATAATACCTCTTTTTTTTGGTAGATAAAATAGGCTGTTTATTCTCTACTCAATCTTCATTTGGTAACTTATGCAGCTAAACAATCTCTTTGCCACAGATAAAAAAAGACTGCCTGATTAAGGCAGTCTTTTTTGATACAACATGTTGCAAACTATTAAGAACGTTTGAACATATTGCCGTATTTTTGATTGAATTTGTCCACACGACCGGTAGAGTCAACGATTTTCTGTTTACCAGTGTAGAACGGGTGACATGCAGAGCATACTTCAATATTGAACGTGTCTTTTTCCATGGCGGATTTAGTCACGAAAGTATTGCCGCAAGAGCAGGTCACAGTAATATCGTGGTAGTTTGGTTGAATGCTGTTATTCATAGTATCTTCCTCGGTTGGCGGGCACAGGGGTTGTGCCTGTACCTCTTAAAACGGATGTTTTTAATCAATTAATTATACACGTTCTGAATAAATTTTCAAGCCTGCGAAAGTGTAATTAGCATAAATGTACAGCCGTGCCAGCTAAAAGCTAACTCAGTTTCTGATCACCCTAGTACGCTGATTATTAACTCTGAGCCTGTCTGATCTGCTGTAAAAGTTGCTGAGTGGCCGCCCCGACATCAGGCTGAGCACAAATGGCAGAAATTACCGCGACACCGTCAATTCCAGTCTGCATAACTTGCGTAATATTACTGCGATTAATGCCGCCAATAGCCACGGCGGGACACTGCTTAGACTGCACCAGTTTTTGCAACTGTTCAACTCCGAGTACTGGCGCAGCATCACCTTTAGAATTGGTAGGATAGATGGGACCAATCCCCAGATAATCAACCTGTTCCCAGGGTACAGATTGCATCTGACTGGCATTGGATACCGACAAACCAATCAATTTTTCGGTGCCAATCAATTTGCGTACTACATCAACCGGCAAATCACTTTGTCCGACATGAACACCATCTGCTTGTACCGCCATGGCCACATCAACCTGATCATTGATCAACAATGGCACCGTTGTCTCAGCCAAAACTTCCTTTAACGCCAAGGCAGCCTGATACCAGTCTCGCCGGTCATATGCCTGCTCAGAACGTAACTGTACCGCAGTCACTCCGTTGGCCACAGCGAGTTGCGTAGTCTGTACCATTCCGGCAATACCACCACACAAAACCGGATCCAAAACCAGATACAAAGTCAAATCAAGTTGCTTCTGCATTTTAAACACCCTTTGAACCAGTCGATCCCATCAAAGAAAGCTGATCCAGCAGCGACACGGCAAAGGTACCTAGCCCGGCATTTTTTTCTGCACCCTCTCCGGCTTTTTTCATCATATAACAAGCTGTCGCCGTTGCCAGCAACTTATCCTCTGCCCCAGCAATCAATGCCGCCACCATCGCCGATAAAGAACACCCAGTACCGGTTACTCTGGTTAGTGCATGGTCACCGCCTCTAACAGCATAAACGGTTGCACCATCCGTAATGTAGTCAGTCTCGCCGGTTACCGCCACAATAGTCTGATATTGCTGTGCTAATTTGTTCGCTGCCCCCAGTGCGGATTCAGTAGAGTCCTGACTATCTGGTCCCTTAGCTCTGGATTGTTCGCCCGCCAGCATCAACACTTCTGCAGCATTGGCTCGAATCACCTGTGGGCGCAAGTTGAGAAGTTCCTGTGCTAGATGGGTACGAAAAGACAAAGCTGGACTGACAGCCACTGGATCCAAAACCCACGGTACCTGAGCCTGCATCGCCTGCTGTGCCGCCAGCACCATACTGTGTGCACTTTGCTGCGTCACCGTACCGATATTGATCAACAAACCATCAGATATCGTCACAAACGATTGCACTTCTTCCGCGGCGATCACCATCGCCGGACTGGCACCAATAGCCAATAAAATATTGGCGGTGAAGTTTTGTACCACCTGATTAGTGAGGCAATGAATTAATGGTTGTTGTGCCCGAACATTTGCCATAAACGGCTCGACCTGAGCAGCCTGAAATTCTTGAGTAGATGACATATTCTTTCCTTTATAAAGATAGGCAGAGAAGAATAGGTCAGAAAAGACTTAGACTTCCCTACGCTGGTATGATCCAGATCAGGTTCAACGGGTAAAATCTCAGTCATCGCCACGCAACCAGCCAATGACACCCCGAGTCAATCGTATCTACTTAATTATGCAGATACCTGCCAAAAGATTCAATAACAATGTAAAGCATTGATAAAATAAGCACTAGGTACTAAAGCTAAACAGCATTAACCACGCCGCCAACTGGTACCAATAGCACTGTCCTCAAGCACAACACCAGCAGCAGCCAACTCATCGCGAATGCGATCGGATTCTGCCCAATTTTTATCTGCGCGTGCCTGTTGTCGTGCTGCAATTAACGCTTCAATCGTCTCATTAGTCAGCGAACTGCCGTTTTCACCTGCCCCGGCCTGCAAAAATTCTGCCGGTTCACGCTGCAACAACCCCATTAATCCAGCCAATCCCTTGAGGCAGCCGGCTAACTGACTGTCGTGCGTCTTATTCACTTCATTCGCCAGTTCGAATAACACCGCAACAGCTTCTGCGGTTCCGAAATCATCATTCATCACTGTATAGAAGCGACGGGTGTAATCATTTAATTCTGCTTTGATCGTCACTTCTGCCGGTGCTGTATTCTTCAAGGCCGTGTACAGACGCGTTAACGCCCCCTTAGCATCATCCAAATGTGCATCAGAATAATTCAACGGACTGCGATAATGAGCACGTAAAATGAAAAAACGCACCACTTCAGCATCGTATTTTTGCAACACTTCGCGAATCGTGAAGAAATTTCCTAATGATTTAGACATCTTTTCATTATCAACACGAATAAAACCATTATGTAACCAATACTTAACATGACTGGCAAAATGATTTTTTTGTTCGCAACAGGTGTTTTTTTCAGCACCGCAACTTTGAGCAATCTCATTTTCGTGATGGGGAAACTGTAAATCAGCTCCACCACCATGAATATCAAACGGATTACCCAACAAAGCTCGGCTCATGGCCGAACATTCAATATGCCAGCCTGGTCTACCTCTGCCCCACGGACTATCCCATGCAGGTTCATCCGGTTTGGCCGATTTCCACAGAACAAAATCCAGCGGATCTCGCTTGTGATTATCTACTTCCACTCGTTCACCGGCGCGCAAATCATCCAAACTTTTACCGCTGAGTTGACCATAAGCTGGAAATTCACGTACTGAGTAATAAACATCACCATTATCAGCCACATAAGCCTTACCATTGGCGATGATTTCTTCGATCATCGTAATCATTTGTGGAATATAATGTGTGGCACGCGGTTCATGATCTGGCGGCAATACGCCTAAAGCAGCCGCATCTTCATGCATTGCCTGAATAAAAAAGTCTGTCAGTTCATTGATACTGATCTTCCTTTCATTGGCGCGAGCAATGATTTTGTCATCAATATCAGTAATATTGCGCACATACTCCAACGAATATCCCAACTCTCTCAGCCAGCGAGCCACCAAATCAAACACCACCATGACCCGAGCATGACCAAGATGACAATAGTCATAAACCGTCATTCCACACACATACATACGAACATGAGATGGATCAATTGGGGTAAATTCCTGTTTGGTTTTGGTTAAAGTGTTATATAAACTGAGCATATATGATTCCAAAGTGGCTTGATAGCAGCTCTTACATGCAAACAATGAAGTGATATCGTGCTGAAATCATCGTATTCCAGCCATCCGCGCCACAGCACATGTAGAGATAAAATAAAATTGTAATACAGACAGAAAAACTTGTCGCGCAAAGCTGCTTTCTGATACAACATAATCTTGCGACAAATGCATAATAAACGAATATAAAAATAACCCCTATCCGATCAAGCTGCTTTACATAACTTGCATTTTACAATCAGATAGCCTAAAACACTAAGTGTGTAGTTACTAAATAAATGTTTCTAAATAGAAAGGAGTCTTTATGGCTTTCATGAAACCACTGGCAGCTTTTGTTGCCGCTTCTACTCTGGCCTTAACCGGATGTATTACCGACCCTAACACCGGCGAAAGACATGCCAGCAAAACAGCTGTTATTGGTTTAAGCAGTGCGGCGGTGTGTGGCATTGTTGGCGCAATTACACACAATAGCCGTGGTGCCCGTAATGCGGCATTAGGTTGTGGTGCCATTGGTGCCGGTGTGGGTGCTTACATGGATTATCAGGAGCATTTGTTACGTCAAAAACTGGCCAACACCAATGTTGAAGTAAGACGTGAAGGTAACCAAATCAAACTCGTGATGCCTGAAAACGTGACTTTTGCTACTAACAGCTATCAATTAAATAGCAGTGCCACCTATTCACTGAACTCTGTAGCTGAAGTGTTGGCAAAATATGTTGACACCAATATTTCTGTGGCAGGCTATACAGACAGCACCGGTAATGACAGCATCAATATGCCATTGTCGCAGCGTCGTGCGCAAGCTGTTTCCAACTATTTAATCAACCGTGGTGTGGCGAGCAACCGCATCAGTGCAATGGGTTACGGCGCAGCCAACCCCATCGCCAGCAATGCCACCGCTCAAGGCAAAGCCCAGAATCGCCGTGTGGAAATCAAAGTCATTCCAGTACAGCAGAGCCGAGTAAGCACCACACAAACCTACGTTCAATAATTGCTTATACTTCCCTCCATCAGCCAAATAGCTGATGGAGGTATTTACTCAACATAGCCCTCCAACTTCTGCGTTTATCGTCCATATAGTCTCGATTAGCACACCCATCTCTTACATTAGCTATATTGGTACTTAGATTTGCAACCACCCAGACAAAATTATTCACACATTCAAATAACCTTCCCTTACCAGTGTAGAATAAATTGACCATAACACAGTCAAAACCGGTTTTCCCAGAAACACCTCTCTTACTTTTAAATCTTCCCTTAAGCAAAAACTTTACTCTATTAATCATCACTCAATCATTCAGTATTCCCATCAAACCACCCATACCCTACTACCCTCTACACTAACTAATACCAAAATCATTACAGAATTTCTTGGACCAATTCCGACAAAATAAATGCCACATCTCTCAACCTGATATAACCTTAAACCAGAACAAATTTAACAAGCATCGTTAAACAAAAAAGCACTTCTTTCGAAGTGCTTTTTAAACATGCGCGCTTAAATATCCAGCGAACGATGCATTTTGGCTCGTTGTTCAATTCGTTTATTGATAAACCACTGCTGGATCAGAGTCAGGATATTATTGGTTAACCAATACAGCACCAAACCTGCAGGGAAGAAGAAGAACATCACCGAGAACATAATTGGCATGATTTTCATCATTTTAGCCTGCATCGGATCCGTTGGTGGCGGATTCATAAAGGTCTGCAAATACATCGTCAGGGCCATCAGTACCGGCAGAATATAATAGGGATCCTGACGACCCAAATCAGTAATCCAACCAATCCATGGTGCACCACGTAATTCAACCGAAGCAAACAATGCCCAGTACAAACCGATAAACACCGGAAACTGAAGCAACATCGGTAAACAACCACCAACCGGATTAATCTTTTCTGCCTTATAAATGGCCATCATCTCCTTTTGCAGGCGCATACGATCATCACCATACTGATCTTTTAAAGCCTGCAAGCGAGGCGCAACGGCGCGCATTTTCGCCATCGATTTATAAGAAGCATTGGTCAACGGGAATAAAATTGCTTTAACCGTCAGCGTCAGCAAAATAATCGCCCAGCCCCAGTTTTTCACCAGATTATGCCACCAGTTCAACAACCAGAATAAAGGTGAGGAAAACAGAGAAACTTTACCGTAATCCTTAATCATTTGCAGATTATCAGCTACATTGGTAATAACAGAATAGATCTGAGGGCCAGAATACAAAGAAATACCAAAGCTGCTGGTTGAGTTGGCAGGAATATCCTTAACAGGCACTCTTACCCCAGCTGAATATAAACCGTCACTGCGTTTGCGAATATCAATCTGACAATCAGTACCCGCACAAACACTTTCACCACCTTTAGGCTGTAAAATCCAAGTGGTCATAAAGTAATGTTGCATCATACCAATCCAGCCAGTATTGGTTTTGCGTTCATAGTCAACTTTATCGCGACCAGAAGCATAATCACTGTCCAGATCAGAGAAAGTCACTTTTTCAAATTTACCGGTTGGCGTATAAAGAGATGGGCCAGTAAATGTATGATCGAAATAACCGGTACCTTCAGGTTCTTTGCCATCACGTAACACACGGTAGGCGACATCAAGTTGTAATGGTTGTGCACTTTGATTGGCAATCTCGTAGCGCAATCCAATCAAATAACTACCCTTAGTAAAGGTATAAATCTTAGATACCTGAATACCATTCTGTTCTGTAGCTGTTAAACGCACATCCAACTTATCACCGTTCAAGGTGTAATGCTTTTGCGCAGCAGTAAAAGTTAAATCTTTAAACAGGTAATCACCCTGTCGATTTAATAACACAGATTGGGCAATGTACTGATGACCGTTCTGACCATTATCGAGCAAAACAAAGGGTTTATTGGCGTCAGAAGTAGCTTTATATTGATTTAAAATTAAATGACGCAAATCACCGGTTTTCTCATCAATAATCGCTTTTACCGTATCAGTATCCACGGTAATCGGATCAGTTTTGCTCAGAGCAACATCACTAGTGCTGCTAACTGGAGCTGAAGAATTCGTTGCGGCAGATGATGTTTGTTGCGCTGTAACCTCTTGCTTAGGCTTCGGATACATCTTTTCCCAGCCCAACAAAATGGCCATAGTCAGCACAAAAAATATCAATAATCGTTTAAAATCCATAGTCTTTTCCGTATTTAATTGCTAAGGAAGAGGATCATCACCGCAACCACCCCATGGGTGACAACGACTGATACGTTTTAAAGCCAGCCAGCTACCCTTCACCACACCATATTTTTGCACGGCCAGCACTGCATATTGCGAGCAAGTTGGACGAAAGCGACAACGTGGTGGTAAAAGCGGGCTGATTGCATATTGATAAAAACGAATCAACCCAAGCAATAAAAATTTCATTGCGAAGTTTTACATGTACTGGCTGCTAGCAGTAGCTGTTGTAAATTATTGATTACAACACAGTAATCAGAATGTGTGAAAGGTTGGCGGACACGAATAATAATATCCACCGCAGGCATTTCATGCTTATGAAGCCGAAACCACTCTCGCAGAACCCGTTTCATATAATTGCGTTTGTTGGCGCGTTTGGCTACTTTTTTCGCCACAATCAACCCCAAACGAGGATAATCCAGAGAATTTCGCGCCTGAAATATCTGTAAACAGCCTCGGCTTTTTTGACAACGTAACGCAAAAACGGATGAAAAATCATCCGTTTTCAATAGGCGATACTTTTTGCCAAAATGAAATTCCATTATTAATGCTTACACAGCCAAACGTTTACGGCCTTTGGCACGACGAGCGGCCAACACAGCACGACCACCACGGGTTTTGCTACGAACCAGGAAACCATGAGTGCGTTTGCGACGGGTAACGGATGGTTGATAAGTGCGTTTCATAATTTATTCCCGAATTAACTTTAAATAAAACGTAGCATTACACAACAAGAACAGCACTTTGTCAATGTATATAGATTAATCTCCCTTTGCGCAAAACTGTCTTTACATAAATACAAAGCGTGGTCAGTATTTTGATTTATGCGTATAATTAGTATAATACACGTCATATGATATCTGTATTTTGCCCTAATCTCCGATTCACCCCAAGTTAAGCCAGAAGCATGACCATCACCGAGTTTTGGCCGCAGTGCCTGTTACATCTGCAACAACATTTACCTGCTCAGCAATACCAAATGTGGATTGCTCCCCTAACCGTGGGTGAAGAAGAGGGTAAATGGGTGATATTTGCGCGCAACACCTTTACATTTAACCATGTGCGTGATCGCTTCTGGTCGGCTATCGAAGAAGCTCGTTTAGCCATCAATCCAGAAAATACCCTTCCGTTAACATTAAAAATCGGACAAGGACAATTATTGCAGGCTTCGGCCACAGCCTCAGTTCAAGCATCACAAGCCGAACCAGCAAAACCTGCTACTGAACCTTCCATCGAAACATCCCATCCTGCACCAGAGATGCCTGCACAACCAGCAGAACTGAAAAGCACCATCTCAGCGCAGGACATCATTGCTAAACGCTTACGCCATACGCAGCCAAAAACAGCAACAGAAACGGCTCAGCATGATGACATCATCATTAAAGCTAAAACCAATAAAGCTGATAAAAGCGAGCTGCCAGCTTCTGTAACTACAGACAACGCCAGCGAGCAAGCGAAAAAAAACCGCTACATCGATACCAACTTAAACCCCGAACATACCTTTGCAACCTTAGTACAAGGTAAAGGTAACCGCCTGGCTCATGCTGCCGCCTTATCCATCGCAGAAAATCCCGGCAACAGCATGTATAACCCGTTTTTTGTCTACGGTAGCACCGGCTTAGGTAAAACCCACTTAGTGCAAGCCATTGGTAACCAGCTTTTTGCCACCAATCCTAAATTTAAAATCCGTTATATCCATGCCGATGAATTTATTCGCGGCATTATGAACGCCTTTCATGCCAAATCCTTCGATGCCATGCGACTACAGTATCAGCAAGTTGATCTGCTGATCATGGATGATGTACAGTTTATTGCCGGCAAAGACCGCACCATGGAAGAATTTTTTTACGTCTACAATCACCTGATAGATGAAAAAAAACAAGTTATACTCACATGTGATACCCTGCCATCACATATCGATGGCATGGACGATCGGTTAAAATCCCGATTCTCATGGGGACTAAGTTTAGAATTAGAACCTCCAGAGCTCGAAATGCGGGTAGCCATATTGCAAAAAAAAGCCGAATTGGCACAAGTGAAACTGGAGGATGAGGCAGCATTCTTCATCGCCAAGCACATCCGCAGCAATGTGCGAGAATTAGAAGGTGCATTTAAGCGCGTCGTCGCGCAGAGTCGCTTTGCTAGCCGTCCAATTGATGTGGGTTTAGCCACCGAAGCATTACAAGATATACTGGCTGTGAACCATAAACCTTTAACCTTGGAACACATTCAGAATACCGTAGCCAAATTTTACGGCATAACCATTAGCGACATGGTTGGCAAAAAGCGTACCCGTAATCTGGCTCGTCCGCGTCAAATGGCGATGACATTGGCGAAAGAACTAACACAGCTTAGCCTGCCAGCCATTGGCAGTGGATTTGGTGGTCGCGACCACACCACCGTCATGCATGCAGTTAAAAGTATTACCAAACTACGCAAAGATGATGCCGAAACGGCGAAAGCGTATGAAACCTTAATGATGATTTTACGAGATTAAACAAGGATCAAGGATATAGAGTATGCTGATATTACAAGCAGAACGCGATAGTTTGCTTAAACCGCTGCAAGCCGTAACCGGTATAGTTGAACGTCGCCATACCCTGCCTATATTGTCCAATGTTTTATTGGAAAGCCACCAGGGGGAAACAAAATTTCTGGCAACAGATCTGGAAATTCAGATTGATACCATCGGCCCACAAAGTGAAGCTGAAGATTTTCGCATCACCACCAATGCCAAAAAACTTCAGGACATCCTGCGCGCCCTACCCGCCGGCTCCATCGTCTCATTAGACTGGAGCAACAATCGTTTGGTTTTAAAAGCTGGCAAAAGTCGCTTTAACTTACAAACCCTGCCAGCCGAAGACTTTCCTCTGATGAGTGTCGAACAGAATGTGGATACCATATTCACCCTGTCACAGGAAACCTTTCGTGAAATGTTATCTCAGGTTCAATACAGTATGGCTATCCAAGACATACGCTATTACCTGAATGGGTTATTGATGCAAACTGAAGGCAATCAGCTTAGACTGGTTGCTACTGACGGTCACCGTCTAGCCTATGCAGCTTGCAACATCGATGCCGACCTACCTAAAGCTGAAGTGATTCTGCCGCGTAAAACAGTATTAGAACTGCTGAAATTGCTGATGTTTCCAGAGCAACCCATCACCATTGAACTGCTCAACAACCAAGTACGCTTCCGTTGCAATGACACCATAATTGTATCCAAAGTAGTAGATGGCAAATTCCCTGATTACAACCGCGTCATTCCCTTGGATAACGATAAAATTTTTCTGGCGAACCGCACCGAATTACTCGGCGCACTGGAACGCGCAGCTATTTTGGCCAACGAAAAATTCCGCGGCGCTCGATTACAGATCCAGCCAGGATTACTGAGCGTAACTTGTAACAATAACGAGCAAGAAGAAGCACGGGAAGAGCTCGAAATTGCTTATCAAGGGGACACCCTGGAAGTTGGTTTCAACATCAACTACCTCATGGATGTGTTGCGCAACGTGCATGCAGACGATTTACAACTGGCTTTTGGTGATGCCAACCGCTCAACCTTGTTCACCATTCCCAACAACCCCAATTTCAAATACATCGTCATGCCAATGCGTATATAATTGTCATTTCAATAACTTAAAAACTGCCGTCAGTTCTTTCCAAGAGATAAAAATCATCTTAGATCGACTCACGGCAGTTTAGTTTTATGCAAAATCTAACAGATTACAATAAACAGCATGTAAAACATCATGTTAAATAGATATATTATCTGAAATAAAATACGTTTTCTGCTATAATATATCCTTTGGTCTAACGTGTTCAGCCAGTTATTATCATGCTTATGAATGCCAAAAATAACTGGCCATATCCCCAGTACACCTAAATGACCAGCTTTTCAGATTAGTAAAGAATACTTATGACAGATCATCACTCTGAAGATTACGGCGCCGACAGCATCAAAGTTTTAAAAGGACTGGATGCTGTGCGCAAACGTCCCGGTATGTACATTGGTGACACCCAAGATGGTACCGGCTTGCATCACATGGTATTTGAAGTTTTAGATAATGCCATTGATGAGGCATTGGGTGGTTATTGCGACCGCATCACAGTAGCTGTCAATGCCGACAACTCCATCACCATCGAAGACAATGGTCGCGGTATTCCTACCGATATGCACCCAGAAGAACACCGTTCTGCCGCAGAAGTCATCATGACCATCCTGCATGCAGGTGGCAAATTTGATAATAACAGTTATAAAATTTCCGGTGGATTGCATGGCGTTGGTGTATCCGTAGTTAACGCCCTTTCCGATTGGCTACGCCTAACGATCTACCGCAATAACAAAGAACACTTTGTTGAATTCCATCAAGGTGACGCAGTCGCCCCATTGGCAGTAGTCGGCGATACTGACAAACAAGGTACCAGAGTACAGTTTCTTGCCAGCACCGAAACCTTTGGTAATATCGACTACCACTTCGACATACTGGCCAAACGCATACGTGAATTATCCTTCTTAAATAACGGCGTTAGCATTGAACTGTTCGATAAACGCGATGGCAAACATGAAAATTTTGCCTTCAGCGGCGGGGTTGCTGGTTTCGTACAGTATATGAACCGCAACAAAACCGCTTTACATGAAAAAGTCTTTTATGCTAGCGGTGAAAAAGATGGCATGAGCGTTGAATGTGCCATGCAGTGGAATGACAGTTATCAAGAAAATGTCCAATGTTTCACCAACAACATTC
Source organism: uncultured Neisseriaceae bacterium (assembly GCA_945267035.1). Classification (GTDB taxonomy): domain Bacteria; phylum Pseudomonadota; class Gammaproteobacteria; order Burkholderiales; family Neisseriaceae; genus Snodgrassella. Next base: position 34,176 of record CALYOS010000003.1, on the reverse strand, counting down.
CCCAGCGTGATGGTGGTTCCCATCTGACCGCCTTACGTCAGGTTATGACCCGCACCATCAACAACTACATTGAAGCCAATGAAGTGGCCAAAAAAGCCAAGGTAGACACCAACGGCGACGATATGCGTGAGGGTCTCACCTGCGTACTGTCCGTAAAACTGCCTGATCCAAAGTTTTCATCACAAACCAAAGACAAATTGGTTTCCAGTGAAATCGGACCGGTCGTAAACGAAGTACTAGGCAAAGCCTTGTCCGAATTTTTGGAAGAAAATCCAACCGAAGCCAAAATTATTACCGGCAAAATTGTAGACGCAGCTCGAGCACGCGAAGCAGCACGCAAAGCACGTGAAATCACTCGTCGCAAAGGTGTCATGGATGGTCTAGGGCTGCCAGGTAAACTAGCCGACTGTCAGGAAAAGGATCCTGCCTTATCAGAACTTTATCTGGTCGAAGGTGACTCCGCTGGTGGTTCAGCCAAACAAGGGCGTGATCGCAAATTTCAAGCCATCTTACCGTTAAAAGGTAAAATTCTGAATGTCGAAAAAGCCCGCTTCGAAAAAATGCTCGCCAGTCAGGAAGTCGCCACCCTCATCACCGCATTAGGTGCCGGCATTGGCAAAGAAGAATTCAATCCCGAAAAACTGCGTTACCATCGTATTATCATCATGACCGATGCCGACGTAGACGGTGCACATATTCGTACCCTGCTGCTAACTTTCTTCTATCGGCAAATGCCTGAATTGGTTGAACGTGGCTATGTCTATATTGCCCAGCCGCCTCTATACAAAGCCAAACACGGCAAACAGGAACGTTACCTGAAAGACGAGTTTGAAAAAGATCAGTTCCTGCTCAGTCTTGCTTTAGACAAAGCAAAACTGATTGTTGGAGACAGTACACTGGAAGGCAATGCGCTGGCAGAGATTGCCAAACAATTTATCCTGGCACGCAATATGGTGGAACGAGAAAGCCGTATTATCGATAGTGCTGTACTCAATGCCCTGCTGCACTACAATGAAAATCTAGACCTGAGCACCGTAGCTTCTGCTGACCAAGCCATAGCAGCTTTAACCAGCATCATTCATGATGACCAACTAAAATTAGAACGCATTGGTGCCGATGACGAAGTGCAAATGATTAAAATTACCCGTCAATTGCATGGTAACCAAATGGTCAGCTATCTGGAGCAGAAATTCGCTGAAGGGCGCGCCTATCAGCTTATTCGTCAAACTGCGGCCACCCTCAGCGGCATGATGGACGCCCAGATCGAAGTTGTCAAAGGTGAACACACCACCACAGTATCTGGTTTTGCTCAGGCTCTGGACTTACTGATGACCAACGCTCAGAAAGGGCTGGGGATCCAACGTTATAAAGGACTGGGCGAGATGAATCCCGAGCAATTGTGGGAAACCACCATGGACCCAACCGTGCGTCGCCTACTCAAAGTCAAAATCGAAGATGCCATGGCCGCAGATGATGTATTCGTTACCCTAATGGGCGACGAAGTCGAACCACGGCGAGCATTTATCGAAAACAACGCGTTGAATGCGCAAGTCGATATTTAACGAGTTATACAAAACGCAAAAGGATGGCTATCGCCATCCTTTTTTGATTACTGGTTACTCCTCATCAATAAACTATATAATTAGAACTTTAAATCTGATACCAACTTTTGAAACTAAATTATTAATTTCAAAATTAATAAAGCCATAATAAACAACACCAGCACGAAATAAACTTAGTGCTTATAATTAATACAATTTATGGAAAATAGACATCTAACCATACATTTCAATAAACATTGAATGCACAATATCAAATATTAAAACTCCAGTTGGCTTTTAAACAAAAAAATTTCTCTCAATTAGCCTAAACTATCCATACTATCCTTGAATTATTGCGTTAAATCCGCAACTAAAAACCAAAATTTAACCTAAGTATGGTCTGCGAATGATTAATCAATAAGGAAACTACCCTGTCTCTCAACATATTTAATCTGTATTAAAGCAACGATCATGCACAGTTTTATCTAAGCAATTAAACAAATTAGCACAATTCATCCATTTTAAATAATTTATTATTAGCAAAAAATAGTTAATAATACAGGTTGATTATCACGTTAGCGCATTCAATGTAGGAATATTATAAGCCCATAGATAATAAAGGGAATGCAAGCCAGTAACGAAAGTTTTAGCGAGCATTTTAGTGCGGAATTGTTAACGACTTATTAACAAATATATTCATTCAACTAAACACAATAGAATTCATGATTTTTCTATCAGCAAGTGATAGTTAATCATATCTAGTTCATTCTCCTTTCATAAAGTACCATCAAATTTCACCACCTATACCCTTAAATTTCTCAACTAATTCAGCAATTTTTTTGAACACCTTTTGTTTTTTGGGTAAATATTGCGGATTAAGCGGGCTCATTTTGGGCAAGACTTCGTTTAGCTCAGTGCCATTTTCCGTCGCATATTCACGTCTTAATGAAGATGCGATATAACGTTTAGTGGCAGCTTCATTTAACTCTTCCTCGCCAATTAATGCAATTACCTCGGCTTGTTGCTGTTGTTGGGCATATTGGTAAAAGGCATCAATCATATTGGTTTTATCAGCAATTGCACTCAAATCGGTATGTTGAATAAATTCAATAACCAATTCCTCCTTGGCTCGATAACCCAAACTGGCACGAATTAAACGCTGTGCATCTTCAACAATGATTTGTTTATCTTTGTCTTGTTTATTCTGCTCAAAAATTAATTCCAGAATATAATCCAAATTAATTTCTTGTGATTTTAATAAATCCACCTCAAAAACCACATCGTCCCAATCAATGGTTAACTGCTCCTGTTTTTCAGCGGCTTTTTGCCTGTACAACCAATCCCGAATATCATGGTAAGCTGAGCGGTAATTCTGAATGGCTCTTTCTGTTGGCAACTTAATCATTTGCATTTGTTCAAACTCATCATCTGAAACATAATGCAGCGCTTTGAACTGTTCAACCGCCTGTTTATCTGTTGTGTCCAGCTGTTGCAATGCTTTTAAAGCAATGTACTCATCATAATTTTGTAATGCATTATCGGCACGCAAATACTGACCAAATAATTTAATAAACGCTTTTTTATCTTTTTCAGTAACAATCTGATCTGGATGGGGAAAACGTTGCTGTAGCTCAGCTACAAGAGCTATATATCCACTATGGATTTCACCGGAAATCTCATCGGTGTAACCCTGCATACATTCATCATAGCTTTTTTCTAATACCACATTCTGAGTGTTTTTTTTGCCAAATATTTTAATCGCATCAATAGTAGCTTGTTCTAAATCACGAAATGCCACAATATTACCAAACGCTTTCGTGTCATCGTAAATGCGATTGGTGCGTGAAAAAGCTTGAATTAGGCCATGATAACGTAAATTTTTATCGACAAATAGGGTATTGAGGGTTGGCGCATCAAAGCCAGTTAGAAACATGCCCACCACGATTAATAAATCAATTTCCTGCTTTTTAACGCGCAAAGATAAATCACGGTAATAATTTTGAAATTGCCCGCTGCTGACATTATAGTTAGATTTAAACATTTGATTATAATCATCAATTGCAGAAGCTAAAAACTCTTTAGCACTTTGACTTAAAGCATTGGTTTCAAAGCTTTCATCAGGGATGATCCCTGCGGGGTCTTGTTGCTCATTAGCAGCAAAGGAAAAGATTGTAGCAATTTTCAATGGTTTAATGGATGCTGCTTGCAGCTTTTTTAATGACTCATAATACAGCTTTGCTGCGTCGACACTGCTTACGGCGAATATGGCATTAAAGCCTTTACCCGTACCATTCAAGCGATGTGTTTTCTGGTTAAAATTGTTCAGAATATATTGGCTGATCTGTTCAATCCGTTTGGGATGCAGTAACGCTTGCTTATTTTCGGCGGCACTGAGTCTGTCCAAATTTTGCTCACATTCAATCGCTTTAAAATGCGGGCGTACATCATTATAGTCAACTTTAAATTTCAATACTTTTTCATCCCGAATGGCATCGGTGATCAAATAGCTATGTAATTCTCGCCCAAATACCTTTTCTGTTTTTTTTTCGCCAAACGCATTATCGTCCAAAATTGGCGTACCAGTAAAACCGAATTGATAGTATTTTTTAAACTTTTTCTTCAGATTTTTTTGTGCTTCGCCAAATTGTGATCGGTGCGCCTCATCAAAAATAAACACAACATGCTGATTATAGATTGCTAAATCATCCTTCGCTTTTATTAGATTATTGAGTTTTTGAATGGTGGTGACAATAATTTTATTATCTTGTTTCTCAATATTGCGCTCCAAACCAGCAGTACTATCCGAACCATTGACACTGTCTTTTGAGAATTTCTGATATTCTTTCATGGTTTGATAATCCAGATCCTTACGATCCACCACAAAAAACACTTTATCAATAAATTCCAATTCGGTGGCTAGGCGCGCTGCTTTAAAGCTGGTCAGGGTTTTTCCTGATCCGGTGGTGTGCCAGATAAAACCTCCACTATATAAGGTACTCCAGTTTTTGGCCTGATAAGCACTGATAATCTGCCATAAGATCCGTTCGGTTGCGGCAATCTGGTAAGGACGCATAATCAATAAAGTATCATTGATGTCCAGAACAGAGTAAGTGATTAACACACTTAACAGCACACGGCTGGCAAAAAAGGTAGCGGTAAAATCTTTTAAGTCGTTAATCGGTTCGTTTTTAACATTTGCCCAATTTATGGTGAAATCAAAGCTGGCCTTATCCCGTTTGGTGGTATTGGCAAAATACCGAGTATCGGTACCGTTTGAAATCACAAATAACTGTAAATATTTAAACAGCGAACTTTCCTGATTAAAACTCTCTTTACTGTAGCGATGAACTTGGCCAAACGCTTCACGAATGGCTAGGCCACGTTTTTTCAGCTCCACCTGTACCAAAGGCAGGCCATTAACTAAGATGGTCACATCGTAGCGATTAGCATAATTACCGGTTTGTCGAAACTGGTGAATTACTTGTAATTTATTGTTACTGAGGTTTTTTTTATCAAGGAGATAAATATTCTGAATATGCCCATCATCAAACACAAAATCGTAGATATAATTATGGTGAATTTTACGGCTTTTATCGACCATCGATTCATTAGGTTTATCCAGATACTCTAATACAAATCGCTGCCACTCCTCATCGCTAAACTGCATATTATTGAGGGTTTGCAACTGCACCCGAATATTAGCCAATAATTTCTGCTGATTATTCAGCTCAGGCAGATATTCATAACCTTGACGGCTTAAATCCTGAATCAATTCGTGTTCTAATTCATTTTCCGTTTGATAGGCTGCCGCCGGCTCTTCAAGCTTGGTGTAGTTATCTAAAATAATATAGTGATCAGTTTCGGCAATCGGGGTTGTGTAATTGACCATCTTCATATTCCTGCTCGTAAAAATTATAATTTTCGAGTAAATGATTGAGTAAAAAGGCAACAATCTGTTTTTCCGGTTCAGAAGGCTCGGGCACCATTTCATTGGATAAGGTTGAATGACTGGTAAAATTGATTATGCGGGTTAAATAGACTTGTTTATCATCAGGCAATAATTCTGACCATTTAGAATAGCCTAAAAAACAGGCGGTTTTTTCATACAGGTTACGTAATAGGGTAAAATGATATTTTTCAACTTTATTTTCCTCAATCGCTTCTTGCAGCAACTGCTTTAAATACAGATGATAGGAAAAACTGTGATTTGAATCGCCTTTTTTGTCTTTAAGTTCAAAATAGCCATTTGCTAGTCGTGTTAGAATATAACCGTTTTTTAACCCTAATTCATTATAAAGTACATTATAAAACAATGAATTATGAGTAGTAATGATAAATTTGATATCAGATTCGCTCGTTTTAATTAATTTTGCGATATCCACTGCCAACTGAATCAAATGATTTTCATCTAAGGAGCTAACCGGATCATCAATAAAAATATAGCGTAACTGGTCAAATTCATTAGTAGAACGCTCGCTTTTTTCCACAATATTGCGCTCGGCAATCACTAAACTAATCAAGGTGAAAAAAATACTCCAAATTAAGTTGTTTTCTTCTCCTTTGGAGATTTTAATATTATCAATACGCTGATCATTACCTGCTGCGAGTGAGAAAGTAATAGCAGAAAAATCCTCATTGAAATGCGGTGTCAGGTTTTGCTGAGTATAAGCTTGGAAGTATTTCGCCACATTTTGCTCCTGCCCTTGCTCTTTCAGAATCCAATCCGTGAATGAATTGGGTTGTATGCTTAACTGATGCTCGCCTTGCTGATATTGATCGTTATCCCAGACAAATAAATCCTCAGTAAATGCGTTATAGTAAAGAATCTTATGCCGTGTTAAGACACCGCTGTCTTCTTCATCCCCTTTATCCCGCGATACAATGAACTCTTTAAACGCTTGCGATAAACGTGTTTTACCAGTGCCATTAAAGGCATAAATCAATTGGGCTTTTTTTCCGTTTTTGGCAATTTTATCAAGCTGTTTTGCAATATTTATCAATGTATTGTTCATATTCTGATTGTCTTGTGTCATTTATCTTCCACCTTAGGAAAGTTCAATAATAAATTCCGATAGTACTCATACTGTTTTTGGCGTAACTCGATCTCACGCGGTAAACCTTCAGTGAGTGAATTGGTGATTGCATCGAATTTGTCTAGGATTTCGACAATACGGGCTTGTTCCTTGAGTGGGGGGATGGGGATTTTTAATTTTTCAATAATCGTACGTGGTAGTCTAGGTATACTTGACCTTCTTACTTGAGATGAAATATATTCTTGCTTATTTTTTAACACATAAAATAAATATCTACTTAATAGATCTTTTGAGCATTCAAAATAAAAACAGTCATCGGCAGCCCAAAATTTTTCCGTACTATAACCAATTTCACCTGCTGCACCTGCGCTTATTATAAAAGTTGTATTTTCCTTTGTATTTGCTTTTTCGTAATAACCTAAAGGGGTTAAACTATTTTGATAAACTTCATAACCATTTTTTTGTGATAATTGGTTTCGGGTAACGCGGATCCCCCTTTTTAAAGAAGCAAACTCCCCTATTAATTTCCATTCAACCTCTTCTTCTTTAAAGGTCAATAATTTATTCAGATAATAATCGTATTTTTTTTTTCGTGCTGTGAGCTCTACTGTGAGCTCTGCTGTGAGCTCTGTAAAAGTGTCTAAAATACGGACGATTTCAGTTTGAACATGTAGTGGGGGGATGGGAATTTTAAAAGTTAAAAATTTTTCGGATGAAATACGAATAACCTTAGTACCATTAGCATATTTTTCTTTAAACTTCTGGAAGGGCGTTGTTTGCAAAAAGTAGGTTAAATACTTTGTATTAATAAGATTACTTGGTCTGAATGCAAACATATCGCCAGAAAAAACAATTTCTCCCCCAAGCCATCCCAAAGGTGTCATCACATCTTTAACATTTTCACTGGTACCTGCAAGCAAAATATCGCCGTACTTGGCTTTTTTTAATTTTTCCGCTAATTTAGCTGAAACAAATGACTTGGTTTCAGTAGCAAAAATTCCATAATAAGTATAAATTTGTCCATAGTGAATAGCTGGCACACCCGTTTCAGTAAAGTCTTTCTTTTGTAATCCACTACCACGAATTAGCAGCCCTATTTCTCCCAAAGCCTTCCACTCAACCGCTACCCCATCAAGTAATTTAGCGATACTGTTTTGCATATTTGAATTGTTACTCATTTCTTGCGACTTTCCTGTTTCGCTTTATTTGCTAATACGTTGATGGTTTTAAGATAAGATATTTCTACCTCACTAGAAACATTTCGTGAATGTTGTTGAACTGTTCGGATTTTCTGAACAGTTGTTTTTTTAAAGTAAGCTTCAACACAAACTTGTTGATTATTAACATGGTAAATTTGAATGTGATTATTGCTCATGCTTCAATCTCCGCCACAATGGCATCAATTTGGGCGCGTAAGCGATCAATTTTAGCCACGGTGTTTTTTAATTCCGCATTAAGCTGGGTGATATCAATAATTTCACGGGTATCTTCGGCTTCCACATATGAGCTTACCGATAAATTATAGTCATTGTCGGCAATGGTTTGATTCGCAACCGATTTGGCAAAATATTCGACGTCTTGCTTGCTGGCAAATACTTGCATAATTTCTTCAATATGCTTATCGGTGAGGACATTGTTATTGGTTTCTTTTTTAAACAGTTTGCTGGCGTCCATAAATTGTGTGGTTCTGACGGTTTTGTTTTTCGCCAATACCAGAATATTGACCGCAATCGAGGTACCATAAAATAAATTCGGTGCTAGGGCTATCACGGTTTCGACAAAATTATTATCGACCAAATATTTGCGGATTTTTTGCTCAGCGCCACCGCGATAAAAAATACCCGGAAAGCTAACAATCGCTGCCCGCCCTCGCTCGGATAAGTAACTTAGTGCATGTAAAATAAAAGCAAAATCGGCTTTGGATTTTGGCGCAAGTATGCCAGCAGGAGCATAGCGGTCATCATTGATTAAAGTTGGGTCATCACTGCCAATCCATTTTATTGAATACGGCGGATTGGAAACAATGGCATCAAATGGCTTTTCGTCGCCAAACTTAGGATTAAGTAGTGTATCGCCCAAGGCGATTTCAAATTTATTATAGTTGATGTTGTGTAAAAACATATTCATACGGGCAAGATTATAGGTTGTATGGTTAATTTCCTGACCATAGAATCCGTCCTCGATGATATGCTTATCAAACTGTTTTTTTGCCTGTAATAATAAAGAGCCTGAGCCAGCCGCCGGATCGTATATTTTATTGATCTTGGTTTGATTATGTAAGACTAATTGTGCAATTAATTTGGATACATTTGGTGGGGTGAAAAATTCTCCTCCTGATTTACCGGCTTTGGAAGCATAATTAGAGATTAAATATTCATAAGCATCACCAAACACGTCAATGTGGTTATCTTCAAATTGCCCAAAATCCAACTCGGCGATGCCATTGAGCACTGCAGCTAGCCGTTTATTTTTATCTTCTACGGTATTGCCTAAGCGGTTGCTGGTGGTGTCAAAATCGGCAAATAATCCTTTAATATCGCTTTCGGAAGGATAACCGATAGCTGAACTTTCAATGGCATTAAAAATATTGGCCAAGTCAGTATTTAAACAAGGATTGATGCTAGCTTCCGCTACAATTTTACAAAATAATTGGCTAGGATAAATAAAATAGCCTTTGGACTTAATGGCATCCTGTTTGATTTCGTCGGTAATCTTATCATCGGAGATTGTTTTATAATCAATACTCTCGTCGCCTGCCTGCATATAATCAGCAAAGTTTTCACTAATAAAGCGATAAAACAAGGTGCCAAGTACATATTGTTTGAAATCCCAGCCATCGACAGCACCCCTTACCTCATCGGCAATTTTCCATATTTGGCGTTGTAATTGATCTCGTTGTTGAATGCTGATGGCCATGCTTAAATTCCATTTAATTCTAAATTTAAATATATATCTAATATCGATATAAAAAAAGAAACGTGTATTTTACCAGCAAGGCAGCTTATTGGTTCATCAAGGTAATAAATAATATAAACCTTAAAAAAAGCTTACCTAACTAATCTATATGCCTAAACCATAAAATCTGTATCCATACTGAAATTTTTGCTTTAAATTAACATCATTCTTTTATATATAATAATCTTAATTAATCAATAATTTGCACATTGCATCAATTGGAAAATTGTGATTGTTTAACTGTTATTTTTTGCCGATACAACAAAATTAGCCATAATAATTTAAATCTAGTTTGATGTTAACTAGCCTAAGAGACTCGAATGAAGGAATAGCTGCAAAACCTATATGGTTTTATGACGAATATTGAAGTTAATTAACAACGTGTTGGTAAAGAAAATAGTATTTAATACATTGCATTCTTTTAACTAGATCATTTTGTACAATTATCATAACATCTATAATCTGAATTCAACTCAGTATCAAACTCATATAAAAGATATTCAATTACAGATTTTTTCACTAAAAATGAGCGTTCCCAAACGAAAATGATTGCGGGTCGGTTTATCAAAGGTAATCAATGCATAACGGGCAATATAATTAATTATTTAGATGATAAAAATATATAGGGATTAAAGATTGTTTAAATTGAAACTTACGTTATAAAACTGAAGAGTTAAATCATGGTTTAACAGCCAAATTAATTTTTATTGCTCATATCTCTAATGATTTATACATTAACCTTAAAGGCAAGGTATGAGCAATTAAGTAAATGGGTCATGTTATAGATTGATTTTTAACTTTTAGATGGTAAAACCTTTTGGACAATTGCTGATAGTCAAAATATTAAGCATTAATCTTATTAATGTTTGAGTATAAAAATTAAACATTCTTTCAATAATTATTTAATCAAAGTTTCAATTCTAAACTATTGATGCAAAGCAATTTTGAATTTAAATTAATCCTTAATTAATATTCATAATGTAGAACCTTCAACTAAATCAATCCTTTTTTATCAGTTAATTTCATCTTATTTTAGATAATATTTATCTAACCCATATTTTAAAAAAATAATATTTGATTAATATTAATCTTTCTAAATATTTTTCATCATAATTTTGGAATTTATTTTATTAATTCAGACTTTAATCTGGACAAAAAACTATAAATTTCAAATAAAACCAATTAATTTATATATTACTTAATAGAATTTAATATTATATAACCTATATTTACTTATGTATTCAAATGTGCTATTTGTTTTGCATATTATTCATTTTAGATTTTATTACAATATTGGGGAAGTAATGATTTTTACGACACATAGTGCACATCGAACAACATTTAAATATATCATTATGAGTGTAACGGCGTTATTTTATTACCCTTATTCATATGCCGTGAATCAATTTTCTGATACGCCACTTCACCTGCAAAGTCAATCTATTCAAACTACTGGCTATTCTGTCAAACCGAATATTACCTTCTTTATTGATGATTCGGGGAGTATGGATACGATTATCAAACGCCAATGTTATGCTCATTACCGTAAAAAGCCTTTGAAGATATCTTCAAAGAAATTGCAGCTCAGACAAATGAACAGAAAGAAAGCATTACCACTACTACACCGATTATGGGTGAATCTTCTACCTCAAAGCAAAATTTGTTGATCAAATCCAGAGTCGATACTGAGCATTGGAGCAGCCAATTGTGTTTTCATTCCTACAATGAAAATGCTGCGGACAACAATGCCTGCAATAAACAGCCCTCTTTTGCAAATCGCCAACTGGTTTTGAATGATGGCAACCAGTCCTATCTTTTTTCTGGCAGTCTCTTTAGCGGTCTAAAAAATGATTCGTTTAAACTTGCCGATAACAATAATCTGAATAATCTGGAATGGCGTGATGGTTTACTCAATTGGTTTAGCCGCAGCACTGCCGATAACCAGATCAAACAAAACGGCTTTGTACTCGATTATCGCCAGCGTCCTGATAAATCTGGTCTTGGTTCCACCAGAAATATGGGCGACATCATCAATAATTCCATCGAAACCATCGGCCAAACAGAATTCAACAAACAAAAATATCTGATTACCTCCGCCAACGATGGCATGGTGTATGTATTTCGTGCTGCCAACAGCGATACCAATCCATATGATCTGAAGTTCAACTACATGCCGATGTCGATTGAACGTAACAGTACCGATGGCTCCGATCTGGTCAGCCATTATTACAAAGATCTGACCAGCAATAATTATGGCAAAGACACCAACCATCCTCATCGTTATTTGCTTAATGGTGGCTTTACCGTGGTTCAAACGCCCAAACTACCGAATAAATCGCAACAGATTTTTATGGTCTCTAATATGGGTCAGGCTGGACGCGGTGCGTTTGCGTTGAATATCGGTGGTAAAAGTCTGACTACCGGGAAATCCATTGCTGCGGATAATATGCAGAATGCCAGTTGGTACCATGAACTGTTTTTATTTCAAACACCGAGTGGCTTTAATAATCAATTCGGTTACACAATCGGCACGCCTGCCGTAGCCATTACCCGCGTCAACCGCGACAAGAACGCATCAGTGAATACTTATAATACCCATCTGCGCGAACTGGCATTTATCAATAATGGGGTAAATTTCCCTAATCAGGAAACGCACGAAAATGAGTCCGCACTGTATATTTATGATGTCTTGGGTGTGGATGTAGGAACAGAAAGTTATAGCGTTATTGGTGACAAGAAAGGTCAACTCGTTAAGAAGCTGAAGGCTGCAGATGGCAACGGCGGATTGGCCAGTCCGGTGGTATTTGACAGTGATAATGATGGCGTAGCTGATCTGGTTTATGCTGGTGATTATGGCGGAAATCTGTACCGCTTTGACATTCGCGATCCTCATCCCGATAATTGGACGGTTAATAAAATTTTCACCGCTGATGGTCCAATTACCACGGCACCAGTTTTGTTTGAAGCCGCTCACGATGATAAAGATCCAAATGCTGCACATAAAGTCATTGTGGTCTTTGGTACTGGAAGTGATCTTTATCAATCAGATCTGCAATCGAAAAAACAACAAGCTATATATGGTATCTATGACGATTATGAACAAAAAACGGTTTCTCCCGTGAATAAGGGTGAACTATTGCAACAAACCATGAGTTATAGCAATAATACTGGGCAATTATCCTCACTACCCTTCTCTTCTGCCAAGTATAAAGGCTGGTATTTCATGCTCAATACTGATGGTGAACGGGTGACAACTGCATTCAGTCAGCTGCTCTCTACTGGTATGGTGATTACCAGATCCTATGATTTGCAAAAGAAAAACGGAAATCAAGGTCCTAATAGTGATCCATGTCAGATTAAACATTCTAGTCAATCCACCAACATACAGTCACGCATTACACAGTTTGACAGCCGCAATGGTGGACAGATTGATAAAAATAACCCGCACTTTATTCTTGATCAGAATAAAAATACCATTCAAAGTAGTTATAGTATAAATGGCTTTATTGGTGTAATGGTATCGGGAATTAATCATTACAATTCACTTAATGCAGGTAGGTCTGGTCAACAAAAAATCCCTGGTGATATTACGCCAAACGAGAATTGTTTACGCGTAAAACCCAGCGCGCATCTGTCTAGTGGTGAATATATTGAATTAGGAGGGATACCTATGTGCCCAGTAGGTTTTAAACGTATTGGGTGGCGAGAAATTAAGGAAACTATTTATTGATAAGGTTAGGATAGATTAGAAAAGGTCAGATAGATATCTGACCTTTTTAGTATTAATTCGATGCTATTATGCTTTGAATAACACCAATACATGGCAAAATATTTTTTCTAAAGATAGTAAAATCATTTTATTACCAATTTTTAGCATCATATTTTTTGTGAGAAAAGTATTAGAAAACCATAACAAGATTAAATAGTACTCAAAGTAATCAGGGCATTTACTTTACCTAGAAACCAGTTTAAAGCATAGAGTGGCATAGTGGTTTTAACCCTTTACGCAGACCACTTGCCGTAACTGATGCACGATTTCCACTAATTCGTTTTGTGCGGTCATGACGGCATCGATATCTTTATAGGCCATCGGTATTTCATCGATTACGTTGGCGTCTTTGCGGCATTCAACGTGGGCGGTGGCTTTAATTTGATCGTCTATGGTGAATTGCTTTTTCGCATCGGTGCGGCTCATTACTCTCCCTGCTCCATGCGAACAGGAGCAGAAGCTTTCTTCATTACCCAATCCACGGACTATATAGCTTTTGGTGCCCATTGAACCCGGAATGATGCCCAATTCTCCTTTACGTGCTGATACAGCACCTTTGCGGGTAATATATATCTCTTCTCCAAAATGTTGTTCTTTCTGCACGTAGTTATGATGGCAGTTAATGGCGGCTAGATGGGTGGTAAATGGTTTGGTTATGATTGTGCGCATTGCAGCAATAACGTTATGCATCATGACTTCGCGATTGAGTCGTGCAAATTCCTGTGCCCAATGCACGGCCTCGACATAGTCCTGAAAATGCTCTGTCCCTTCCTGAAGATAAGCCAGATCTGAATCGGGTAGATTTCTAATATGGATTTCCATATCTTTTTTCGCCATTTCGATAAAAAAGGTGCCAATCACACTGCCTATACTACGTGAGCCGCTGTGTAACATTATCCACACGCTATCGGCTTCATCCAGACAGATTTCGATAAAATGGTTGCCGGTACCCAGTGTACCTAAATGACTGTAATTCTTGGCTTTTAACAATCGTGGATACTTTGCGGTTAATTTTTTAAAACCCGGTACCAGTTGCTGCCAGTATTGATAAACAATTGGAGGGGGATTTTGCCAGCTACCATTATGTCGTCCACTTATTTTGGAGGGCATGCCATGTGGCACGGCTTTTTCGATAACTTGACGCAAAGACAATAAATTATCGGGCAAATCAGTTGCCATTAAGGAGGTTTGTACGGCAATCATGCCACAGCCGATATCCACGCCCACGGCTGCCGGAATAATTGCACCTATGGTTGGGATAACGCTTCCGATAGTCGATCCTTTCCCTATATGGACATCGGGCATGACGGCTATATGTTTAAAGATAAATGGTAACTGGGCTGTTTTGATTAGCTGATTTTTTGCTCCATCCTCGACCGATACGCCTTGTGTCCACATTTTAATTGGTTTTGCATTTTCCGCTTGCAACACATTATATTGAGTCATTTCTAATCCCTGCTTTTATCATGCCAAAGTTGATGGCATGATAAAAGGTTTTTGTTTACTATTTTTTTGCTTGAATATTGATTAATCCATGCAATACTTGATCCAGTCCCCCAACTACGGAAATTTTGTCAATCCGCTCAGCAATGCGCTCGAGTGTTTCCATTTCTTTTAAACGCAAAGCCACTGGATTGTTTTCCATTACGCGGGCCGTATTGAGTAGGGACCGGGTAGCGGAAGTTTCTTCGCGTCGACGAATGACATTAGCCTGTGCTGCTTTTTCTGCTTCCACCACCTGAGATAAAATAGTTTTCATGTCACCCGGCAAAATAATATCTTTTACGCCTATACTTTCAGGGGTTATTCCGAAACCATCCATGTTCTTGTGTAAATAGGCACTGATAACTTCATCTAGAAGATTTTTATTCTCTAGCAATTCATCCAATGTGCGCATGCCAATTGCTTCACGTAGACCAAATTGCAATTGCCGATAGAGTAGTTGCTCGGGCTGAGCAGTCTTGGCAAAAGCCACAAGTACATCGCTGTAACGCCAATTGGCGACCAGATTGATACGCAAATTGACTTTATCTTTGGTTAAAATTTCCTGCCCAGAGATTTCCAATGTTTGCAGGCGCGTATCAACTATTTCTACGGTGATTACCCGATTAAATCGCCAATATGCGGTGATGCCGGCATCAAGTAATTTTTCAACCCGCCCATTGACGGTTAGCACACCTACATGATATGCAGGTATTTGAGCAATCAGCACATTGCTGTCACCAATGACATCTTTTTTACGTAATTTTGGTTGCAACACTTGTTGCACAAGCTGTTCTGAAAGTTCATATCCTTCATTCAGCTCAATAGTTTGCATGTGTTGTTTACATTTATTCAGCCAATATAATCGTTTGGTTCCAGGTGGCAGTATTTCAACCAACAAATCATCCTCAAAGCGCAAACCAACCTGATTTGCACCTACTTGCATTTGCACACAAAATTGTTGTAATTGTTCTGGAGCATTTTGTTCAATGGTAGCGGCTAAAAGATCTTCGATTCGGCTGTTCAATAATTTATATTGACCAAGTATTAGCTTATGCTGGAACTCACATAGACCTATTACTGTTTTCGGTGCAATAATCTGTACAAACTGATTGTCAACAAACAGGGTTCCTATTTGCTCATCAATAAAGTGATGTAATATTAATTCATTCAAACCTTTAATTATTCTATGGGTATTTCTTGCCTGTAGCAGTTCAAGTGCTATATCATCTGGTAAACGATAGCCTTGTTCAAGATTGACTTTTTTTACCAAATGAGTTTTATACCCTTGCCAAAACATGGCGTTTGAAGTAGGGAAATGTATTTCCACCAGCATTTCATCTTCATAACGCAATGCGATCTCATTATCAGCGACCTTGATAAAATGACAATATTTTTCCACTAAATGCGGGTAAAAATTAAGCAACTTATCTGCAAGAGAAGTCGATATACGATTTTCGGCCAGATCCACGTTACAATATGACAAAGAGAAAAATGGATCCCATAAAATATGCGTGCCGGCTGAAAGAATGGTATGAATTTCTCCTTTTTTAAATATTATTGCCAATTCCCCTTTTTTTACATCAATTTTTTTTAACATTTTCTTTCTCCTAAAAATCCAGTCAGCAAACAAAATAAATAGAGTAAAACGGATTAAGTAACGAAATAACAGGGGAAATTTTTTTGTCCTTTCTACATAAAAACCCGAAATTAATTAAAAAAATTTTGCCTGCTATCCGGTTTTTTTATCCCGAACAAACTCATTAATCAGAATGCTTAAGGTTAACCGGTTTGACCATATTTAAGCCTTAGCTACTTGGCTCACTTTTATTTACTGACTGGTACTACGGATAATACAATTTTAACTACATGGTTTTGAAACAGGATTCGAACCTGTTACCTATTGGTTCCTGACCAATTGCTCTACCGATGAGCTATTCAATAAAATCTCCGTGACAGGGAGGTGTCTTTCATACAGTTCGCAGTATGCAAAGAATACATGTTGATAATGCAGTATTAATCTATTGGCTAATCTATAGCTGCATTCGCTATGCACTTTACTGCCAGAAATACAGTTTGCGTTACCATCCGATTTGCATTCAGACAGGCTTATTTTACATTTAAATCATCTATTCCTATATAATTTTTTTATGTTTTTTTAAATAAAAGAGGCTTATTCTTGAGAAGAAAGAGTCTAAAGACAGTATGGTTTTTAACAACTGCATAATGATGCCAATTCATTATATAAAAATAAAATTATTTAAGTCCATTTTATGCGTGATTTCTAAGGGTTAAGTCTCTGAGTTCTAAGGTTAAAACCCCTTAGTTCTACTAAATCTCCGCATGACACTGAGGCATCAATGATGCCATGTGAAAAGATTAATCTTTTTTGGTCAGAATTACCTAAATATGATTTAAATAAAGACTAAAATTTTATGAGCTCAATCTTTATATATTTTTTAAAGTTTAGAATAAACAAATAAATTAATCATTAATTCATTTTGAAATTGGGATTTCAAATGGTAAAAATAAAGTTTAACGTCAATGCAAATTATGGTATTTAACTAGCTGTTATATCCAGTTGTTATATTAGATGGAATAAGGCATTCAGCTTTATTCAATCTTTGAATTTAATCATTTTGGCAATAAAAATTTATTCGAAATAACTTAAAGTATTATTAGTGATTAAAAGGTAATTAAAGCCTGCTCGCATCAGCTTGCAGGCTTAATAAGTATCAGTAATGAGTTTACCTTCACTGTGTAATTAACACACCATCCGTTGTAGTAACTGTTTGAATTCTGCACCGACTATCGGATGTTTCATTCCATAAGCCACTGTGGCTTCAAGATAGCCAAGTTTATCGCCGCAATCATAACGTTTGCCATTAAAAGCATAAGCAATCATTTTTTCTTCAGTCAGCAAACGGGCAATTGCATCGGTAAGTTGTATTTCACCACCTGCCCCCAAGGGTAAGTTGGTTAGAAAATCAAAGATTCGAGCTGATAATATATATCTGCCGACAACGCCAAGCTGTGATGGTGCTTCATCCGGATGAGGTTTTTCAACAATATTTTGGATATAGTCAAACTCGTTATGTTGGGTCACTTCTACAATACCGTAAGCACCTGTCTGTTGTGGATCAACTGTCTCCACGCCCAGCACATTAGATCCGGTTTGCTGATAAACTTCCATCATTTGGCTCAATGCACCAGGATGGGCATCGATGAGGTCATCTGCTAATACAACAGCAAAGGGATCCTGTCCGATAGCTGCTCGGCTGCACAATACAGCATGACCCAAACCTAACGCCGCCGGCTGACGAATGTACAGACAGGTAACATTAGGTGGCAAGATATCTTGTACAAAATCCAATAGTTTATTTTTATTCCGATAGGCCAGTTCTGTTTCCAGCTCATACGCTTTATCGAAATGGTCTTCAATACAGCGCTTGTTACGCCCTGTAATAAAAACCAGTTCAGTACAGCCAGCAGCTACTGCTTCTTCGACAGCGTACTGAATTAAAGGCTTATCCACGATTGGCAGCATCTCTTTCGGGCTGGCTTTGGTAGCCGGCAAAAACCGCGTCCCCATACCGGCTACAGGAAAAACACATTTACGGATTGGTTTGATGTTCATTATTCTTTTATTCCCAACATAGTCATCAATGAGCTCTGATCTAGTATGGTAACACCAAGTGATTCAGCTTTACTAAGTTTACTGCCTGCTTCACTCCCCGCTACCACATAATCAGTTTTTTTGGATACACTACCACTCACTTTACCACCGGCTTCTTCAATATGTTGCTGCGCCACGTCACGGGACCAGCTAGGTAAGGTGCCGGTTAATACGAAGGTTTTGCCGGCTACTGCCTCATTAGCAGCAGGCACGGTTTTTTGTGGCTGTGCAGCAAGTAACTGTTCGCGTAAAGAAATGGTTTTTTGCAGTAATGTACGATTTTCTGGTAGTGCACACCAATTCTGCCAGCTTTCAGGCAGGGCTTTATCGGTTAATAAGTTTGACCATTCATTTCCTGCGAGTTGCCAAAGTTTTACTGCCCGCGTTTCGGTTAATCCAGCATCAGGCAAGCGAGCTAACACGCGTTCAGGCGCAAAATAGTCACTCAAATTCATGCGTCTGGTTTCCGGTTGTGGATCAACTCCGACATCAAGTAATTCCTGTAACTGACTTGTCTGGTCATCCTGACTGAAAAAATAGGCAACGGAATGAGCGACAACTTGACCGATATCAGGCAAGCAAGCCAATAATGGTTCTGTCGCCTGTGTCAGCGTAGCCAAATCGCCAAAAGCTTGTGCCAACTGTTTAGCAGTGCGCTCGCCCACATGAAAAATTCCTAAAGCATAGATCACATTCGCTAGTGGTCGTTGGCGACTGGCATTAATACCGGCAAGAATATTTTCTGCCCATTTGGTAGGCTGTTGCTTACCAGCTTTCCCGCCTGTTGATAAAGCCAATTCATCCGCAGCAGCCTGATCAGCATCTGCTGCCTCTTGCTTAGCTTGTTGCTTCATGGCCAAAAGATCGTCTAATTGCAATCGGTAGACATCTGCGAAATGATGCACCCTTCCCTGAGCCACCAACAATTCTATTTGTCGGTCTCCTAGGTTTTCAATATCCATAGCTCGACGGGACGCAAAATGAATCAGTGCCTGTACTCGCTGCGCCTGACAAAGCATACCTCCACTACAGCGTGCCACTGCCTCTCCCGCTTCACGCACAACTTCATGTCCACAAACCGGACAATGTTCAGGCAGACGAAATGGTGGATATTTCGGTATAGCCGGAGCTGGTGTATTTAGATCTGTAGTCTGCTCCTCTATCATGGGTCGCTGGGCCAATACCACGGAAACAATTTCCGGAATCACATCTCCGGCACGACGTACGATCACAGTATCCCCTTGACGTACATCTTTGCGCTGTGCTTCACCTTCGTTATGTAACGTTGCGTTGGTCACGGTAACACCACCGACAAAAACTGGGGTTAGCCGGGCTACTGGTGTGATTGCACCTGTTCGTCCTACCTGTACATCAATTGCTTCAACCGTGGTGAGCATTTCTTCAGCCGGAAATTTTTGTGCAATGGCAAAGCGCGGTGCCCGAGCAACATAACCCAGTTGTTCTTGCTGAGCCAAACTATCTACTTTAATGACAACACCGTCAATACCGAAGGGTAAATCAGCTCGGATTTGGAATATGTGCTCATAGAAGGCAAGCACTTTATCGATATTTGCCTGCCCACATAAGGTATCTTGTGGCGGAATGGTCAGACCAAAACCAGCTAACAAGTTCAACTCCTGACTATGACTAGTCGGCACAAATTGTTTATCCAGTTGCGCAATGCCATAGGCATAGAAATGCAGACGACGACGAGCAGTAATTTTGGGATCAAGCTGGCGTAAACTACCAGCAGCTGCATTGCGTGGATTGGCAAAGGTTTTCTGATTCTCTGCCTGTTGATGGGCATTAAGACGCTCAAAATCTGCTTTTAACATCAAAACTTCACCGCGCACCTCTAATACATCAGGCACTTTATCTCCATGTAAGCACAAAGGGATATTGACAATTGTACGGGCATTTTCAGTGACGTCTTCGCCAGTATAGCCATCACCACGCGTTGAAGCCTGAACCAATAAACCTTGCCGATAAACTAAACTGATGGCTAAACCATCAAATTTTGGCTCAACAATATATTCAGGTTCAGTACCCAGTGCGTCCCTCACTCGTTTATCAAAAGCGTGCATTTCGCTGTGATTAAATTGGTTATGCTCATCCAGCGGTGAAAAGGCATTATTCAAAGATAGCATCGGAATTTGATGTACGACTGCAGCAAAACGTTGCTGAACTTGTCCGCCAACACGCATACTCGGACTATCTGGCTGGCGCCATTGTGGATACTTTTCCTCAAGTGCTTGTAATTCACGAAACAGTCGATCGTATTCTGCATCCGGTACCGTAGGTGCATCCAGATCGTAATATTCATGTGCATAACGATTTAGCAAGGCCGTTAAATCTTTAATTTGTTGTTCGCTGAATGAACTCATGTTCCTTAAACCTCCAAGCAGCTATAAATAAAAAAATGGCAAACCCCAAAGCGGCTTGCCATTTTTTTGATGTCAATCTCAGGCAATGTTACGAAAAAAGTCTCTTTGCCAACTCACCACCGGGCATGATATCTACCCGTTTCATTTCCTTCTGGCGGTCAATAACATAGCGACGTACTTCACGTAGCCATTCGGTAGATAACTCTTCTACCTTGTCATTAACCAGATCCAGACCAAGTTGACTGGATAATTTTACAGCCATATCCATAAACTGATCGAAACATTTTTCACCGTTCGGTATGTGAACTATATCAAATAACATGCTGAATCCACGATAATTTTGATTTGCTAACAAACTACCGGTAAAAGGTGAATTGTCTAACGTAACAATACTGAATAGTGGTTCACCATTGGTATCATTGAAATAAAATGCACCATCATGAGCCAACTCAAATCCCAGTTTTTCCACTGAATTGCGCAATTCCATACCACTTACATTACTGCGCGAAACCAAATGGATGGCAATAGTCTGATCAACCCGAGCACATAAATCATCAAGTGGTTGAGCTACATTTAGAAACGCATCCATATCGGTCAGTAGCAGCAAGCCATCCATCTGTTCGGCAAACTTATTTGCTTGCTCAGCAAACTGCATCAATTCTTCTTTGGTTACCAAGCCATTACGGCTGATTGCCTGTAATCCAACCACAAAACCTTGATAATAAACACTGGGTATTGGCTCAGCAACCTGATAGCGATCATCCATTGTACATCCTACCAACCGAAAGCGAGAGCGACTACTAAGGCGTGGCATAGCATGGAGTTCCTTGGGTTCATACAAAGCAATATAGGCCAGATAATCAAAGCGAGCGTCGAACCATGGTAATGGTTGTTTGGACATATCACGTACATCCAAAAGAGGTTTACGTCCTTTTACCGGAGCAGTACGGGATAATGACTGTAACTGTGCCGGAGACAAAAATTCTTTTGGCTTTTTGTTCAACGGTTGAGTTTGCCCAATCGGTTGATTTTCGGCCACTTCCTGATTAAGATTGGGATTATCTTGTACCGGTTGTGCTGTGTGTACGGATTCGGTAACAGGCTGTTGGGGCACTGTTTGTTGTACTACTGATTCAGGAGTGGAAACAGCAACAAAAGCTGTCGATTCGTCTTTTTGCAGCGGTGCAGTTTGAGCTGACGATTTAGTTGCTATCGAACCACCGTCACGCACTGAATTGACCGAGCTATCTAGCAAGGCATCTTTATTGGCATGACCAAATTGGTCGCGCAATTGTTTACGGTATTTGCTTTCCTGAAAAATATTATAGGCCAGCACCACCAGAATAAAGGCAGCTCCAAGTACCAGCGCAATCAAAACAGAATCACTCATTACATTTCCACTAAACAATTTGCGTCAACCGCAATGAAATTAACAATTAAATAGAATTATAACCAAAAATGCTTTTTGTGACAGCTTAGCTAGCGTTTGGCCATTGATAATCTGTTACAATAGGTAAATTTTCTTTACGCAATTTATCCCACTGAAAATAATGTCCCGGGTCAGTTTTTCGCCCAGGAGCAATATGCTCATGACCTATTATCGCTTGGATAGGATAAAAACAACAAATTGACTTTAACAATAAAGTCAATTGAGTATATTGTTCTGTTGTAAACGGCTCAAAATCACAGCCTTCCAATTCTATGCCAATTGAAAAATCATTGCATGCTTCTCTAGCATTAAAACGAGAAATACCGGCCTGAAAAGCAGCATCATGACAAGAAACAAATTGGGTTAATTTGCCATCGCGTTCGATAAAAAAATGACTGGACACTCTCAATGCAGTCAAAGAACGCAGGAAAACATCTTCTTCATGCTGATCAATCTGATTAGTGAATAAACGCTGCACCGCCCCATGCCCATATTCAAACGGAGGCAGGGAAATATTATGGATGACAACAATAGAAATATCACTGAAATCGGAACGCGGAGCAAAGTTAGGTGAAGGCAGATGCGTGCATAACTGCAACCATCCATTTTCCCACTGTGCAGCTGTTTGGTTGTCCATTGTATCAATTGATCAACTGAAAATATCTACATTAATACAGTCAGGTTCAGACGTCCAGTTAAAAGCTGAAATTAAATGCCAAATACTGCAATACCCATCGCAATATACATGACTAGCTAGACCCACCCTGTCTGTATCTGGAATATTTAACGGAATATTTTCTGAATTTTTCCAATGAATAAACAGCAACCTACCTCAAACAGCTTAGAAAATACTTGCCAACTGCGCACAAATCTGGTTAAATGCGCACTCTTCCCCGATGGCCAGATAGCTCAGTCGGTAGAGCAACGGACTGAAAATCCGTGTGTCGGCAGTTCGATCCTGCCTCTGGCCACCATATAACCACTTTAAAGTGGTTATTTTTTTTGCCTGATTACCCTCAAATGATTAGCCAAACATCAGCTAATTGCCCGTGTAAATTCCTTGCTACACAATTTCATTTCCAACAAACCTAAGGATCAAAGATCATTGACGGCCTATTGATTCTCTAAACTTGAAACTGATGCAATACCTAGTCATCGGTAACAGAATCTTTTTCTAGCTAGTCGATCATCAGTAAGTCTTTATTGAGCACAAACCAGAATTAGCATTCAAGATGCCAAATTTGATTTAATGCCGTTTATTTTTCTAATCTATTATTGATGCCTCACCTAGTTGGCTCCCTAAATGATTTGTCATACAACATCATCATTTTTACACACTCTAATCAATTGAAAGCCTATTGATAACTTCCTCACAACCGCAAGCTCCTTTTTAAGAAAAAAGGAGCTTGGCATTTGAGTATAAGCATTTGAAGTTATCAATTTTAAATTATTAAAAATAATTTACTTATTATTAACAATAAATGATTGAGCAAAATTTTAAATCTGATTTAAATTTCTATTTTAGTTATCAATTTTTCTAGACATTGGTTATTAAAATAACACAACTAAACAAGGGTGATCTATTTACAGGCGGAATTGAAAACGATCCTTAGCTACCTTTTACTACAATCATATATCGGTATGGATTGAGCATAACCACTGCGATTTATGGCAGTGTCCGAACAAGTAGGCTATATAGCTGATTAGTTCGCACACTGTTCCCTTGAATTTTCCGGTTATCTGAAATACACAAAATTATAAACTACTCAGAGAAAAGCAAAAGTTTGCCATAAAGATTTACAAGGCATCAAATTCTCAAAACTTAGATGCTGTATGATCATATGACTTCCTTGTTAGGCTACCAGTTCATTTACTGCATTTTGTCGCCCTTTTTTCTGCATAACTTCTCTGCAAACGCAGCAAGAAAGCGATAACTTCTATTTCCCTGATACACTAGGTTTTCGTAGAGGTTTATTTTTTATTCAATTAGCATCATTAAAAAAAATGTTCATAATTTCTTAACTAACCAGCTATCGTGTAACCACTTCTGTGTTTGTCTTCCTGCTCGAATAAAATCCCATTCAACATCTCTTTCAAAAACCATTACGCTTCCATCTGGAGCAATAATCGTCCAGAAATATAAACCTGTATTTAAATCACGGCATTTTACCTTCATTCCGGTCAAACTGACTTTTCCCCCATCTACCATAATCACTTCATCATGGGTATCAATCCAATTATTTTTATAATTGATTAATAAATCTGGAGCAAATTCTTGAAGAAATTTAAGCGTAATCTCTAATGCTTTATCTTTAGTCACTTGTTCTTGACTTGATTGATATCGCGGCAATAATCTGACAAATCCTTGTAATTTTCCTGACTCATCATCAAGTAAAAATGAAGTATGCTGGCTGTTTAATTGCATGGTTTGTTGTGGTTCAAACCGATATAACGTCACTGCTTGCTGGTTATGCTTTCCTTTATGAGTTAAAACTAAATTAAAATTGAGCTCATCATTGCTTAATAACCGTTGTAAGTTAGGTTTAAGTTGTGAACTAAGCGTGGTTAATTGTGTAACATTCATAGTATTTTCCTTAGGTCGAGTCCAATGTTGTGCACTGTAGGAAGAATATAAAAAACATAATCCAAATATCAGCGCGATCAGCCGTTTCGTCATAAATAAAAATCCTTAATAATGAGTTGTATAGCGCAGAGCAAAAGTAAAATCGAAAGTGCTATTAACAAAATAGGAGGATTGAAGAGTGTTGGTAAGAATGCCCCTAGACTTGCACCAATAAATAAAATGCAGGTATATAAAGAAGTTGCTATACCACGGTCTGTTAACTCTGATTGCGTTGATATACAGACGATCATGGAAGGAACGGCATAGGCTAGACCAACAATTAAAATAAAATGAAAGAGATAGAGAACAAAAGGCGAGTTCAGATGATCTAGCAAATAAAATGTGTGAATCAATAATGATACGGCCATCAAGCACAATGCTATTGCTAGTACATAGCTTGGCTTAATCACTTTAAATAGATAGCCAGCTGTTAAACTAAATAGCATGGCAAATATACCGATGGTTCTTAAAGTTGGAACCAAATTGATGAGAGAACTACGGTGTAACACCGAATAAAGTGCAACAAAACTGAGTAAAACAAATACCGAGCATATATATATAGGGAACAATTTTTTATTGGTCAGGATATTAGGTAGCTTAGAAAATATAGATAAGAGCGAAGTGCTGGGTAAAGCAAGATTGTTTTGTTCACCTTTTAAACGGTAGCAATAAAAAATAATGGCACCACACGCATAAATACCGCCTAACAGCCACATCGCATAAAAAAGTGTGTTTGTGATCAGGAAAGACCCTAACCATTGACCAATCGTTGCCGCAAGTAAAAATGCGCAACTGATCATTGATATGGCTTTAGGTCTAGAGCTTTCAGGCAGATTGATCGAAACCCAAGCTAAAGCAACGGGTGGAAACGAAGCCGCACAAAAACCTTGAACAGCACGAGCAAACAATAATAAATAGAAGTCTTGTAATAGTGGCACGACAAAACTGACACCAGCAAGTAACAACAGACCAATAATTAAAGTTAAATCCTTACCGATTCTATCGGACAAACTCCCCCATATAATCAATCCGATAGCGTAGAAAATCCCAAATAACGAGGTTAATAATCCAATATTTTGAGCACTAGCATGTTGTACAAAAAGCAGTAAATTTGTTGAAACTGGCATGAGTACATACAGTTGCGTAACCACAGCAAGTGCAATTAGAGGAATGCATAAAGTACCAAGCATTAATTTGTATTTCATTTTGAGCTCTCAATATCCAATAATTGTAGTTTAAATACAATTATTGGATTATAGGCTCAATTATAATCCGAGTACAACATTATTTGTTGTAAAAACATATTGTGCACTATAATAGGCTGTGACTCAGCGTATAAATAGGGTTTTGATATGGAGAAAAATTCCTTAAAAAATTCTTATGATGACTTTCTATCAACCGTAATTGTTGGTATTGGAGAAGTTTCTGAAATGACTAAAATTCCAGTACGAAAATTGCGTTATTGGGAAGAAAAAGGCATCATCAAAACAGTGGATCCGCAATCTAAATCA
This sequence comes from uncultured Neisseriaceae bacterium, assembly GCA_945267035.1. GTDB lineage: Bacteria > Pseudomonadota > Gammaproteobacteria > Burkholderiales > Neisseriaceae > Snodgrassella. Next base: position 7,773 of record CALYOS010000003.1, on the reverse strand, counting down.
CGTCAATTCGATTTGGCCAATATCAAAAAGATCATTCTTATTCAGGAATTAATTGAAGATGGATATTCATTAGATGGGGCGGCAAAAAAAGTTGAAGAAAGAATGGCTAAAATTGGATCATTACTAAATTTAATTCAAATCTAGATATCAATAAAATAATCAAACAAACTAATTTGAAGGAAAATTTTTAAACGATTTTTAAAATTCAGATGGATAAGATTAAAGGTATAAAGCTCAAAACCCAAAATCAAATGGGTTTTGAGCTAAATGATGACAACGATTCAACAATGCCAAAATAGATTGCAATCTGCAACGTTGCACTTTTCAGCTGAACAAACCAAAGATGACAAGATGCAATGATGATGAATACACTTTTCCTATGTGTAAAAGCGACCATTTTTTTTTTTAGACAAAAGCATCGAACCCATAATTCTTTAACTATAAGTCTACATTCTCTGTTTCGTATTTTTCTTCATCACCCTATTTAGCCTGGGCAGATCAACGATATTGTGCACCATTATAATTCACCTTATATCGATCATAATGCCAATAATATTATTCCCATCATTGCCGGATGTGAGACATTCTGAAGCGGTTACTCATCATTGATCATGAATCGAAACATGACCCATTATTCAAAAAGCGTTCCCATCCATGAGTGATTGAGCCATCTTCAAACCCAATCTCATTCAGAACAACCCTATTCAAATCATTCAGGGGTACGTGATCAACCCTCGTGGTGATACCTCAACATTATTTGTCAAAACACGGCAACTTGATTCTAACTAGCCACATCACGATATGATCATTTTGTACCTAGCTCGTTTAATCAACGCCTTAAACCTGAGGACTAGCAGCAAACGAATCAATCAAATAATTTAAATTATCTGCTCAAAAGTCATCATAAACACCCATCTTATCGCCAAGTAATCTGCTCAATAAAACCCTAAACACATAATTTTTAAAGTAAATATGCAGAAATAATAGTAATATACAATTTTGCATGAGATTACATGTTTTAAAGATTTGCAATATGAATTCTCTTTTCAATTTTCACGAAATGGTATCAATACTAAAATATACTACCTGATGTACTTATATACTCTGTATTTCAGCTGTATCAGCTAAAGATATTATCTAAACAATATCTAAATAAACATCTCAAAAACAATTAATAAAAATTTGCATTTAGACATTATTTAGAATGATAAAACCATATTTGACTATAATGTATTTGCATGACGGTAGCGCAAATGCCTTAGCTGAACTGAGACCAAGACTATTGTATCCACCGTGAAAATACGTTATTGCCGGTTATTTGACAGTATTAAGCTTTAACGGCAAGATAAACACGCTGTGTTCAATAGCACTGCCAGCTTTGACAGGCTGACAAAGAGAGAGATACCCCGCTATCTCATTACAGAAGAATTTTGTCTGTACCCCCCCATTGTTTTCCTCTTCCATGGTTGACAGTGGCAGGGAGGCGTTTCGCCTACCGGTTCTCTTTGTCGGTCTGTCAACCCTGCCACATGTCTGCCGCCAATTATGTTTGACAGCAAAACAGCGGCTTTTGACCAAAGAGAGAAAGGCAGTAATAAAATGGGTATCTACAAACGGAAATTATTTAAATATAAACTTCAATTGAGCTATTTAGGCTCATTAACTTGTGCTGGTGATCTCAGAATAATCAAAACAAACAGCCTCTACAGCATCAATCCTTGGCTGTATGTTCATAGAGCGACAGGAGGTTCTTCATGAATCAACTTGCTCCCAGCATACAGGAAATCAAAGCTGCATTACGTGCTAACTTACAATCAGCCCAACCATTTGCTCCATACTATCTACAACAGGTTACCTCACAAAATAATCATTGGACGCAACAAAAGAATGAGATGACGGAATATATTGCCTATATTTTGTCACCTTATCTCATCAGCGCAGATTCTGACTGGCAGGACAGAGGTAATCTGGTTTTCCAACCCTGTTCTAACCCAATGGAAGCCGAATTACGCGTATTTTCATTTTGTAAACAACACAATTGGCAACCATTGTTATGGCGTGGGTTAACCCCGATAGCACATCAAATTTGGTCGGCCATGCTTAATCGGGAATAAAAAAACAGCCTATGGTTGCCAACCATAGGCTGTTTTTATGATGCAATTATAAATGCCACTATAATTAAAAGTTTCTAAACTCAATCATTCAAATCAATGAATATCGAATTTCGCAATTCAATTAAAATTCTGTCCAATACCCAATAAGAATAAATATAATATCAAAATAAGTACTCATCAATCTGAGCAACTAACCGTTACCGACCCAACTAATTAAACCACTGAACAGACACATTAATACCTTAAACTTTCGATCCGTCCAGATTAAACATCTCTTTTCTAGCATTTGTAATAATCATTACATAGGCAGATATTTACAGCTGCCTCTACAATCAAAAATAAATCTATAACATTTGCATATCCATTCACTTTCAGGCAATGTGATGTCATCAATCTGGATAAGAAAATCATTCCTATCAACATTCTTTACTATGCGAAGAAAAAAGAACAAATGTTTATTCCAAAATTTATTTTAAAATATTTCATCATAATATTATTTATCAAAAACAAAATGTGAACAAAAATCAAACACATCACTAACCAAATTTCTATCAACTATTGAACATCTTAATTTGCAATCGTACACAGTTCAATTTTGCCAAAATCATAGCAGTAAAAGTGTCCTACCATTCTCGCTTTAATAATTAATTAACTTTATCCTTTATCGAATTTAAATCGCTATGCCTGTCTCTGACCAAATATTTTTTTCGCAATTCAGTTTCTGACCTACCAAACTGCCCATCCATTAAACTAACCAGTAAAAAAACAAAAGTTTATTTGTAACCTAAAAATAGCCGAATGGAACATTAGGATATTTACCCATTCACTTTCAGTGTTGATATTTAAGATTTCAATATACCCAAAATTAATAAATTATTTCTACCTAACTTTTACAATCACTAATTCATACGAAACAATGCCAATAATGTTTCTTTTTGGATCATCATAATCTGACCAATACATCCCCACTCCAATTAGCCTAAGGATATAGAAAATAAATATCATTTCCAATGATTTAGCGACATAACCTATGGGTAAATAGGATTTTTATACTACTCAATAATCCAACAAATATCAGCAAAAAATATAAATATTCAGTCAGTTATCCAGAAAAATTATCAAAAGTATGAAATTTATAAGTTTTTTTTAAGTCAAATGTAGTTTTAGAGTTTCCATTTAACAATAATCAGAGTATATTGATAATACTTATCACTTAGTAGCATGAATTAACGCTATTATTGTTGACCTTTACTTCGATTAAACCTTGCTGATCAACTAGGAATCAATCATGTCTTTTCAGAAAATCATCATTGCCAGCGCTGTATTTATGTCTATGTCTGCTCTTGCACAAGAATATCCAATGGGTAAACCCTTTATTAAAAATGGGATGGAAATATCCGGGGTCTATCTTCCCCCAATCACTATGGATACAGATGGGATGGATCATAGCAATATGCATTTACCCGCCAGTAAAGCAGATGTGCATATGGAGGCTGACATTCATGCCACAGAAGGAAATCCCAATGGCTTTGCCGAAGGTGATTGGATACCAAACCTGAATATCGAATACACCATCACCAAACTAAATAAAGGTGCGCCAAACCGTAATGCCAACTATAACCATTCCGGCAAATTTATGACAATGGTTGCTAATGATGGTCCACACTATGGTGACAACATCAAACTTGCAGGTCTGGGCAAATATCGTGTTACCTACCGCATTTCTCCGCCAACAGCAAACCAGATGGCACGACATATAGATAAGGAAACGGGAGTAGCTCCATGGTTTGAACCGTTCGAAGTAAGCTGGGACTTCGATTATGCCGGAGTAGGTAGAAAAGGCAGCTATTAAACACTGCTTGAATTAGGGATTATCTTCAAGATCAATCATTAGGATGATCCCTAAGGATATTGCCGACGAATTTCACAGACACAATTTAACTTGCTATGAAAAAAATTATATTTGCTTTCTTGATGTTAGTTAGCACACTGACGTCATTTTCTACTTTAGCCGATGATAAGGTGACGCTAGAACTTAAAATGAAAGATGGAGACATGATCCCGCTGGTTCTCAATGCCCCATCTAATAAAATCATTCGCATCAAAGTGAGCAATATCGGCAAAGGACCAGTCGAGTTTGAAAGCACCCAATTAATCAAAGAAAAAGTGTTGGCTCCTGGAGCCTCATCAGTGATAGTCATTGCCCCTAAAAAACCGGGTACGTACATATTTTTTGATGATTTTCATCTTAATAAGCCTAAAGGTCAATTAATCGTTAAATAACCCTTTAGTTACTGGATAAATTTATGGGACAAGTGATCTTTGTCGTTTGGCGTGAATGCTTTGAGGCTCTTCTGGTTATTGGCATTATATATGCGTGGATCAAACGCAATCAGAACAGTAAAAAAGGGCTGCAATATCTTGCCGGCGGAGTAGGATTAGGCATACTGACTTCTGTCATTCTTGCATTGGTGATCAATGGGGTTTTCAAACAATTGACAGATGATCATCAAACTTATTTTCTAATGGGAATGTCTTTTCTGGCTTGTATCTTAATCGTGCAAATGGTTTATTGGATGAACAAAGCCAACCGAAACATGAAAGCTGTTCTGGAAAAAAACATAGCGCAGCAGGTGGCTCATGATTCATGGTGGGGGGCTTTATTTATTGTCGCCATTGCCATTGCGCGCGAAGGCAGTGAAATTGTCGTTTTTCTGTCTGGTCAGATTATGCAACTCAATCAGACCAATTATGCCAGCTTTCTGATGGCGGTTGTAATCGGCATTATCGTTTCAGCCCTGACCTTTTACGTATTTATTCTCACCAGCCGTTTTATCCGCTGGCAGAAGTTTTTTACGGTTACCAGTATTGTGTTGCTGTTTCTGGCTATCTCATTGTGTTTGAAGGCTGTAGAAGATGGTACTAACCTGCTGATGGAACATGATGTAGCAATCCCTGACTGGCTCATCAGTCCGGCGTGGAATATTTCGGCATTTATCGACGACAGCGGCCTGATTGGTAGTCTGGCCTCTTCACTGTTTGCCTACCGTTCTCAACCAATGTGGATCAGTGTGATCACCTTTGGTATTTTCTGGTTCATTATGGGCATATTATTTTTAAGGAAAAAAAATCATGCTGCCTAGAAAGCTGACGTTCATAGCCTTAGGCCTTATATTTTTCCCTTTGTTGTCTCCAGCACATGGTTTACGGGCACCGATCATTACTGATAGTAATGCGGTGCCTGCTAAAGGTGATATACCTACACCGAGTAAATATCTTCCCGCTATTCGCGCCTATCAAAGCGAAGTGGTACAAAAGTTAAACACCACTCAACGATATGTACAGCATATTGCTGAAGCTGCTCAATCAGGTGATCTGCAAACAGCCCAGCACAATTATATCTTGGCACATCAACACTACGAGCAAGTACGTACCATTATCCAATTATTTGCCAATGCGGATGAAACCATCAACTCGCGTGCAGATTATTATCTGGACGGAGTAAACGACCACGCTTTTGTCGGATTTCACCGCCTTGAATATGATCTGTTTTCCCGCAAGAACCTGACTGATGCCCATAACCAAGCGATTGCGCTGCATTATAAGCTGGCTGATTTACAAAAAAGGGTATCCAACGACGAACTGGAGATCGCAAAAATTATCCAATCAGCAGCTGATTTTCCTGAGATGATTCTAAAAACCAAATTGATGGGATTAGAAAATCAATATAGTCATAGCGATTTAGCTGATATCGAGGCAAATATACAGGGTTCTGCGTTAATTATCCGCTACCTGCGTCCATTCATACCGGCGACACAATACAGTCGCATTAATCAAAATTATCAACAAATTTTTAATATATTAAAAAAATACCAGTTATCTCAAGGACAATACCAATCATTTGAATTGCTCAGTCAGTCAGATCATGACCAGCTCTATTCACTTGTTAGCGAACTAGCGCAACTGCTGGCTGAGTTAAGATCACAATTAGGTGTTCAGGTTTATTATAAATATAAGCACTAAGGTATCCTATGCAAAAAAAATATACTGCCGTTCAGCAAGATGTGTTGGATAATCCACAGCGTCGCCAAGGCATGAAGCTACTGATGGCTGGAGGTCTCGGCCTAGCCAGCATCGTGTCATCTAAATTAGTCAACGCCAACGAACGTTGTGGTCATGATTATAATCAGGCAGTCGATTATCATGGACTACATCAGGCAGGGGTGATCACACCTGACACCAAAGAAGCGATTTTCGTCGCCTTTAATTTAACTGTATCGCAAAGAAAACAATTACAACAATTATTGCAAATTCTTTCACAAAGGATTGCTTATCTAACCACGCCTCAGAAAATACCTTTTGGTAAAAATGATCAATTACCCCCACCTGAATCAGGCATGCTTGGCCAGCGTCTTTCACCTGATTCATTAACCATTACTGTCGCCGTAGGTCACAGTCTATTTGATCAGCGCTTTGGGCTGTCAGAAAAAAAACCCAAAAAACTCATTCCCATGCCCCGCTTTCCCAATGATCGGCTGCAAAAACAATGGTGTGGTGGTGATTTATCTATTCAGTTTTGTGCCAATAGTCGCGAAAGCGTCATTTATGCTTTGCGTGACATAATCAGTCATACAAACAAATATATGATTCCCATATGGAAAATCGATGGTTTTTTGCCCGCGCGCGACATTGATAATCATACCACTGCAGTCAACCTGTTTGGATTTAAAGATGGTAGCGGCAATGCAGCCAATACCGATACCGCTAAAATGGATGAATTAGTATGGGTTACACAAAACAATAATGAACCAGCATGGTGTCTAGGTGGTAGCTATCAAGCCATTCGTCTTATCCGTTTCAACCTTGAGTTTTGGGATAGAACACCGCTTGAAGATCAGGAAAACGATTTTGGACGCTATAAACACAGTGGCGCACCAATGGGAATGAAACATGAGATGGACGATCCGCAAATGGATAAAGACCCTCATGGCGATCGTATTTTATTTGATTCGCATATGCGCCGGGCAGAACCGCGTATACCTGAGCGTCACGTGGCCAAACTACGGCGTCGCAGCTTCAGTTATTCACTCGGTGTATTGCCATCTGGTCAAATGGATATGGGTTTAATTTTTGTAGCATATCAAAATGATTTGAAAAAAGGCTTTATCGATACCCAGAACCGACTTAATGGCGAACCACTGGAACGTTATATTAAACCGTTTGGTGGTGGGTTTTATTTTGTGTTACCCGGTATAACTAAGGGCAATGAGTATCTGGGAAAAAAATTGATTGAAGCTTAGTCTACTTTAAATAAATTTATACACATTGCGCACGCATTGTTGTTGCTGTTTAATATCTACTTAATTATTACGAACGCATTAAAAAGAATATTCAATTCAATTTTATCCATTGATTTGCATATTGACTTGCCAATCAATTCTTATTGAATAAAATTATTTAGAAAATAGAACCTATAAAAAAATCCTGTTGCTATGCAACAGGATTTTTTACCAGAAATTGATAATATCTTGTCTGGCTTAAATCGATAAGATTTTATCCACAATTTCACGACTGTCTTTAGATAAGCCTTGATGCTGCTGAATACGTTGTAATTGTTGTTGCATCAAAATGCGTCGTTTTGAATCAAGTTTACTATAAA